>NZ_JBSFHY010000043.1:0-93322 GCF_053597295.1 Streptomyces sp. NPDC001450
CCCGTCGCGACGGGGCGAACGTCGCCTTCCGGGGCACTAGAAGCCCCGCAGTACAGCGGCCTTCGTCTTCGTGAACTCCTCGTCCGTGAGCACCCCGTCGCGGTGCAGCTCGCCCAGCTCCCGCAGCCGGCGCAGCAGTACGTCGTGGTGGTCGGCCTGCGCCGGCACGGCGGCCGGCGGCCGGTCCCGGTCCGTGAACGCGCCGCCGGTGCGGGTGGAGGGATGCGGCAGCCGGGCGGTGACGGCCGCCGCGACCAGCGCGGTCAGCAGGTCGCGCCGGACGCTGCCCCACAGGTCGAGGGTGTAGGGGTCCCGCTCGGGCGGCAGCTTGGAGAACGCCGTCTCCCGGGTCACGAACCTGAGGAAGCCGTCCTCGTAGCCGGAGTTGGGCAGCCACTCGACCTGGACCAGGTCGCCGAGGCCGATGATTCGCGGGCCGGTCGCGCGCTTGACCCGGTCGGAGGTGTCGGCCCAGTCGATGCGCACCTGGGCGCCGTCGAAGGAGACCGTGCCGTCGGAGGAGCGGACCGAGACCGGCACCGGCGGCCCCGGCAGGAGGTAGGCCGCCGTGGGCTCCTTGGGGACCTGGTCGAGCAGCAGCGCGTGCCGGATCTCCTCGGCGACGAACTCGGCCACCCCGCCGCGGTCCGCGTCCACGGCCAGCCGGTAGGGGTCGGCCGCCTCCGGCAGCCGCCCGCCCGTGGCCTGGAGCAGCGGGTCGGCGCCCTCGCGCAGCCGCATCCGCAGCCGACCCCGCTTGCGCTGGGGTTCGTAGCCGACGCCGGACACCGCTTCCAGGGGCACGGCGATCTCCCCGTACGTCTGCCGGAACAGCGGTACGCAACGGTCGAGTCCGGGGGTGATCCGGATCGCACTGCCGTCGAACGCCCAGGTGCCGTCCCGCTGGATGATCTCGGCCATGGGGAGATTCTCGCAGCCGGGTCAACACGGCGGCTCGAAGTTCACCCTCCAGGGCCCGGACGGGCGGGCCGGAACGCCCGTGCGTAGGGAACAATTCGCTCTCGACACAGGGGAGTTGCACGGTGGCGGGACGGCCCGCAGAGGGGTTCGCCGGCCGTGTCGCGGGTCGAGGGGAAGGCGGGCGTCGGGCGTGGCGGTGCAGGAGGCGAGACAGGGCGCGGCAACGGGTGCCGAAGGGGCGCACGGAGGCGGCTGCACCTGCGGGGACTGTCCGCACGGGGCTCGCGAGGGGCACCGGCGGGCCGTCGCCGCGTTCCTGCGTGCCCGCGACGAGTTCGCGGCCGGGCAGGGCCTGCCGACGGGCGTGGCGCACTCGGACTCCGCCTCCCGCCAGTGGGTTTCCGCGGAGCTGACCCAGCAGGCGGAGGCCGTCGCCGAACGGGGCCGGGCGGAGGGCGAGGCCTGGCTCGCCCGTCTGTGGTTGCGCACGGCGAGTGCGGTGGGGGGCGTGGTCGTCGCCCTGCTGCTCGCCGAGTCGCTCACCGCGGTCGGCGCGGGCTGGACCAGCGCCCGGACCGCCGCACTGCTCGCCGCGCTCGTCGTCGCGGGCACGCTGACCGCCGCCTCCTGGTTCCACCGGGCGCGCGGCGGGGCGCTGGCCCCGGTGATCGGCGAGGACAACCGGATGTCCACCTCCCGCGCGGTGGCCGCCTGCTGGGTGCTGTTCGTCGCCTACGCGGTGCTGCTGCTGGCGGGCCGCCTGGCCGCCGCCTCCGACCACGCAGAACGCGACGCGCTGCTTTCCGGCCTCGATCTCGTGCGCGGGGCGGGCGTGGTGACCGTCCTCGCCGTGGTGTGCGGGATCGCCGTGCTGGTCCGCCGGGTGGTCGGCCTGCGCATCCTCGGTCTGCGGCTGCAGAAGGTGCCGGCTCACCGGCCGCGCGCCGCCGACCTGCTGACCGACGACTCCGGCCGGGGCGCGTTCGCCGACATCCAGTACGTCGTCATCAGCGCCGTCGCCCTGGCGTTCGCCGCGGTTCGGCTGGCCCGCCGCCCCGACCAACTGCCCGATCTGCCCTGGGGCCTCGCCGTCGTGGTGCTGATCTCGGCCGCGACCTACCTGGTCGGCAAGTACGCCGAGGGCGGCCGTCCGATGATCCTCTCCGTGGTCCGGGCCCGTGAGCCCGGCGACCTGGACGGACCGATCCGCACCGGCGACGACATCGAGATCCGCGGCACCGGCTTCGTCCCGCCCGGCGCCCACAGTGCCGACCGCCTCTCCCGCATGGTCGTACGCATCGGCGCGGTGGACGTCCACGTTCCCCTGGTCCCCGTCACCGGCGGCTTCCGCAACCCCACGGACACCGTCCTGACCGTCCCGGTCCCGGCAGAGGTGGAGCCCGGCTCGGTGGAGGTGCAGGTGGTCACGGCGGCCGGGGTGGCGACCAACCGTTGCCTGGTCCAGGTGACGGAGTAAGTCCAGGTGACGGAGTAAGGGGAGGGGAGCGGTGAGCGAAGGCGTCCTGCCGGTGATACCGACCGACCCGCACTGGCAGCCCGAGCCCGAGCCCGCGACCGGCGAGCGCGCCGCGGCCCTGGTCCGGGAACTGGCCTCGGGCGTGCCCGGCGCCGAGGACCGCGATCTGGACGACGTGGAGCCGGACGTCGACCGGTACGAGCTGCCCAGGGCCGTCGACTGCGGCCGGAACCTGGTGCGCGTCGGCTGCCCGGCGTTCCTCCCCCACCGCTGACGAACTGACCGCCGTGGGCGCGGTGCTCGGTCACCCCGTGCGGCAGATCCAGGCCTGGATCTGACTCGCGTGCTCGTCCCGGGGGCCGGGATCCGAAATCCGGAAAAAGTCCGGGAGTGGATTGAACCATTCCCGTTTGTCGTACGTATCTTCGGGTGAGGGGTCGGCACGGCGGGTGAGAGGCGGCTAACGGCGATGACTCACGGCATGCGGACGGACACACAGACGTCCTACCTGAACCGCGGCGGCGACTGGCGGGACACGGCTACCCGCTACGCCCTCCTTCCGCTCCGGATCTTCCTCGGCGTCACCTTCATCTACGCCGGCCTGGACAAACTCACCGACAGCACCTTCCTGAAGTCCGGCGGTGCCGGATCGATCGGCGACACGATGCGCGCCGCCCGCGACTCCGCGGCCATCCCCGCCCTGATCGACATGGCCCTGAAGAACCCGGTCGGCTTCGGCTACGCCATCGCCCTCGGCGAGCTGGCCGTCGGCATCGGCACCCTGATCGGCCTGCTGGGCCGGCTTGCCGCCCTGGGCGGCGCGCTGATCTCGCTCAGCCTGTGGCTGACCGTCAGCTGGGCCACGACGCCCTACTACTACGGCAACGACCTCGCCTACCTGATGGCCTGGCTGCCCCTCGTCCTCGCCGGAGCGCCCTACCTCTCCCTTGACGCGGCCTGGCGCTCCCGCCGACGGCAACGGGCGGGCGGCTACCGCTAGGACCTGCCGTTCTCAGCGCCGCGTCGTCTGCGTATGCCCTGGGTCACGGCCGCCGTGAGACCGGCCAGGACGAGGCCGCCCGTCACCAGCGGGATGGCCACGAACCAGGGGGTGTTCCACAGGCCGGCCGCGTCACCGGCGTAGACGGCGCCGACGGTGGTGAGGAAGAGACCGGCGACCAGCTTCCCGGGCTGGAACTCATGACGCAGCACGGCTGACCTCCACCTCTCCGACGCCCACCCGCAGACCGAGTCGCAGTGTCCCGGCGTCCTTGCCGCCCTTGACCGGCGACAGCGTCACCGTCCTGTGCCTGCCGGGCTCCACGTCCACGTCCTTCCCGTTCTCGCCGGGCAACCGGATGTCGCCCACCCCCACGTCGATGCTCATCCGCACGGTCGCGTCCGCCGGCACGATCACCTTCAGCTGCCCCGCTCCCACGTCGGCCTCCGTGGCCACCGTCCGCCCCTTCGCCGGGTGCACGCGGGTCAGGTCCAGGGTGCCGATACCGGTGCCGAGGTCGTACGCGGACCGCACGCCCGCCGTCGCGGCCGGCTTCCAGGACGTCTCCCTCCAGTGGGTCGTGATGTCCTTGGGCAGAGCCGTGGCCCCCACGAGCAGCGCCGCCGTGATGATCGCCAGGAACACCGACCCGGCCCCGGTCCGCCCAAGGCAGGCGCTGAGCGTGATGCCCAGGCCGAAGACCACGAGCGCACAGGCGAGGCCGGCCTGCAGGCTGGTGCCCAGCGGGTGCGTGTCCCAGGTCAGCCCGGTGCCCAGGCCCCCGGCCAGCAGGGCGAGCAGGAATATCCAGCCGCCGATCCAGCGCGGGCCGCGTGCTCTCGGGGCTGTGGTGCGCGGCGGGTGTGTCGAGCCGTTGTGGGGCCAGGGGGTGGCGATGCCGACGTCCACGGACGAGGTCAGGTCGCGGGCGTCCCCGGGGCCCCACAGATACCCGGTGCCGCCGACATGGGAGCCGTCCTTGACGATCGGGTCCCGCCACCAGGAGGGGTAGGTGGTGACGACCGGCGGCGCCTGGGCCTCCGGCGGGGCGTCGGCGGCGGCCTGCACGGCGAGCGGATCGGGGTCGGCGGCACCACGCCGCCGCGACCAGTACCCGACGCCGGCCAGCAGCAGGGAGAGCACCGCGGCGAAGGTCAGCACCCCGCCGTTCTTCAGCATGGTCAGGAAGATCCCGCAGCCGACCAGGGCGAACAGCACGGCGGCCAGTGCCTGGCCGTCGACCCGGCCCGTCAGCAGCTTGCGGACCTCGTTCTCCTCTTCCTCCTCGTACGGCACCAGCAGCCAGGCGAAGCCGTAGAAGATGAGGCCGATGCCGCCGGTCGCGGACAGCACGGCCAGGGTGATCCGGAAGATCACCGGGTCCATGTCCGTCTGCCGTCCGAGCCCGGCACACACCCCGGCGATCATCTTGTGCCGGCGGTCGCGCTGGAACCGGAGGACGCCGTCGGTGGTCTCCGGCTCCCCGGCGGTGTCCTGCTCCCGCGTCGCTTCTGTCCCTTCCCTCTCTCCTGCCGTTCCCGTCCCTCCCGTCGCGGCGGGCGCGGCATCCGTCGGTCCGGTGCCCGGGGCCGGGCGCGGGCCGGGGCCGGGTCCCGGACCCGTCGCGGCGTGCTCGTGATCCGTCATGCGTCCATGGTGACGGCCCGGCCGCCGCGACGGCAGTCGGGATGACCCTGGGCGAACCCTGAGATCGGCCCTGAAAGACGGCGGGGAGACGTTCGACGCCCGGCCGGCGGGCCGATTCGAACGGCCGACTCGAAGATCAGGGGAGCCTAGGGGGTCGACCCTGATGCTCCGGGCCCGCGCCCATGTGACCATCGATGGCATGCCGGAAGCCGCAGCCCTCCCCCTCGACGACCCGCGGCCGCCGCGCAAGCTCTACCGCAGCAGCGACGGACGCTGGCTCGGCGGAGTGGCGCGGGGCCTCGCCGGGCACCTCGGGCTGCCCGTGATCTGGGTGCGACTCGCCTTCGTCGGCCTGTTCATGGCGAACGGGCTCGGAGCGCTGCTGTACGCCGCGTTCTGGTTCTTCGTGCCGCTCGGCGTCGGCGGCGTCGGCGACCAGAAGCCGCAGCCGCCGGTGGGCACCGCGACCTCGCCGGACGGCCGCCGCAGACTGCTGGCCCGCAAGCCGGACAAGGGCCAGATCGTCGCCCTGCTCCTCATGGTCATCGTGTCCATGGTCTTCGTGGGCAGCATCAACCTGACCAGTGCGGCCAAGGCGTATCTGCTGCCCGCCGTCCTGGTCGCGGCCGGTGTCGCCCTCGTCTGGCGCCAGGCGGACAACGCCCGCCGCGCCCGCTGGGTCGAGGTCGGCAGCCGCCGCCGCACCCTCACGCTGCTGCGCGCGGGCGCCGGCGTCCTGCTGGTCACCGCCGGCGTCTCCGCCATCTTCGTCATGCAGGGCTCGGCCGCCCACCTCGGCGCGGTCCTCCAGGCCGCGCTCGTCGTCCTCGTCGGCATCACGCTGCTCGCCGGCCCCTACCTGGTCCGCATGACCCAGGACCTGTCCGAGGAACGCCTGATGCGCATCCGCGCCCAGGAGCGCGCCGAGGTCGCCGCCCACGTCCACGACTCCGTGCTGCACACCCTCACCCTGATCCAGCGCAACGCCGACAACGCGGGCGAGGTCCGCCGCCTGGCCCGCGCCCAGGAGCGGGACCTGCGCACCTGGCTGTACAAGCCGGAGGGCACAGGCAAGGACGAGGCCGACGAGCCGGACACGGTCGCCGAGGCGGTGCGGCGCAACGCGGCCGAAGTAGAGGACAAGCACGGCGTGCCCATCGAGGTGGTCGTGGTCGGTGACTGCCCACTGGACGAGAGGACCGGCGCGCAGATGCAGGCCGCGCGCGAGGCGATGGTCAACGCCGCCAAGTACGGTGGCGAGGGCGGTGCCGTGCAGGTCTATGCCGAAGTCGAGGGGAGGACGGTCTTCGTGTCCGTCCGCGACCGCGGCCCGGGCTTCGACCTCGACTCGATACCCGCCGACCGCATGGGCGTTAGAGAATCGATCATCGGCCGCATGGAGCGCAACGGCGGCACGGCCCGGTTGCGGGCGGTGCCGGGCGGCGGCACGGAGGTCGAGCTGGAGATGGAGAGGGCGGAGAAGACGTCATGAGCGACGCGACCGAGGCGAACGGTACGGCGGGAGCGGCGGAGCCGGCCGGGTCCGGCCCCGCCGGGAAGCGGCATGTGCGCGTGGTGCTCGTCGACGACCACCGCATGTTCCGCACCGGGGTGCAGGCCGAGATCGGGCAGACCGCCGAGACCGGCGTGGAGGTGGTCGGCGAGGCCGCGGACGTCGACCAGGCGGTCACGGTCATCACCGCGACGCGGCCCGAGGTGGTCCTCCTCGACGTCCATCTGCCGGGCGGCGGCGGGGTCGAAGTGCTGCGCCGGTGCGCCGGGTTGATGGCGGACGCCGAGCAGCCGGTGCGCTTCCTCGCGCTGTCCGTGTCGGACGCGGCGGACGACGTGATCGGCGTGATTCGCGGCGGCGCCCGCGGCTATGTCACCAAGACCATCACCGGCACCGACCTGATCGACTCGATCTTCCGGGTCCAGGAGGGCGACGCCGTCTTCTCCCCGCGCCTGGCCGGGTTCGTCCTGGACGCCTTCGCCTCCACCGACGCCCCGCCGGTCGACGAGGACCTGGACCGCCTCACCCAGCGCGAGCGGGAGGTGCTGCGCCTGATCGCCCGGGGCTACGCCTACAAGGAGATCGCCAAGCAGTTGTTCATCTCGGTGAAGACGGTGGAGTCCCATGTCTCGGCGGTCCTGCGCAAGCTCCAGCTGTCCAACCGCCACGAGCTGACCCGTTGGGCCACGGCGCGACGGCTGGTCTGACTGCTGCCGGGCAGCCGCCCTCACGCCACCCGCGTCGCCCCCGCGAACGGCATCTGGTCGATGGGGGCCACCCGGACCGGTGCCGAGGGGTTCGGGGCGTGGACCATCTGGCCGTTGCCGATGTAGATGCCCACATGGCTGATGCCGGAGTAGAAGAACACCAGGTCGCCGGGCTGGAGTTCCGAGCGGGAGACCCGTCGGCCCGCGTTGATCTGGGTGTAGGTGGTGCGGGGCAGGGAGACGCCGGCGGAGCGGTAGGCGGCCTGGACCAGGCCCGAGCAGTCGAAGGCGTCCGGGCCGGTCGCGCCCCACACATAGGGGCTGCCGAGCTTCTGGTAGGCGTAGGCGACGGCCGCCGCCGCGCGGGAGCCGGGGGCGGCGGGGGATCCGGCCGGCTCCAGGGTCGGCCGGGCGTCCGAGGCCGAGCGTGAGGCGTGCCCCGGCGCGGTGCCGTCGCCGGTGACCTGCGCGCGCTGCGCCGGAGTGAGCCGGGCCAGCAGGTCGCGCGCCTCCGCCAGCTTCCCGGTGATGGTCTTCTTCTGCCGCTTCAGCTCCGCCTGCCGCGACCGCAGCGCCTTCAGCTCGATCCGGGCGGCGCCGCGCAACTGCTCGGCCTCCCGCAGCTGTTCGCGTACCCGCGCCACGGCCCCGGCCTGCCGGTCGCCGGCCCGCTCCGCGAACGCGGCCCCGTCCAGGTACCGGTCGGGGTCGCTGGACAGGGCGAGCTGCCAGGCGGGGTCGATCCCGCCCTCGCGGTACTGCGCCGCCGCGAACGAACCCAACGCGTTCCGGGAATCGTTGAGCTTGTCCTGCTTCCGGGCGGTCTCGTCCCGCAGCGAGTTCAGCCGCCGCTGGGTCGTGTCCGCCTTCTCCTTCGCACCGTTGTACTTCTCGGTGGCGGTCTCCGCCTCCTGGTACAGCTTGTCCACCTTGGCCTTCACCTGCGTCGGTGTCAGCTGCGGCTCGGCGTTGCCGGTTCCGTCGAAGGCCGTCGCGGTGGCCGCGCCCGCCAGGGCGAGAGTGACGGCCGTGCGGGCCGTGTTTCCGCCGAGCGAGCGCTGTCGGGGCTTGCGGTGCGCTGCCACCTGGACCGTCACGTCCTTCCGTAGGACTCCTGCGACCGGACGAGTGGTGCGTCCGGCGGCGGCCCGCACAGGGGAAGCGGGCCGCCGCCGGACCTTTCTCGGCGGTGGTGCCCGACTGCCGCCCCTGGCCCGGGCGGCGGTGGGGAGCCGGTCACCTGGGGGAGGACGCTAAACCCGGTGTGACGGGTTGGTAACGTGGAGTGCGTAACTGGCTTCGAGCGATCGAGATGTGACCGCATGTGACCGGGTTGCCGGTCTGGAGTCGTCGCCTTCACGTAGCGTAGTGACCGATGCGCGGAATGCTGGACACGCGGGAGTCATGTGGTGCTATGGCGCGCATATATGCAAGATCCGCGGATGCTCCCGGCGGGCCCGGTGACAGGAGCCTGTCGGACCCCTGACTAGGCTCCAGGCTCATGGACGTACTCATCCATCTCTTCGTCGGCCTGCACATCATCGGCATCGCCGCGCTGCTCGGCGGATTCCTCACCCAGATGAAGGCGATGGGCCAGGGCACGGCCCGCTTCGTCCCCGGGATGCTGCACGGCGCGTTCACCATGCTGGTCACCGGTGTGGCCCTGGTCGGCCTCAACCAGGCCGAAGGCCACCACGTCAACACCGTCAAGATCGGCGTGAAGCTGGCCCTGCTGATCGTCATCCTCGGGCTGGTCTACGTGAAGCGTGACGAGGAGAAGGTGGACAAGAGCCTCTTCGGGCTGGTCGGCCTGCTGACCATGGCGAACATCTTCATCGCCGTGCTGTGGACGTGACGCTCAGCGCCGTCCGCTGATCCCGGCGCGGGCCGCGAGAACCGCGCCCGCCGCGCCCGTGAGCCACGCCGCCACCGCCACCCACACCAGGACCCGCCCCGGTCCCCTCGGCCACGCGATGCCCACGGCCGCCGCCACCGACAGCATGGCCGCCCCGGTCATCCCCATGGGGAACACCGTCGCCCAGCGCCGCATGTCGTAGCGCGGCCGCGGCCGGGCCACCTCGGCGACGAGCAGGACCACGTAGCAGGCCAGATCCAGGAAGAGCAGCGCCACCGTCACGTTCCGCAGTACGCCCCGGTCGTCGTCGTTCCACAGGTACAGCCGCGCACTGTCGGCGGAGAGCAGTCTCGCCCCGGCCAGCGCCGAGATGGCGAGCGCCCCGCCCGCGATCCAGTGGTCCCCGGCCCCCTCGAGGACCTGCCGCGGATCGAAGCGCAGCAGGGCGAGGCCGTAGAGCACCAGGCCCAGCCAGAACAGCACCAGCGCGGCGTGGGCGAGCCATGCCGTCGTCTCGGCCGCGGCCAGCGTGGCCGCCAGTACCGCAAGCCCCTGTGTGGCCACACAGCACAGGAACACCGCTCCCGGCATGTGTCGCTCCCAGTGCTGTACGACCAGGTACAGCAGCACCGGCCAGAGCGCCACGGCCAGAACCAGCGACGCCTCGGCCAGGGTCTGCCGGCCGAGCGCCGAGAACCGGGTGCCGAGCACGGCCGTGGCGGCGACGGCGGTGAGCGCGCCCGGGCTGTGTGCCTCGGCCACCCAGCGCTCCCGCTGCGCCACCAGCCGTGCGAGGAAGTCGGCGGCCAGCGCCGCCCAGGCGACGCAGGCCAGCCACAGGAAGACGCGGGACACCGTCTCGGTGCCCGTCAGATGCAGGCCCAACGACACGATGCCGGTCGCCATGACGGCGGCTCCCGCCGCCGGCGGACGCCCCGCCCACCACGCACGCAGAGCCGAGATGCCGGGCATGCGCCCGATGCTAGGCAGCCGCGCGCGCGGGGCGCGGAGGCCACGCGCGCGCGGCGTTCGAAAGCTCGAAAAGAGGACGGTCGGGCCGGACGAAGGGGATGGTCAGGCGGGTCGGACCACGCTGTGGATGATCGATTCGCCGCCGTAGTAGATCGACTCCTCGCGGACGTACGCGCCGGGCTTGGGAGCGTGGATCATCATGCCGTTGCCTATGTAGATGCCGACGTGGCTGATGTCGTCGTAGAAGAAGATCAGGTCGCCGGGCTTCGCGTCGGCGAGGGAGACCGTGGTTCCCACGTTCACCTGGTCGTAGGTGGTGCGCGGGAGCGAGACGTCGGCGGCCTTCCAGGCGGCCTGGGTGAGGCCGGAGCAGTCGTACGAGTCGGGTCCGGTGGCGCCCCACACGTACGGCTTTCCGATCTGGGCACGGGCGAAGGCGATCGCCTTCTCGGCCTTGGTGGCGTACGTTCCGGAGGACGTCGACGACCCGCCGGACGAGCCGCCGGACGTCGACGAGCCGCCGGAGGTGGACGAGCCGCTCGTCTGCTGTGCCTGCTCCTGCGCCTTGGCCTGTGCCGCCTGCTGCTTCGCCAGCTCCGCGGCCTTGCGTGCGGCCTCCTCCTGCTTCTGCCGCTCGATCGCCGCCAGCCGGGCCTTCTCCTCGGCCGTCAGCTGGGACAGCAGCTTGCGCGCGGCGGCGAGCTTCTTCTGGACGGTGGCCTTGGCGGTCTGCAGTTCGTTCTGCGACTCGGACAGCGTCTGGAGGCTCTTGGCCGCCTCCTGCCGCTTCTTCATGGTCGCGGCCTGCTCGGTGACGTAGTCGTCGACGGCGCTCTTCTGGCGCGAGGTCAGCCGGTTCATCAGCTGGCTCTCGTCGAAGTAGTCCTGGGGACTGTCCGCGAGCAGGAAGGTGGCGGTGTCGGGCGTGGCGGCCCCGGTCCGGTACTGGGCGGCGGCGAACGAGCCCAGCTCCCCGCGGGCCTTGTTCAGCCGGGCGGTCCGCCGGGCGACCTCGTCGCGCAGGGAGTCGATGTGGGTGCGCTGCTTGCCGGTCTGCTCCTTGGCGGCGTTGTACTTCTCGGTCGCCGACTCCGCCTGGCGGTAGAGGTCGTCGACCTTCTTCTCGACCTCCTCCAGGCTCGGCTTTCCATCGGTCGAGGGAGCGGCGTCGGCCGTCTGGGACAGCACGGCCACGGAGGTGAGAGCGGCGGTGGCGGCGAGGGCTGGGGTGCGGAAACCTGCTCCGAGTGTGCCCGCGGGGCGCGGCTTGCGGTGCGACGCCAAGGGAGGCGACTCCTTCCATGTGCCGCCTACCGGGTTAGCTGTCGGGTTCGGGCGGGTGGTCGGAAGGTTTGCCCTACGGCCCTCGTCCCGGGCGGGACGTGTGCCGATTCACCCCAAGGTTCGGTGGGTCCCCGGCTCCGGTCACCGTGCGGGGGTGCGCCGGACTCGGCGGAGGCCGCGCGGATCGGCGACGTTCGCCGGAAGGGGGCGCGCGGCCCGCCCCGCAACCTAGCCAACTGGTGTGTCTCGTGTGAAGGTTGGTGCACGATATGTCCGATACATTTTCGTGACCTCGGCGTGGGATCGCTCCCGTGTCACGGGGTGATTCCGCTGTGTGAGGGGCTGTTCGGCCCTCCCGGGCACGAAGGACCGGCTCCCCGTGAACCGGCCATGTTCCCGGGACGGCGGCCGGTTGTCGGTGCGGCGCCCTAGACTCGGAGAGCGATGAGCAGCCTCTTTGACGACAGCTTCCTGGCGGACCTCCAAGCCCCTCGCGGGCGCGAGGAGGAGCCCCCGCCGCCGCCCGAGGACGATCACGCTCCGGAGCCGCTTCCGGACGATCTGTTCGGTGGGAAGTTCGACGTGCCGCCGGACCGGGACGCGTACTACCGCGACGGCGCCCCCCGCCCCGCGATCGACGCGGCAGCCCTCCTGGAGGGGCTGAACGAGAACCAGCGCGCCGCGGTGGTGCACGCCGGCTCCCCGCTGCTCATCGTCGCCGGCGCCGGCTCCGGCAAGACCCGTGTGCTCACCCACCGCATCGCCCACCTGCTCGCCGAACGGAACGTGCACCCGGGCCAGATCCTCGCGATCACCTTCACCAACAAGGCCGCGGGCGAGATGAAGGAGCGCGTCGAGCAGCTCGTCGGCCCGCGCGCGAACGCGATGTGGGTCATGACCTTCCACAGCGCGTGCGTGCGGATCCTCCGGCGCGAGTCGAAGAAGCTCGGCTTCACGTCGAGCTTCTCCATCTACGACGCCGCCGACAGCAAGCGCCTGATGGCCCTGGTCTGCCGCGACCTGGACCTCGACCCCAAGCGCTTCCCGCCCAAGTCCTTCAGCGCCAAGATCAGCAACCTCAAGAACGAGCTGATCGACGAGGAGGACTTCGCCGCCCAGGCCGCGGACGGTTTCGAGAAGACCCTCGCCCAGGCCTACGCGCTCTACCAGTCGCGGCTGCGCGAGGCCAACGCGCTCGACTTCGACGACCTGATCATGACGACGGTCAACCTGCTGCGCGCCTTTCCGGACGTTGCCGAGCACTACCGCCGCCGCTTCCGGCACGTCCTGGTCGACGAGTACCAGGACACCAACCACGCCCAGTACGCGCTGGTGCGCGAGCTGGTCGGCACGGGTGAACGTGCCGCCGAGGACGTCGACACCCCGCCGGGCGAGTACGACCTCCCGCCCGCCGAACTCTGCGTGGTGGGTGACGCGGACCAGTCGATCTACGCCTTCCGGGGCGCGACCATCCGCAACATCCTCCAGTTCGAGGAGGACTACCCGAACGCGACGACGATCCTGCTGGAGCAGAACTACCGCTCCACGCAGACCATCCTGTCCGCCGCCAACGCGGTCATCGAGCGCAACGAGTCCCGCCGCCCGAAGAACCTGTGGACCAATGCCGGACAGGGCGCCCGGATCACCGGCTACGTCGCCGACACCGAGCACGACGAGGCCCAGTTCGTCGCCGACGAGATAGACCGCCTCACGGACGCGGGCGAGGCGAAGTCCGGGGACGTCGCCGTCTTCTACCGCACCAACGCCCAGTCCCGTGTCTTCGAAGAGGTCTTCATCCGCGTCGGCCTGCCCTACAAGGTCGTCGGCGGCGTCCGCTTCTACGAGCGCAAGGAGGTCCGGGACGTCCTGGCCTACCTGCGCGTCCTCGCCAACCCCGAGGACTCGGTGCCGCTGCGCCGCATCCTCAACGTCCCCAAGCGGGGCATCGGCGAGCGCGCCGAGGCGATGATCGACGCCCTCTCCCAGCGCGAGAAGATCAGCTTCCCGCAGGCACTGAAGCGCGTGGACGAGGCGTACGGCATGGCCGCGCGCTCCACCAACGCGGTCAAGCGGTTCAACACGCTGATGGAGGACCTGCGCACGATCGTGGAGTCCGGCGCCGGACCGGCGACCGTCCTGGAGGCGGTTCTCGAACGCACCGGCTACCTGGCCGAGTTGCAGGCCTCGACCGATCCGCAGGACGAGACCCGCATCGAGAACCTCCAGGAACTCGCGGCCGTGGCCCTGGAGTTCGAGCAGGACCGCGGGGAGGGTGAGTCGGTGGCGCTGTCCGACTTCCTGGAGCAGGTCGCACTGGTCGCCGACTCCGACCAGATCCCCGACGAGGACGAGGAAGGCTCCGGCGTCATCACCCTGATGACCCTGCACACCGCCAAGGGCCTGGAGTTCCCGGTCGTCTTCCTGACCGGCATGGAGGACGGCGTCTTCCCGCACATGCGCGCCCTCGGCCAGACCAAGGAGCTGGAGGAGGAGCGGCGGCTGGCGTACGTCGGCATCACGCGCGCGCGGGAGCGGCTCTACCTCACCCGGTCGGCGATGCGCAGCGCCTGGGGGCAGCCCTCGTACAACCCGCCCTCCCGTTTCCTGGAGGAGATCCCGGCCGCCCATGTGCAGTGGAAGCGGACGGGAGCCGCCGCCCCGGTGTCCTCCGGGCCGGCTTCCGGGATCGTGTCCTCGCTGTCCTCGTCCCGCTCCCGCTCGTCGGCGGCGGGCGCGTCCGGGTTCGCCACCCGGCGGGCCTCCGAGAAGCCGGTGGTGTCCCTGGCCGTCGGCGACCGGGTCACCCACGACCAGTTCGGGCTCGGCACGGTCGTCGCGGTGTCGGGCGTGGAGGACAAGGCCCAGGCGACGATCGATTTCGGGGACGGGAAGCCGAAGCGGCTGCTGCTGCGGTACGCGCCGGTGGAGAAGCTGTAGGGAGACGAGTGAGCCCCGCCGGATCGGCGGGGCTCGGTTCGTCGGCGGCTCAGGTCGGGTCCAGGCCGTGGCTGCGCAGCCACGGCAGGGGGTCTATGGCCGCCCCGCCCGCCGGACGTACCTCGAAGTGCAGGTGCGGGCCGGTGGAGTTGCCCGAGTTGCCGGAGTAGGCGATCGGGTCGCCGGCCTTGACGGCCGTACCGGAGGCGACGCGGTAGCTGGAGAGGTGGCAGTACCAGGTCTCCGTGCCGTCCTTCGCCGTCACGATCATCATGTTGCCGTAGGCGCTGTTCCACTTCGTGGAGACGACGCCGTCGGTCGCGGACATCACCGTGGTGCCGTACGAGACCGGGAAGTCGATGCCCGTGTGCACGGACATCCAGTTCACGCCTGCCTGGCCGAAGTAGGCGCTGAGCCCGTGCTGCGTGACCGGCAGCGCGAACTTGGGACGCAGCCGCTCCTTGAGCGCGGCCTCCGCAGCCGCCTTCTTCTGCTGCAGTTCCTGCTGCGCCTTGAGGTCGATGCGCTCCTGCGTCCGGCTGGCCCGGTCGGCGAAGTCGTCGGCCCCGGCGGAGAGGGTCCGCAGCTGGGCGTCCAGCTTGCTGTTGGCGACGGACGGCTTCACCGCGTGCGCGTGCGCGTCCGAGGCGGAGGCGGTGGTGTCCTTGCCGTCGTCGGTCAGGCCGCCGACGGAGGCGGCGGCGATCCCGGCGACCCCCATCACACAGACCGAGGGCACGGCGACGGTCAGCAGCGCGGAGCGCTTGGGGGGCGTACGGCGCCGGGAACGCGCCGCGCTGCGGGAGCCCGCGCGGGTCGCCGGGGCCGGGGTGGCCTCTTCCTGGTCGTCGAGCAGGGACGGGACTGCGGGCAACTCGCCCGTGTCGCCCAACTCGCCGTGCTCGGACGGGATTTCGATGAACTCGTCGACGTGCTCGAAGGAGGCCGTGGCCTGCTGGTCGAACGGTTCGCCGACCTGCTCGAACGTGGCCGTGGCCTGCTGGTCGAACGGTTCCGCAAGCTGCTCGTGCGCCGCGGCCGTGCCGTCGGAGTTCCACTGCGTGGCGTCGTACGCGCCCGTGTCGAACGTCTGCGTGCCCCACTGCCACTGCTGGGTGGGGTCGGCGACGGCGGACTGGTCGGGCTGGAGCCAGGCGTTCGCGTCCCACTGGCCGCTGATGTCGTTCCCGGTGGCCTGAGCGGGGACCGACCAGGCGGTGTTGTCGTACACGCCCGAGTCGTAGGCGGCGTGGTGCTGGGCCGCGTACGGGTCGTAGTTCAGGGTCTGGCCGGTGCCGGTCTGCCACTGCGTGGTGTCGTACGCGCCGGTGTGCTGCTCATTGCCCGGGAGGCCGCCGAAGAGCGGGTCGGTGGCGAAGGATCCGGTGCCGGTGGTGCCGCTCGCAAAACCTGTGGCGTCGTAGCCGCCGTACGTGGTGAGGTCGTCGTACTGGGCTTCCTGCGCCCCGTACTGCGCGTAGTGCGCGGCGGAGGCGTCGGAAGCCGGGGCCGGGGTGGTCATGGTCCCCGACGGGTGACGGTCGTTCACCAACTTCTCTTTCGCCTCGACAACAGGGGCTGCCAGAGCAGTGCGGCGACTGTACCCGGCGGTACGCGGGCGCGACAATCTTCCGCCGGTTTCGCGTGGGCCGGAAACGGGCAATCGGCCGTGTTTTGGCGGACGGCGGACACGAGTTTGGCCCTGTGTTCGAAGAGTGTTCGATGTCAGGTGACCGTGCGTCACCTGTGTACCGGCTGTGCCGCGCCCATGCCGTCGCCTTGACCGCCTGTCCGGCCGCCGCCCTCAGGCCACCGTCAGGCCGCCGCTGAGCGGTTCCTCGGGGAGGGTGTTGTCGAGCGCCTCGCGTATCCCGGCCGCCACCGCGGGGTGCACCGGCAGCGCGAGATGCCCGATCCCGGTCACCAGGACGTTCAGGACGTCCAGGTCGGGATGATCGACGCAGGCCGTCTCCGGCGGGTCCATCACGGAGTCGAGGTCGCTCCAGAAGCTGACGAACCGGGTCCGGCAGCCCTGCGCGGGCCGGGTCAGCTCCTCGATCACCTCCGAGCCGGGCCGCATCTGCCGCACGATCGGATGCGCGCTGGCCAGCGGTACGGCCCGGGTGCCGGAGTGCGGGGTGCCCAGCGTGACCAGCGTGCGCACCCGCAGGTCACCGCCCAGGCACTGTACGTAATAACGGGCGATCAGTCCGCCGAGGCTGTGCCCCACGATGTCGACCTGGACGCTTCCGGTGCGTTCGCAGATCTCCTCGACGTGCCGCCCCAGCAGTTCGGCCGCGGTGCGAATGTCGCAGGTCAGCGGAGAGTAGTTGAGCGATTCGACGCGCTGCCTGCCGTTGCGGGCGAGGCTGCGGCGCAGCAGGACGAAGACCGAGCGGTTGTCGATGAAGCCGTGCAGCAGGACGACCGGAGGTCCGGGCCGGTCGGGCAGCCGTGTGGCGCAGTCCTCGGCGGGGAGCGCGGGGGAGCGGCGCTCCTGGGTGAGGCCGGTCGGATACAGGAGCAGGTGGCCGGCCAGGATCGCGGCCTCGAGCGCGGTCGCCTTGATGAGGGTCACGGACAGCTCGACCAGTCTGCCGGGCCACAGGCGCCGGTAGAGCGGGAGGAAGAGTGGCAGTACCCCGGTGACCTTCATGGGCCGACCTCCTGTCGGCACACGGAGAGACGGCTCTATCCCCCGTGCGCCCTCATGTCCCACCATGTGATTTCCCCCTCGCTGCGCACCGTAAAACCGCCGGTTGCGGGATGCTGGAGATAACGTTCGTTCACTTCCCGACGGGTGGCGGAACGTGCCAGATATGCGGTACTTGTCGGTACGGACGGAAGCGGTCGCTTCCGTGGTCGCTTGATGGAGGCAGTGATGGGTGTGGCAGCCGGTCCGATCCGCGTGGTGGTCGCCAAGCCGGGGCTCGACGGCCACGATCGTGGGGCCAAGGTCATCGCGCGGGCGCTGCGCGACGCCGGTATGGAGGTCATCTACACCGGGCTTCACCAGACGCCGGAACAGATCGTCGACACCGCCATCCAGGAGGACGCCGACGCGATCGGCCTGTCCATCCTCTCGGGCGCCCACAACACCCTCTTCGCCGCCGTCATCGACCTCCTCAAGGAGCGCGACGCCGCGGACATCCTCGTCTTCGGCGGCGGCATCATCCCGGAGGAGGACATTCCGCCGCTGAAGGAGAAGGGGGTCGCGGCGATCTTCACGCCCGGCGCGACCACCACGGCGATCGTGGAGTGGGTCCGGGAGAACGTGCGTCAGCCGGCCGCTTCCGGGGGCTGAGCCCCGACGCCGGACGGGCCGGTCTCGCCCAACTCCGCGGCCATCGCCGCCCGCAACCGCAGCGTGCTCACCAGCCGCTGGAACGCCTCCGCCCAGTAGCCCCCGGCGCCGGGCGAGGCGTCCTCGCGTTCGTCGGGTATCGCCAGCAGGCCGTCCAGCCGGGCGGCCTCGGCCGGGTCCAGGCAGCGCTCGGCCAGCCCCATCACCCCGCTGAAGCTCCAGGGGTAACTGCCCGCGTCCCGGGCGATGTCGAGGGCGTCCACCACGGCCCGGCCGAGCGGGGCGCCCCAGGGGACGTCGCACACCCCGAGCAGCTGGAACGCCTCGGACAGGCCGTGGGTCGCGATGAAGCCCGCCACCCACTCGGCCCGTTCCCCGTCCTCCAGCGCGGCCAGCAGCTTCGCCCGCTCCGCCAGGGACACCGCCCCGGGCCCGCCGGCCTCCGGCGCCGACGGCGCCCCGAGCAGCGCCCTCGACCACGCGGCGTCCCGCTGCCGCACCGCCGCCCGGCACCAGGCGGCGTGCAGTTCGCCCTGCCAGCCGTCGGCCACCGGCAGCGCCACGATCTGCTCGGGGGTACGTCCGCCCAGCCGGCCCGGCCAGGTGCCGAGCGGTGCCGCCTCCACCAACTGGCTCAGCCACCACGACCGTTCACCTCGGCCTGCGGGGGGTTTGGCCGCCACG
Organism: Streptomyces sp. NPDC001450; assembly: GCF_053597295.1. Classification (NCBI taxonomy): domain Bacteria; kingdom Bacillati; phylum Actinomycetota; class Actinomycetes; order Kitasatosporales; family Streptomycetaceae; genus Streptomyces; species Streptomyces sp. NPDC001450. The sequence continues at coordinate 18,302 of NZ_JBSFHY010000043.1, forward strand.
CCGTCCCGCTCCATGTCCGGGTCGCACTCGAGGGGTGCCTCCACGACGATCGTGGGCCTGCTCCCCATGTGGTCGACGGCCACGCAGGCCGTGGCCCGCACCGCCATCCGCGCGGCGAGCGCCGAACCCGGCAGCGTGGACAGCAGCTCCGCCGCCGTGGCCCGGACGTTGCGGCTGCGATCGCCCAGGGCCTGCTCCAGGAACCGCTCGTCCTCGGCGGACAGGCCCGTGCGCAGCGCGTCGAGGAACATCAGCCGGTCCTCGGCCCGCTCCGTCGCCCAAGTGGCGGTCAGCAGCTCCCGGGCTGGGCCGGGCGTGCGGGCGCGCAGGGCGGACAGCAGGGCGACCCGCTCGGCGAACAGGCCCTCCTGCCACAGCTGTTGCACCGCCTCGTCGTCCTCGAGGTCGGGCAGCGCCGCTCCGCCGCCCGGTGCCGAGCGCAGGGCGAACCGCCAGTCCGGGTTCAGCCGGGCCAGCCACAGGGCCCGCGGACCCGCGAACGCCAGCGCCGCCGGCCGCAGGTCCGTACGGCCCCGGGCGGCGTCCAGCAGTGCGGGCAGTGCCTGCGGGGGCGCCGCGTACCCATGGGCGTTGGCCGCCGCGAGCCACTGCGGGAGCAGTTCCATGAGGTCCGGTGCGCTGCCCCGCCTGCCACCGCCTCCGCCGCCGGAACGGTCGGCCAGCAGCAGGGCGAGCCTGCGCGCGGCGGCGGCGGGCAGCGCCGGACGGGGATCCTCGGGAGCGGGCTCCGGCCGCCGCGCGGCCGGGCCGGGCCGCAGCCCGGCCCGCCGTCGCAAGGTGGTCACGGCGGCGGCGTCCAGCAGGGCCACGGGCGCTTCCCGCCCGGGCCCGGCCGCCACCGGGGGGCGCCGGTCGGTGCCGAGGAGGGCGGTGGTGACGAGGTTCTCCCAGGAGGATGGGACCAGGGCCTGGCCGGCCGTCGCGGTCGAGGCTGCGTGCATCACGTTCCCTTCTCTTCGTGTCCCTCGGTGTTCGGGCAGGTCAGCACAGCGTCACCGGCGCGCCCGGGCCCTCGGGCCATGCCGTCAGTGGGGTGAAGCCGCGGTGGCCGCACTCGCCGAAGACCTTGACGGGGGCGCCGCCGGAGAGGGCCACCAGGCGCCACAGGCCCGGGCGGGAGCGGGCGGACGGGGTGAGCGGGAGCGCCGAGTCCGCTTCGGCGTCGGCCAGTTGCCAGGAGCCCGGTTCGGTGTCCGGCGTCGGTATGACACGGTCCAGCGTGACCGGGACCGACTCCAGCCAGGGGTCCTCGCGCAGGGCGTCGCCGTAGCGGGCCGCGGCCCGGGCCGTGCTCACGCCCGGCGGGCGCAGTGCCACGGGTGCGGGCGGGGCGTGCTGCTCGCCCAGGGCCGCCCGCAGCTGTCCGGCGCCGGGGAACACGGACAGGTCGGCCTCCAGCGCCAGACCGACCGGCAGGGACAGTTCCGGTGCCCGGCCGGCCGCGCCGTAGGAGAGGAGCAGCCGGGTGCGGCCCGACTCGGCGCCGTGGAGCCAGATCCGGCGCGTCGTCAGTTTCGGGTCGACCGTGTCGTACTGGGCGAGGACCAGCCAGCGGTCGCGCACCGGCGGGCCGTCCGCCGAAGCGGGCAGGCCGAGCCGGGAGCGGACCGTCGCCGCGAGGGCGTCCGGCAGTCGGTCGCGGCGCAGCCAGCCCTGGTCGAGCAGATGCAGCAGCGCGCACTCCTCCAGCAGGCGCGCCGGCCAACCCGGGCCGGAGGCGGGTATCGCTCCCAACTCCCGCACTCGCGCCGCCAGTCCGGGGGCCTGCGCGTCGACCATGCGGGCCGCCGTCTCGTCCCACATCCCGTATCCGGTCTGTTCGGCCGAGGCCAGGCCGCCGCGCAGCAGGTCCGCGAGGCGCTGCTCCAGCTCCGTCGCGCCCGCCGTGACCCGCTCGGCCCGACGCTCCGCCCGGCGCCGCGCCGCCTCCGGGTCAGCGGACCCGGGTGCGGAACTCCCCCCGCCCTCCGCCCGTTTGCTCTCCGCGCGCCTGCGTCTGCCCGAGAGCCACTGCTCGGCCCACTCCGGCGGCTCGGCCACCGCAGGCACCGCGCCGTCCCCCTCCGCCCACAGCAGCAGCAGCCCGAGCGCGTGTTTGCACGGGAACTTCCGGCTCGGGCAACTGCACTTGTACGCGGGCCCGGCCGCGTCCGCGAGGTCCACCACCGTCTGGTACGGCCTGCTGCCACTGCCCTTGCACAGCCCCCACACCGTCCCTTCTCCGCTGCCCGACCCGGACCACGGTCCGGCCGTGCCCAGCTTGCTTCCCGCCTTGCGTGACGCGGCGTCAGGCGCCAGTGCCAGCACCTGCTCCGCGGTCCAGCGCACCCCCTGCTCAGTCATGCCACCGACGGTAGATCCCACCACTGACAATCGGCCCAGCGAGCGTGTCTGTGCAGGTCAGAGCGATTGTCAGTGGCGTGGTGCACGGTGGATGCCAGATCCGAACCGGCCGAGCTGGAGGGGGCCTCAGCCATGACTGTGTCCGTGGAACCGACGTCCGTCGAAGCGAGCGGGAGCGAGGGCTCGCAGGCGTTGCGACCGCATGCCGAGCACGCCTTCGCCGCCGAACTCACCGCGCTGGCCGCCCAGGACGACCGCCCGCGCCCGGCCCGCTGGAAACTGTCGCCGTGGGCGGTGGCGACCTATCTGCTCGGCGGCACCCTGGCGGACGGCACGGTGATCACACCGAAGTACGTGGGCCCGCGCCGTATCGTCGAGGTCGCCGTCACCACCCTCGCCACCGACCGCGCGCTGCTGTTGCTCGGCGTGCCCGGCACGGCCAAGACCTGGGTGTCGGAGCACCTCGCGGCCGCGGTCAGCGGCGACTCGACCCTGCTCGTCCAGGGTACGGCGGGCACGCCGGAGGAGGCGATCCGCTACGGCTGGAACTACGCGCAGCTGCTCGCGCACGGACCCAGCCGCGACGCCCTGGTGCCGAGCCCCGTCATGCGGGCCATGGCCGAGGGCATGACGGCCCGCGTGGAGGAGCTGACCCGCATCCCGGCCGACGTGCAGGACACGCTGATCACGATCCTGTCCGAGAAGATCCTGCCGATCCCGGAGCTGGGACAGGAGGTGCAGGCGGTCCGCGGCTTCAACCTCATCGCCACCGCCAACGACCGCGACCGCGGCGTCAACGACCTCTCCAGCGCGCTGCGTCGCCGCTTCAACACCGTGGTGCTGCCGCTGCCGGAGAGCGCCGACGCCGAGGTCGACATCGTCACGCGCCGCGTCGAGCAGATCGGCCGCTCCCTCGACCTGCCGGCCGTGCCGGACGGCATCGAGGAGATCCACCGGGTCGTGACGGTCTTCCGCGAGCTGCGCGACGGGATGACCGCCGACGGCCGGACGAAGCTGAAGTCGCCGAGCGGCACGCTGTCCACCGCGGAGGCGATCTCCGTCGTCACCAACGGCCTTGCGCTGGCGGCCCACTTCGGCGACGGCGTGCTGCGCCCGGGTGACGTCGCCGCCGGCATTCTCGGTGCCGTCGTCCGCGACCCGGCGGCCGACCGAGTCATCTGGCAGGAGTACCTGGAGACGGTCGTCCGCGAGCGCGACGGCTGGAAGGACTTCTACCGGGCCTGCCGGGAGGTGAGCGTGTGAGCGACGACTCCACGTGGGGCACGGCCCCTGCCTCCGGGCCGCTGCTGCTCGGCGTTCGGCACCACGGGCCCGGCTCCGCGCGCGCTGTGCGGGCCGCCTTGGAGGCCGCCCGGCCCGGTGTCGTGCTGATCGAGGGGCCGCCCGAGGCCGACACGCTGATCCCGCTCGCCGCCGACCCGGACATGCGGCCGCCGGTCGCCCTGCTCGGCCACGCCGTGGACGAGCCCGGCCGCTCGGCGTTCTGGCCGCTGGCCGAGTTCAGCCCCGAGTGGGTGGCGATCCGCTGGGCCCTCGAACAGGGCGTCCCGGCCCGCTTCATCGACCTGCCCGCCACACACACGCTGGCGTGGGACACGGAGCCGGAGGCGCCGTCCGACGTGGACGGCGAGGACGGCGAGGACGGCGAGGACGGCGAGGACGGCGAGGACGGCGAGGACCGCGAGGGCGAGCCGGGCGCAGTGGCGGGCCTGCGCGTCGACCCCCTCGCCGTGCTCGCCGAGACCGCCGGGTACGACGATCCCGAGCGCTGGTGGGAGGACGTCGTCGAGCACCGGGGCCCGGGGCAGCAGGATCCCTTCGCTCCGTTCGCCGCGCTGGAGGAGGCCATGACGGCGCTGCGCGAGCGCTACGGCGTCGGCGGGCGGCCCCGCGACCTGGTGCGGGAGGCCCACATGAGGCTCCAGGTGCGGGCCGCCCGAAAGGAGTTCGGGGACGCGGTGGCCGTGGTGTGCGGGGCGTGGCACGTACCCGCGCTGCGGGAGAAGGCCGCCGTCACCGTGGACCGGGCGCTGCTGAAGGGGCTGCCCAAGGTCAAGGCGGACCTGACCTGGGTGCCGTGGACGCACCGCAGGCTGGCCCGGTCGAGCGGGTACGGCGCCGGGATCGACTCGCCGGGCTGGTACGGGCATCTGTTCCGGGCGCCGGACCGGCCGGTCGAGCGATGGCTGACCAAGGTGGCGGGGCTGCTGCGCGAGGAGGACCGGATCGTCTCCTCCGCGCACGTCATCGAGGCGGTGCGGCTCGCCGAGACCCTCGCGGCCATGCGCGGCCGTCCGCTGCCCGGCCTGAGCGAGACCACCGACGCCGTGCGCGCGGTGATGTGCGACGGCTCGGACGTGCCGCTGGCGCTGGTGCACGACCGGCTGGTGGTCGGAGACGTGCTGGGGGAGGTGCCGGAGGCGGCGCCCGCGGTGCCGTTGCAGCGTGACCTGGCCCGGGAGCAGCGCCGGCTGCGGCTCAAGCCGGAGGCGCTGGAGCGCGAGCTGGAGCTGGACCTGCGCAAGGAGACCGACGCCGGCCGCAGCAGGCTCCTGCACCGGCTGCGGTTGCTCGGCGTCGGCTGGGGCGAGCCGGCCGAGTCGCGGGGGAATACGGGCACCTTCCGGGAGACCTGGCGGCTGCGCTGGGAGCCGGAGTTGTCGGTGCGGGTCGCCGAGGCGGGGGTGTGGGGGACGACCGTGCTCGCCGCGGCCACGGCCAGGGCGGAGGCGGACGCGACCACCGCGGAAGCCCTCGCGGAGGTCACCGCGCTCGCCGAGCACTGCCTGCTGGCCGGGCTGCCGGACGCGCTGCCGGTGGTGATGCGGGTGCTCGCCGACCGGGCGGCCCTCGACTCGGACGTCGGCCACCTCGCCCAGGCGCTGCCCGCCCTGGTCCGCTCGCTGCGCTACGGCGACGTTCGCGGCACTGACACCGGCGCGCTGGCCGGTGTCGCGGCGGGCCTCGCCGAGCGGGTCTTCGTCGGCCTCCCGCCGGCCTGCGCCGCCCTGGACGCGGACGCGGCGGAGGAGATGCGCGGCCATGTCGACGCCGTGCACGGCGCCGTGGGACTCCTGGCGGAGACCCTCACCGGCACTCCGGACACCGGCCGGGGGGACCTGCGCGGCCGCTGGCGCACCGTGCTGCGGACCCTGGCCCTGCGGGACACCGTGCCCGGTGTCATACGGGGGCGGGCCGTCCGGCTGCTGCTGGACGACGGCGAGCTGCGGCCCGAGGAGGCGGCCCGGCTGATGGGCCTGGTGCTCTCGCCGGGGACACCGCCCGCCGACGCGGCCGCCTGGATCGAGGGCTTCGTCGGCGGCGGGGGCGGCATGCTGCTGGTGCACGACGAGCGGCTGCTCGGCCTGGTCGACAGCTGGCTGACCGGGGTGCCTGCGGAGGCGTTCACGGACGTACTGCCGCTGCTGCGGCGCACGTTCTCGGCGTACGAGCCCGGAGTGCGCAGAACCCTCGGCGAACTGGTGCGGCGCGGGCCCGGAGGGCACACCGGCCCGGCGGCCCCGGCGGCCGGACTGCCCGGCTTCGCCGCCGAACCGGACACCGAGCGCGCGGACGCCGTGCTGCCGGTGGTGCGGCTGCTGCTCGGCCTGGACGCGGAGCGGGAACACGCGGCAATTCGTGACAACAGCCTTGCGAGGGTGGGCATATGACAACCGAAGCGATGGCGGCCGGGGCACCGGCCGAGTACGCCGACCCCGCGCGCGAGCGGCTGCGGCGCTGGCGGCTGGTGCTCGGCGGCGACCGGGCGGACGGCACCGGATGCGCCCTGTCCGGCCGCGACGCGGCGATGGACGGAACGCTCACCGCGCTGTACGGCAAGGGGGACAAGCCGCAGACAGGGCGGGACCGTTCGGCGGGGCTCGGTGCCTCGGCGCCGTCCGTGGCGCGCTGGCTCGGGGACATCCGCACCTACTTCCCGTCCTCCGTCGTCCAGGTCATGCAGCGCGACGCCATCGACCGGCTCGGGCTGGCCGCGCTGCTGCTGGAGCCGGAGATGCTGGAGGCGGTGGAGGCCGACGTGCACCTGGTCGGCACGCTGCTCTCGCTCAACAACGCGATGCCGGAGACGACGAAGGAGACGGCACGCGCGGTCGTGCGCAAGGTGGTCGAGGACCTGGAGAAGCGCCTCGCCACCCGCACCCGGGCCACCCTCACCGGCGCCCTGGACCGCAGCGCGCGCATCAGCCGGCCGCGCCACCACGACATCGACTGGAACCGCACCATCGCGGCCAACCTCAAGCACTACGTGCCCGAGTACCGCACGATCGTGCCGGAGCGGCTCATCGGGTACGGGCGGGCCGCGCAGTCCGTGAAGAAGGAGGTCATCCTCTGCGTCGACCAGTCGGGCTCGATGGCGGCGTCCGTGGTCTACGCGTCCGTGTTCGGGGCGGTGCTCGCCTCCATGCGGTCGATCAACACGCGACTGGTCGTGTTCGACACGGCGGTCGTCGACCTCACCGACCAGCTGGACGACCCGGTCGACGTCCTCTTCGGCACCCAGCTCGGCGGCGGCACGGACATCAACCGGGCGCTCGCCTACTGCCAGTCGCAGATCACCCGGCCCGCCGAGACGGTGGTCGTGTTGATCAGCGACCTCTACGAGGGCGGCATCCGCAACGAGATGCTCAAGCGGGTCGCGGCGATGAAGGCGTCCGGGGTGCAGTTCGTGGCCCTGCTCGCGCTGTCGGACGAGGGGGCGCCCGCCTACGACCGTGAGCACGCGGCCGCGCTCGGGGCGCTCGGCGCACCCGCCTTCGCCTGCACGCCCGACCTGTTCCCGGAGGTGATGGCGGCGGCGATCGAGAAGCGTCCGCTGCCCATACCGGACACCGCGTGACGCCGGGCTGGAAAAGGGACATGACTACCCATCGGTAACAGGGGGGTTGCGCTACCTCGGGCCGACCGTGCGAGGATCGACGACGCCGCCACCCCCCCGCCGCGCCGACCGGAAGTCTCATCTCTTGACCTTGCCAGCCGCTGTGTTCGGTACCGCTGTGCGCGTGCTGCGTACGGCGGCCGGGCGGCGTGCGCTGCAACTGGCACTGCTGGTCGGCGGGTTGTTCCTGCTCGGGTTCCTCTGCGGTGAGCAGGCCCAGGCGGCCGAGCGGACGCCGGTGACTCCGGTGGCCTCGGTGACCGGGCACGAGGACGCGGTACGAACCGTCACCGAACGGGTCGTCACCCCCGTACGGAAGGTCGTGCGGACGGCCTCCCACACCCTCGAGCAGACGCGGGCCGAGGCGCCCGCGCTGCCCGCCGCGCCCTCCGTGCCGCTGCCGAAGCTCCCGGAGGTCCCGGAAGTCTCCGAACTGCCCGTGCATCCGCTGCCCGCGCCGGTCACCCCGGAGCCCGGGGCGGGCCGGTACGACAGCGCGGCACCGGCGGCGGACAAGGGTGACCGAGCCCGCACCGAGGCCCGCACTGCCGCGTCCGCACGGCTGCGGGCCGTCGCGTACGGACCGGATTTCGCGTTTCCGGCGCAAGCCCCCCGGACCGCGGCGCACACCCCCGTACAGCGCGCCGCCGCAGCCGTCGACGCGCCCGCCCAGCCCGCGCCCACCGGAGACCCGGACGGCATGCTCGGCAAGCAGGCGGCCGACGGCACCGCGTCCCGCCACGGGGACGCGTACGCCGTCACCCTCGACGGCCGGGCGTCCTTGCGGCTCCTGCCCGGCACCGCCGCGCGCGTCGACGCGCCCGGGACCCGGGAACGGTACCGGGACATCCCGGTCTTCCCCGGCTAGGCCAAGGGCCGACCTCCCCGCCACGGACCTGTCGCGCGGGGGCGGAACAGGTCTGCCCACTCCGCCGGACCCGCCGGCCTCTCCCGGCGCCCTCCGGTCGGAACTCCCTAGCCGTTTCCGAAGGACTTGACGCACGCATGAACAAGAACATCCGCCGCTCGATCGTGATAGCCGCCGGAGTCACCGGCGCCTGGGCCCTCGGCTCGGCCGTGGCCAGCGCCGACGAGCTGTCCACCCCGGCGGTCTCCGTACCCGACACCGACACCACCACCGGCACCCTCACCGACACCGTCGACGGCGTCCTCACCGACGTCCACGACACCGTCTCCGACGTGACCGGCACGGCCACCGCGGCCGTCTCCGGCGCCGAGGCCAAGGCGCAGCAGCCGACCCGCACCGTCACCGGTACGGCCGACCAGGCCCGCCGGTACGTCGAGGCGAAGGTCCCGACCGCCGCGAAGATCCGGGGCGGCCAGGCCATCCAGGGCGCCCGGGCCGCGCGCGCCACCCAGGCGCAGACCGAGGCGCACGTGCACGCGGTGGGTGCCCGGGCCACCGCCGAGGCCGCCGCGGCGACCCACACGGCCACCCACCTGTCCGCGCCCGCCACGCCCTCGGCTCCCACGCCGCAGGACGAGATCGACTACCTCTTCGGTCCCCTCGCCTCCTTCGCTCCCGAGGTGGAGGAGGCCCTGGCGGCTGCCCAGACCAAGCTGCAGGCCACCCAGGCCGCCGCGCGCCTGCGGGCCGCGGGCGTCGAGGGCGCCGTACGGACGACGGCACAGCAGACCGTGGCCGGGGCGCAGGGCCGTACCGCTGGTGCGGCCGCCCTCGCGGGCGGCGAGGCGGCACGGGTGACCGGCGCCGCCGAGGCCTCCGTCGCCGCCGTGCCCGCGCACGTCACCGGCACGGTCGCCGGTGTCGAGCAGCGGGTCGTCGGCACGGTGCGGGCGGTGCCGGGCACCGTCGCACCCGTCGTGGACGAGACGACCGCCGCCGCCGTCCCGCCGGTGGCCCCCACCGCACTGGCCGGGGTGCTGCCGGTCGCCGACGAGGCGGTGGCGGGCGTCCTGTCGACCGCCGGGCACGCTGTCGCCGGCACCCTCGGAACCGCCTCGGGCGCCGTGACGGGCGTCCAGGGGACTGCCACCGGCGCGGTGACGGGCGTCCTGCCGACCGCCGGGTATGCGGTCGCCGGCGTCCACGGAACCGCCTCGGGCGCCGTGACGGGCGTCCAGGGGACTGCCACCGGCGCGGTGACGGGCGTCCTGCCCACCGCCGGGTATGCGGTCACGGGCGTGCGGGGCACCGCCTCGGGCGCGGTGACCAGCGCGCACGGCACCGCCACCGGCGCCGTCGCGGGCGTGTACCGAACCGCCACGGACGCCGTGACCCAGATGCACGGACTCGCGACGGACGCCGCGTACGGCGTGCATGGGGTCGGTACGGGTGCCGTTGCCGACGTGCATGGGGTCGGTACGGGTGCCGTTGCCGACGTGCATGGGGTCGGTACGGGTGCCGTCGCCGACGTGGACGGGCTCGGTACGGGCGCCGTCGCCGATGTGCATGGGGTCGGTACGGGCGCCGTCGCCGATGTGCACGGCGTCGCCGCCGGTGCCGTCGCCGACGCGCTGCCCCTCGTCGGCGGGGTCCTCACGGACGTGCCGCCGTACGCCACCGGGATGGCCGGCCAGGTTGCCCACGACGCCGTGGACGCCGTGCTGCCGCCCGTCGCCGGGACCGCCGTGCACGGGGTCGTGCCGGTCGCCGGGCAGGCCGTGGCGGACGCGGGGACGCTCGCGTACGGCGTGGTGGGCGACGTGCACCCCTTCGTCGGCGGTGTCGTGGGCGCCGTCCCGCCGCTCGCCCACGGGGTCACCGGACAGACCGGTGTCTTCGCCGGGGGAGTGACCGGGCAGGTGCCGCCGTTCGCGGCGGGAGTCACCGGTGCCGTACAGCCAGTCGTGGACACGATCACCGACATGGTGACCGGGACCGTGTCGCCGGTCGTGGACGGTGCCGGCGACAGCGCGAGCGGGCTGGCGTACGGCGTGGCGGGCGAGGCCGGTCCCTACGTGGGCGGTGTCGTCGGCGAGACCGCGCCCCTCACGCAGCAGGTCGGGCCGTTCGCGCAGGACCTCGCCGGGACCGCGGAGGTCACCGGCGGTCCGCTGGCCGGGCATGCCGTCGCCGGGGCCGAGGGCGTCGCCCACTCCGTCACCCCGGGTTACGTCGAGGGTCTGGCGCACACCCACGGCGTGCAGTAGGGCTGAGCGCCACGCAGGCTCCGCGGGGGCCGGCGAACCCGGACGGCCGAACGCCGACGGTCCGTCCGGCCGTACCCCCTCGCGGTACGGGGCGGGTGGTCCCCATTGGGGTGGGGATCAACCGCCCCGGGCCCTTCGGGGCCCGTCCGGGGGCCTCACCGGGTCAACCCCAGCCCGGTGAGGCCTCGCACATCACCCCGTTCGCGGCACGCCGTGTCAGCAAACCCGGCATCATGTGACAGGTATCACCGCTCAGGTGTGACCCTCGATTTAGGGAGCCCACGCAAGCGGCGATAACCTGCGAGACGGACATGCCGCGCGCTCGGACACCGTGTGCGCTTCCCTAGTGACAGCGGACGTCACGTTGCCCTTCGCGGCACGCCCACGCATCCAACGAACCGCGAGATCACTGATAGGGACGGAAGCGCGTGGACCTGTTCGAGTACCAGGCGAGGGACCTCTTCGCCAAGCACGATGTACCGGTGCTGGCCGGTGAAGTCATCGACACGCCTGAGGCGGCGCGCGAGATCACCGAGCGGCTGGGCGGCAAGTCCGTCGTCAAGGCGCAGGTGAAGGTCGGTGGTCGTGGCAAGGCCGGTGGCGTCAAGCTGGCCGCCTCCGCGGACGAGGCCGTCGCCCGGGCGACGGACATTCTCGGCATGGACATCAAGGGCCACACGGTCCACAAGGTGATGATCGCCGAGACCGCTCCGGAGATCATCGAGGAGTACTACGTCTCCTTCCTCCTCGACCGTGCCAACCGCACCTTCCTCTCCATCGCCTCCGTCGAGGGCGGCATGGAGATCGAGGAGGTGGCGGCCACCCGTCCGGAGGCCGTCGCCAAGACCGCGATCGACCCGATCGACGGCGTGGACGAGGCCAAGGCCCGCGAGATCGTCGAGGCCGCCAAGTTCCCGGCCGAGGTCGCGGACAAGGTCGTCAACGTCCTGATCAAGCTGTGGGACACCTTCATCAAGTCGGACGCCCTCCTCGTCGAGGTCAACCCGCTCGCGAAGGTCGCCTCCGGTGAGGTCATCGCCCTCGACGGCAAGGTGTCGCTCGACGAGAACGCCGAGTTCCGCCACCCCGAGTACGAGGAACTCCACGACAAGGCCGCGGCCAACCCGCTCGAGGCCGCCGCCAAGGCGAAGGGCCTCAACTACGTCAAGCTCGACGGCGAGGTCGGCATCATCGGCAACGGCGCGGGTCTCGTCATGAGCACCCTGGACGTCGTCGCCTACGCCGGTGAGAACCACGGTGGCGTCAAGCCCGCCAACTTCCTGGACATCGGCGGTGGCGCCTCCGCCCAGGTCATGGCGAACGGCCTGGAGATCATCCTGGGCGACCCGGACGTCAAGTCCGTGTTCGTCAACGTCTTCGGTGGCATCACCGCCTGCGACGAGGTCGCCAACGGCATCGTGCAGGCCCTGAAGCTCCTGGAGGACCGCGGCGAGAAGGTCGAGAAGCCGCTCGTCGTCCGCCTCGACGGCAACAACGCCGAGCTGGGCCGCAAGATCCTCACCGACGCCGACCACCCGCTGGTGCAGCGCGTCGACACCATGGACGGCGCGGCCGACAAGGCCGCCGAGCTGGCCGCCGCCAAGTAAGCACAAGGACGAGGACTCACACCACCATGGCTATCTGGCTCAACAAGGACAGCAAGGTCATCGTCCAGGGCATGACCGGCGCCACGGGCATGAAGCACACCAAGCTCATGCTGGGTGACGGCACCCACGTCGTCGGCGGCGTGAACCCGCGCAAGGCGGGTCAGACCGTGGACTTCGACGGCACCGAGGTACCCGTGTTCGGCACGGTCGCCGAGGCCATCGAGAAGACCGGCGCCAACGTCTCCGTCATCTTCGTGCCGGAGAAGTTCACCAAGGACGCGGTCGTCGAGGCCATCGACGCCGAGATCCCGCTGGCCGTCGTGATCACCGAGGGCATCGCCGTGCACGACACGGCCGCCTTCTGGGCGTACGCCGGCAAGAAGGGCAACAAGACCCGCATCATCGGCCCGAACTGCCCCGGCATCATCACCCCGGGTCAGTCGAACGTCGGCATCATCCCGGGCGACATCACCAAGCCGGGCCGCATCGGCCTGGTCTCGAAGTCCGGCACGCTGACGTACCAGATGATGTACGAGCTGCGTGACATCGGCTTCTCGACGGCCGTCGGCATCGGTGGCGACCCGATCATCGGCACCACGCACATCGACGCCCTGGCCGCGTTCCAGGACGACCCCGACACCGACCTGATCGTCATGATCGGTGAGATCGGTGGCGACGCCGAGGAGCGCGCGGCCGCGTTCATCAAGGAGAACGTGACCAAGCCGGTCGTCGGCTACGTCGCGGGCTTCACCGCGCCCGAGGGCAAGACGATGGGCCACGCCGGTGCCATCGTCTCCGGTTCGTCCGGCACCGCCCAGGCGAAGAAGGAGGCCCTCGAGGCCGCCGGCGTCAAGGTCGGCAAGACCCCGACCGAGACGGCGAAGCTGGCTCGGGAGATCCTGAGCGCCTGAGCTTCCCAGCTGCAACGTCGGTGGGCCCGTTCCCTTGGCCGGGGCGGGCCCACCGGCGTTTTCGCTCGCCCGCGGCCGCGTGGCTCAGCGTGCCACTGGCGCGACGCGCTCCGGGCCGTTGGACTCCTCCCTGTGCAGCTTGGCGCGCAGGGACAGTTCCTCCCGTGACAGCGGACCCAGGGCCGGCGGTGGCGGAACCCCCTGTACCGCCTGGGCCGGGGCGATCGGCGGCTCGTAGTGTGTCGGGGCCGTGCGCAGGGTCAGGGCCGTCGAGCCGATGATCGCGACCGTGAAGGCGATGGCCGCCCGCGTCCAGAACACGTTCCGGCGTTCGCCGACCGTACGTACCGTGGGCGGCCTGGCGGCGCGCAGTTGTTCCCTGGAGGCCAGCTCCAGCAGCCGCCGGTGCAGTGCGGCGGGGTCGGCCAGTTCCGGGACGAGCTCCGCCACGGCCGCCCGGGCGCGGGTCAGCCGGCCGGCCGTGGCCGGGGTGCTCGCCTCCGTCTCCGCCGCCGTCTCGGGCAGGTCGAGGCCGACGCCGTCGTACAGGATGAGCGTGCGCCGGTACGACGGCGGGAGCTTCAGCAGGGCGTGCAGCAGCGCACGGTCGGCCGGGTCGGCGGGCGGGGGTTCGGGGGACCGGTAGCGCGGGCGGAAGGAGTGCCATGGGGAGAGGGCGTACTCGTAGGCCATCGCCCGCACCCAGCCGCCCGGGTCCCGGTCCTGGGCCACCTCCGGCCAGCGCTGCCAGGCGAGTTGGAAGGCCCGCTCCACGGCCTCCCGGGCCAGCTCCCCGCGCCCGGTGAGCAGGTACGTCTGGCGTACGAGGGCGGGGGCGCAGAACGCGTAGAGCGCGTCGAAGGTCTGAGTGGGAGTCGGGGTGTCACCGGTCAGCAGGCGGGCGTACGCCTCGCCCTCCTGACCGCTCGGGACGCTGAGCCCTCTCTCCCACGAGCGGATCGTCGCCCGGCTGACGCCGACCTGTGTGGCGACCTGAGCCTGTGTCAGCGACCGGGACTCGCGCAGCTGTCGGCGTTCCTTCGGCGGTGGCAGCGAGCCGGCGGGGATCTCCGTCACAGCACCTCACCCCTTCGTACGAAAAAGTACATAAACACATATTGGGCGACACATCGGTAGTTCGGCTGTTACGACGGGAAAGCGCGTGTCGTTGGGAGCATGGCCGGTGTGACGCTGATGACCGCTCGCCGACCGTCCTTGTCGCTGCTGCTGCACCGGATGCGTGACCGATCGCCCGGGCTGGGCGCGAGCCTGCTGGGCGGTGCGGTCGCCGCCGGGCTCGGGCTGGGCTCGCTCGCCGTGCTCGTCCTGGGGCTGTGGATCAGCTCGCCGTACCCCGACAGCGGGCCGGCCGGCGCGCTGCACATCGCCGCCGCGCTGTGGCTGCTGGCGCACGGCGTCGAACTGGTCCGCACGGACACGCTCTCCGGCGCACCCCTGCCGGTGGGCGTGACCCCGCTGCTGCTGCTCGTGCTGCCGGTGTGGCTGCTGTACCGGGCGGCGCGGGACGCGACGGACGCGTCCGCCGAATCCGAGGCCCCGCCGCCGGTCCCGGCGCACACGGCGTGGACGGGTGTGGTTCTCGGCTACCTCGGCGTCGGTGCCGCGGCCGCGCTGTACTGCTCGGGCGCCGAACTGCGGCCCGTGTGGGGCTGGGTGACGGTGTGTCTGCCGATCGTCGCGGCGAGCGCGGCGGGGGCCGGGGTGTGGTCGGCGTACGGCCGCCCGCGCGAGCCCGTGCTCGGTGTGCTGCTGATGCTGCCGGGGTCGGTGCGCAGGCTGCTGTTCGGGTCGGACGCGCGGGCACGGCTGGGTACGGCCGTACGGGCCGCCCTGGCCGGAACTACGGTGCTCCTCGGGGGCGGATCACTGCTGCTCGGCGTCTCGCTGGTCCTGCACGGCGCCGCCGCCCGGGCGTCCTTCCTGCAGCTGACGGAGGGTTGGACCGGCCGGTTCGCCGTCCTGCTCCTCGGCATCGCGCTGATCCCCAACGCGGCGGTGTGGTCGGCGTCCTACGCCCTCGGCCCGGGCTTCGCCCTCGGCACCGGGCACCTGGTGCACCCTCTCGCCTCCGACCCCGCCCCGCTGCTGCCCCCGTTCCCGCTGCTCGCGGCGGTACCGGACGCGGGCGCCGGAACCCTGCTGAACTGGATGGCGGGACTGGTGCCGGTGGCGGCCGGGGTGACGCTCGCCTGGTTCGTGGCGCGGGGGGCCGCGGGGCGTGTGGAGCCGGAGCCGCGGGCACCCTGGCCGGCCGGGCGGACGGCCGGGGTGCTCGTGCTGTCCGCACTCCTTTGCGCAGCGCTCCTCGCCCTTCTCGCCGCCCTGGCCGGCGGCCCACTGGGCGTGGCCGCACTGGCCCGCTTCGGCCCGCTGTGGTGGCAGAGCGGGGGAGCGGCCGCGCTCTGGCTCACGGTGGTGGGGATGCCGGTGGTGCTGACGGTACGGGCGTGGCGGCTGTGGGGGCGGCGGACGCGGGGCACGGTCCCGGCCCAGGGGACGGAGCCGGGGAGCAGGCGGCCGACGGGCACGGGTAAGAAGGCGGCGGGGGAGGAACCGAAGGCGATGGCCAAGGAGGCCGCGAAGGGGGCGGCGAAGGAGTCCGCGAAGGCGATGGCCGAGGACACGGCGAAGGAGTCCGCGAAGGGGGTGGCCGAGGAGACCGCGAAGGGTTCCCACAAGGCCGCCGAGAAGGAGCAGGCGAAGGAAACGCCGGGGAAGGCGGCGAAGGCGCCGAAGACCCGGGCCCGCCGGGAAGACCCCCCGGCGGGCCCCTCGTCCCCCCTCGCCGAACCCGACGAGGACGAGAGATACGACGTCCTGCCGGCCGCCGACGCGTTCCCCTCGGCCTGGCACGACGACGTGGCCCGAGCCACCCGCTGGGCAGCCCTGCGAGCAGCGTCGACGCCCTTGGACTCACCCGACGCACCCACCGGCCAGCCCGCCGCACCCAGCTGGCCACCCCTGCGGGAACCGTCACCCCGGGCGGCAGCCCCCTCACCAGAACCGGACCCCTCGCCGGTCGACCGCTCACCCGTACCGGACCCTTCGCCCCTGCCGGTCGACCGCTCACCAGCGCCGGAGCCCCCGCTCCCCGCGGACGCCTTCCGCCGGCCCACGGAACCCCCTGACGCGGAAGCCGCTCGCTGAGCCCCCACCGGACCCTTCGCCCCTGCCGGTCGACCGCTCACCGGCGCCGGAGCCCTTGCTCCCGCCGGTCGCCCCCGCATCCGCGCCGGAGCCCCCGCTCCCCGCGGACGCCTTCCGCCGGCCCACCGAACCCCGGAAGCTGCCCGCTGAGCCCCTACTCAGCGGCGCCCTACCCGGAGGCAACCGCCAAACCCGCGGAGTGCCTAGCTGTTCCCGGCCCCCAGTACGCCCCGCAGCTCCTTCGGCAGAAGCTGTTCGCAGGACTGCTTGGCCTCGTGGGTCAGGGCGTCGCCGACGCAGGTGTAGTAGTCGCGGTAGACCAGCTGGACCGCGAAGGTGGTGGCGACCAGGGCGAGGGCCAGGGAAGCCGTGACCAGGCCGCCGATCGCCGCCGTGGTCTGCGGGCGGGGGCCCGGGGCGGGCGCCGGGGTGTCCGGGTCGGAGGTGCGGGGCTTGGCGCGCAGGGCGCTGATGCCCCAGTACAGGGCCAGCGCGCCCAGCAACAGGGACACGTACGGCCAGCTGAAGAGGGCGAAGAAGACGGCCCACATGCCGGACAGGAGTGCGTAGCGCGCACGGCGCTGGGCCGGGTCCGTCGGGTCCCAGCGCATGCCGGGGCCGGTCGGGCCGCCCGGGCCCTCGGGGCCGCCGCCGGGCCGCTCGCCGAAGCCGCCGGGGGAGCGGCCGGGCTGGCGGTCGCTCCACTGGGTGCCCCAGGGGGAATCGCCCCCGGAGCCCGAGGACCCTTCGGGGTGGCGCGGCTGCCACGGCCGGTCCGGGGTGCCCTCCGGCGGTGGCGCGAACGGGTTGTCGTCCTGCTGCTCACCGCCGCGCCCGTCGCCGTCCCGCCCGCCCTGGGGTGCCTGCGGCGGCGAGGCCGGCCGCTCCCGCAGCAGCGCGGCGCCACGCTCGCCTCCCTGGGACGGGCGCGGGGGGAACGTGAGGAGTCGCAGGCTGCGATCGGGCATCAAAAGAGCGTCTTCCCCTAGGCGAATACGGCGGTCCGACGTGAGCTACCACCCCGTGAAACGCACCGCACGACGACCGCGTTCCCGAGGCTGCTCCTTCGTGATTCCTTCCGAACGCTACCTTCCGGCCACGCCCCCGTCCCGAGGGGGCCTTCCGGAGTGCCGGTATCGTTGCTGACGGTCGGCCGCTTCGTAGACTTCCCCGTATCCGGGGGCGCGAAGCATTCGTACGACTGTACAAACGCCGGCCGGACACAACGCTTCCCCGAGAAAGGGCCCCACCGTGGCCGCCACCCCCGCTGGCCAAGCGGTCAAGCGCCTCGTCGTGCTGGTCTCCGGATCCGGCACCAACCTGCAGGCGCTCCTGGACGAGATCGAGCGCACCGGAGCCGAGTCGTACGGCGCGCGGATCGTCGCCGTCGGGGCCGACCGCACCGGCATCGAGGGGCTCGCCCGCGCCGAGCGGGCCGGGCTGCCGACCTTCGTGTGCAGGGTGAAGGACCACGAGACGCGGGAGGAGTGGGACGCCGCCCTGGCCGAGGCCGTGGCCGCGCACGAACCCGACCTCGTGGTCTCCGCCGGGTTCATGAAGATCGTCGGGAAGGAATTCCTGGCACGGTTCGGCGGGCGGTTCGTCAACACGCACCCCGCCCTGCTGCCCAGTTTTCCCGGGGCCCACGGCGCACGGGACGCGCTCGCGTACGGCGTCAAGGTCACCGGCTGCACCGTCCACTTCGTCGACGACGGCGTCGACACCGGGCCGATCATCGCTCAGGGCGTGGTCGAGGTCCGGGACGAGGACGACGAGAGCGCGCTGCACGAGCGCATCAAGGAAGTCGAGCGAAGGCTGCTCGTCGAGGTCGTGGGGCGGCTCGCCCGCAACGGCTATCGCATTGAGGGACGAAAGGTAGTTATCCAGTGACCGCCACCGCCGAGAGCACCAAGCGGCCCATTCGCCGGGCGCTCGTCAGCGTCTACGACAAGACCGGGCTCGAAGACCTCGCGCGCGGGCTGCACGAGGCCGGTGTCGAGCTCGTCTCCACCGGGTCCACGGCCGGCCGTATCGCCGGCGCCGGTGTCCCCGTGACCAAGGTCGAGGAGCTGACCGGCTTCCCCGA
This sequence comes from Streptomyces sp. NPDC001450, assembly GCF_053597295.1. Lineage (NCBI taxonomy): Bacteria > Bacillati > Actinomycetota > Actinomycetes > Kitasatosporales > Streptomycetaceae > Streptomyces > Streptomyces sp. NPDC001450. The sequence continues at coordinate 36,491 of NZ_JBSFHY010000043.1, forward strand.
GTGCCTGGACGGCCGGGTCAAGACCCTGCACCCCAGGGTGCACGCGGGCATCCTCGCCGACCTGCGTCTGGACAGCCACCGCGAGCAGCTCGCCGAGCTGGGTGTCGAGCCGTTCGACCTGGTCGTCGTGAACCTCTACCCGTTCCGGGAGACCGTCGCCTCCGGCGCCTCGCCCGACGAGTGCGTGGAGCAGATCGACATCGGTGGCCCGTCGATGGTCCGTGCCGCAGCCAAGAACCACCCCTCCGTCGCCGTGGTCACCAGCCCGGAGCGGTACGCCGACGTCCTCGCCGCCGTCGCGGCCGGCGGCTTCGACCTCGCCACCCGCAAGCGGCTGGCCGCCGAGGCCTTCCAGCACACGGCCGCCTACGACGTGGCAGTCGCCTCCTGGTTCGCGTCTGCGTACGCGCCCGTCGACGACTCCCCGTTCCCCGACTTCCTGGGCGCCACCTGGGAGCGCGAGAACACCCTGCGCTACGGCGAGAACCCGCACCAGCCGGCCGCCCTGTACGTCGACGCCGCCGGCGCCGGTCTGGCCCAGGCCGAGCAGCTGCACGGCAAGGAGATGTCGTACAACAACTACACGGACACGGACGCCGCCCGCCGTGCCGCGTACGACCACGCCGAGCCGTGCGTCGCGATCATCAAGCACGCCAACCCCTGCGGCATCGCGGTCGGCGCGGACGTCGCCGAGGCGCACCGCAAGGCGCACGCGTGCGACCCGCTGTCCGCGTTCGGCGGGGTCATCGCCGTGAACCGCCCGGTCAGCAAGGAGATGGCGGAGCAGGTCGCGGAGATCTTCACCGAGGTCATCGTCGCGCCCGACTACGAGGAGGGGGCTCTGGAGGCCCTCACCAAGAAGAAGAACATCCGGGTCCTGAAGTCCCCGAACGGCCCGGCCAACCCGGTCGAGGTCAAGCCGATCGACGGCGGCGTGCTGCTGCAGGAGACCGACCGGCTCCAGGCCGAGGGCGACGACCCGGCCAACTGGACGCTCGCGACCGGTGAGGCGCTCTCCGCCGACGAGCTGGCCGAGCTGGCCTTCGCCTGGAGGGCCTGCCGCGCGGTGAAGTCCAACGCGATCCTGCTCGCCAAGGACGGCGCCTCGGTCGGCGTGGGCATGGGCCAGGTCAACCGGGTCGACTCCGCGAAGCTGGCGGTCGAGCGGGCCGGTGCCGAGCGCGCCCAGGGCTCGTACGCCGCTTCGGACGCGTTCTTCCCGTTCCCGGACGGCCTGGAGGTCCTGACCGCGGCGGGCGTCAAGGCCGTGGTCCAGCCGGGCGGTTCGGTCCGTGACGAGCTGGTCGTGGAGGCCGCGAAGAAGGCGGGCGTCACCATGTACTTCACGGGCACGCGCCACTTCTTCCACTGAGCCCCCAGGGCCACGCAAAGCGGCCTCCGGCTCCCTTGGCAGGGGGCCGGAGGCCGCTTTCCGTCCAGGCGCTCAGTTCAGCTCGAGCGGATGGCGCTCAGCTCAGTTCGAGCGGATGGCGCTCAGCTCAGTTCGAGCGGATGACGATCGAGCCGCACACCTTGTCGGCGAACGTCTGGCGCTTGGCGTCCCAGGCCGGCCACAGGTAGCCGAGGTAGCAGGGCAGGCCGTCCAGGATGTGGGCCAGCTGGCGCACGAACGCCATGCCACCGCCCAGCGGCTGCCCGGTGTCCTCCTTGAGCGTGCGGATGCCCAGCGCCTTCTTGCCGACGGTCTGGCCGGTCTTGCCCTCCATGATCACCTGCCAGATGAACAGGCCGATCAGGGCGAGGAAGCCGATGATGGCGAGGATCGGGGCGTTCTTGGCACCCGCGACCGCGATGCCGTAGGGCACCGCGTACAGCAGGCTGTCGAGCAGTCGGGCCAGGAAGCGCTGTCCCCAGTTCGCGTACGTCGGCTGCATGCCGTAGCCGGCCTGCTGCGGGTAGCCCGGGTATCCGCCCTGGGGCGCCTGCGGGTAGCCGTAGCCCTGCTGCGGCGGGATGCCCTGCGGGGCCTGCGGGTAGCCGGGCTGCTGCGGGTAGCCGTAGCCCTGCTGCGGATCCTGCGGCTGACCGTACGGGTTGTTGGGCGAGCCGAAACTCATGGCGGATTTCCTCCGTTGACACTGCGGGGACGACGCGGAAGGAACGGAGGAACGTCAGGATCTGAGCGGCTTGCCCCCCAACCGGACCGCGATACTGCGCCGCTCATGCTCGTAGGAAAGGCTGATTGTTGTCCAGCCGGATTCGCAAGGTGTTGTGCAAGTGCAACATCATCGATCAAGGAGGGGACGCGGGGGACCGGCCCAGGCGGCCCCGGATTGGAACCGGGACCCGGTCATCCGCGAGGATGGTGTCATGACCGCCCAGATTCTCGATGGCAAGGCCACCGCAGCCGCGATCAAGTCCGATCTGACCGCCCGCGTGGCGGCGCTGAAGGAGAAGGGCGTCACGCCCGGCCTCGGCACGATCCTGGTCGGGGACGACCCCGGCAGCCAGAAGTACGTCGCCGGCAAGCACCGCGACTGCGCCCAGGTCGGCATCGCCTCCATCCAGCGCGAGCTGCCCGCCACGGCCACCCAGGAGGAGATCGAGGCGGTCGTCCGGGAGCTGAACGAGGACCCGGCCTGCACCGGCTACATCGTCCAGCTCCCGCTGCCCAAGGGCATCGACGAGAACCGCGTCCTGGAGATGATGGACCCGGCCAAGGACGCGGACGGCCTGCACCCGATGAACCTCGGCCGTCTCGTCCTGAACGAGCCGGCGCCGCTGCCCTGCACCCCCAACGGCATCCTGACCCTGCTGCGCCGCCACGGCGTCGAGATCAAGGGCGCCGAGGTCGTGGTCGTCGGCCGGGGCGTGACCATCGGCCGCCCGATGCCGCTGCTGCTCACCCGGCGCAGCGAGAACGCCACCGTGACCCAGTGCCACACCGGCACCCGTGACCTGTCCGCCCACCTCAAGCGGGCCGACATCATCATCGCCGCGGCCGGCTTCCCGCACCTGATCCGCGCCGAGGACGTCAAGCCTGGCGCGGCCGTCCTGGACGTCGGCGTCTCCCGCAACGCCGACGGCAAGATCGTCGGTGACGTCCACCCGGACGTGGCCGAGGTGGCCGCCTGGATCTCCCCGAACCCGGGCGGTGTGGGTCCGATGACCCGGGCGCAGCTGCTGGTCAACGTGGTCGAGGCGGCGGAGCGCAGTGCCGGCTGAGGACACCCACTCCAGCGCCGGGCCGGCCGCCCCCGACACCGGCGGGCACCCGAAGCGGACCACGCGCCGCTTCCCGCGGTTCACCAGGGACACCGCACGCCCGGAGGGCGGCGGCCGGGCCGCTCCCGGCAACGCTCCGGCGCCCGCCCGGCAGTGGCCGCTGCTCGCCGTCGTCTGCCTGGTGGCAATCGGCCTGCTGGTGATCGCGCTGGGCGCGCTCCGCCCGGGGACGCTGCTCATCGGCGTCGCGCTGCTGGGCGGCGCGGTGCTGCGCTGGCTCCTGCCGGACGTCGGCATGCTCGCCGTGCGCTCCCGCTTCACGGACGTCGCCACCTACGGCGTCCTGGGTCTGGTGATCGTCCTGCTGGCGTTGATGATCCAGCCCGACCCGCTGCTGAAGCTCTCGTTCCTGAAGGACATCCTGCATCTCACGGTCAAGTAGCGGCTCCGGTACGGCCGCAGGCCCGCGCCTCCCTCGGGGACGCGGGCCATCGCCGTGCCCCCGGGGTCTAACTGCCGTACGGCCCCGGGCGGCTGAGGTCCCCGGTGCGGGCGGAACGGCGGCCCGTCCCCTCCCCCGAGCAAGGACGAACCGCCGTCGGGATCCAGCCTTCCCCTCATGAACTGCCTGTTCAACGGCTGTCCGTGCGCTGTGGCACGGAAGTGACCGTTCCGCTACGGTGTCCGCGCACTGCCACATGTGTGCCCGCCGTGTCGATGTGTTGACAGTTCGGGGATGCGTACGAAGGCCCGGTGGAACCGGGCTAACGTGTCCAAGGCGCCCAATCGGGACGGTCCGGTGGACTGTGGGGCGGTCACCGTGCGACGGTGCACAACCGGCGGGAGCGATGCTCCCGTGCGCCCCCACTCCGGGAACTGGGATCCTTAGTCAGCGCATCCCTGTGGGTAGTCAGAGGGGGCCGAGCCGGGGGGACCGGACCGGCGCGAGGGTCACGTGCGGGGAACGGCGTGGGGAACCAACAGCACCAACCGGGGGGAAAGAGGGGGAAGCAATGCCTCGATGGAAAGCCTTGCCGGATGAGCTGGATCCGCAGATCAAGGAGTTCACGAGCCAGGTGCGGCGGCTCGTGGACCGCAGCGGTCTGAGCATCGCGGCGCTGGCCGACCGGACCGGCTACAGCAAGACGTCCTGGGAGCGTTACCTGGGCGGTCGGCTGCTCGCACCCAAGGGCGCCGTCGTCGCGCTCGCCGAGGTCACCGGCACCAACCCGGTCCATCTCACCACCATGTGGGAGCTGGCCGAACGCGCCTGGAGCCGCGCGGAGATGCGGCACGACCGGACCATGGAGCAGATTCGTATCGCCCAGGCGCGCGCCGCGCTCGGGGAGTTCGGGGCGGCCGAGGCCGAGGGCACGAGCGGCACCAAGACGGCCAGCAGAGGCACCGGCACCACCGTGACCCCGGGCATCGCCGGCCCGGGGGGTGTCTCACCCACGATCCCGCCGCAGCCGACGGCGTCCGACGCCGACGAGCGGGACAACGCGGACCGCGGCGCGACCTCCGAGGTCAACTCCTGGGGACTGGCGGGCTATGAGGGCCCGTCGAAGGTGAGCCGCCGGCTCGGTGCCGGTGCCGGTGCCGGTGCCGGTGCCGGTGCCGGTGCCGGTGCAGGTGCGCATCCTGCGTCCTCGCCGGACGGCCCGGGCGGCACCCTGAACCCGCACGGCGGGCAGCCGCAGGGGGCGCGGCTCGCCGGCGGCAACTCCGGCAAGGGGACTGGGCGCAAGGGGCGGCTGACGATGTTCCTCGCGGGCGTCGTCGGTGTCCTCGTCGTCGTCGCGGCCGTCTACTTCTTCACCAACCCGGGCGGCGGCGCCAAGCACGAGGGTGCCGCCAAGTCGCCGTCCCCGACCGCCAGCAGCAACCCCAGCCTGCCCGTCGGGGTCAAGTGCAGCGGCGCTGCCTGCAACGGCAAGGACGCCGAGGCCATGGGCTGCAGCGGCGACCTGGTGACCACCGCCAAGACCGCCACCGTCGGCACCACCACCCTGGAGGTCCGCTACAGCAAGACCTGCGGCACCGCCTGGGGACGGATCACCGGCGCGGCCCAGGGCGACCGGGTCCAGGTCTCCGCGGGCAGGCTCCGTCAGACGGGTGACATCACCACCGTCGGCGACACCATCGCCTACACGCCGATGGTCGCCGTGAAGGACGCGGCCGAGGCCAAGGCCTGCGCGACCCTCGCCTCCGGGCGGAAGGGGTGCACGAAGTAGGGCGCGGGGGCCCGCGGGGTGGGACGCGAGGGCCCGTCCGGCGGTCCTGGAAGAGGCGGGCGAACCAATTCGGGTGGAATTCCGGGGACGGAGGCATGGGTCGCCGGATCCTGGGCACGCGAACGGTACCCCCACGGGAGTCCGGCCAGCCGGTACCCCCCACGGCGGCCGCCCTTCCCTCCTCTCCCGGACGGGCGGCCGCCCTTCCTGGAGCACGAGTGAGACTTGTGGGCTGAGCCACACGGCCCCGGACGTCTCGCATGCCGGATGCGCGATAGCCTGACCGCTGGATTCTCTTGACGCCAAGAGATCGATCATCCGCCGGGGCAGTGCCCCACCGCCAGCTGTCATACGGAGAACGCCATGACCCGCACTCCCGTGAACGTCACCGTCACCGGCGCGGCCGGCCAGATCGGTTACGCCCTGCTCTTCCGCATCGCCTCCGGCCAGCTGCTCGGCGCGGACGTGCCGGTCAAGCTGCGCCTCCTGGAGATCACCCCGGCGCTCAAGGCCGCCGAGGGCACCGCGATGGAGCTCGACGACTGCGCGTTCCCGCTCCTGCAGGGCATCGACATCACGGACGACCCGAACGTCGCCTTCGACGGCGCCAACGTAGCCCTCCTCGTGGGCGCCCGCCCGCGTACCAAGGGCATGGAGCGCGGCGACCTGCTCTCCGCCAACGGCGGCATCTTCAAGCCCCAGGGCAAGGCCATCAACGACCACGCCGCGGACGACATCAAGGTCCTCGTCGTCGGCAACCCGGCCAACACCAACGCGCTCATCGCGCAGGCCGCCGCGCCGGACGTCCCGGCCGAGCGCTTCACCGCGATGACCCGCCTGGACCACAACCGCGCGCTGACCCAGCTCGCGAAGAAGACGGGCTCGACGGTCGCCGACATCAAGCGCCTGACCATCTGGGGCAACCACTCCGCCACCCAGTACCCGGACATCTTCCACGCCACGGTCGCCGGCAAGAACGCCGCCGAGGTCGTGGGCGACGAGAAGTGGCTGGCCGAGGACTTCATCCCGACCGTCGCCAAGCGCGGTGCCGCGATCATCGAGGCCCGTGGCGCGTCCTCCGCCGCCTCCGCCGCCAACGCCGCCATCGACCACGTGTACACCTGGGTCAACGGCACCGCCGAGGGCGACTGGACCTCCATGGGCATCCCGTCGGACGGCTCCTACGGCGTCCCGGAGGGCCTGATCTCCTCCTTCCCGGTCACCACCAAGGACGGCAAGTACGAGATCGTCCAGGGCCTGGACATCAACGAGTTCTCCCGCGCCCGTATCGACGCCTCCGTCAAGGAGCTCGAGGAGGAGCGCGACGCGGTCCGCTCCCTGGGCCTCATCTGAGGCTGCCTCCGGCGGATTCGCCGCGAGCCTGTGCGGGCCCTGTTCCGGTTTCGTCCGGAGCGGGGCTCGCGCCCGTTTTCACCGTTACTGTCAAAAGCAGGGCAGGGAAGGGTGATTCGGGGGGTTCGTGATGAGCAGCTGGAGCGGATGGAACGGCCCGGAGGGGTACGGCGCGCAAGGTTACGGCGCGGAGGGTCCCGGTCCGGATCACCGGCCGGGGGCCGAGCGCGCACCCGGCGAGGAGAGAGACCGAGCGGCCTGGACCGCCGACGAGCCGCCGCCCCCGCCGCCGTGGGCTTCGGCGCAGACCCGGTCGGCCGCGCTCCCGCCGCCTCCCCCCTGGGCGTCCGCGGAGACCAGCACGGCCCCGCTCCCGCCGCCTCCGCCGCAGCCCTGGACCTCCGCCCCCACCTACACCGACGGCCGGGTCCCGGCGCCTTCGTACGCTCCCGCGCCGCGCCGTGTCCACGGCGGCCGGCTGATCGCCCTGGTCGTCGCCATGGTGCTGGTCGGCGCCGGCTCCGGCTTCGGCGTCTGGTACCTCGGCCGGGACCGCGCGGGCAGCACCACCCCGGCGGCCTCCGCTCCGGGCACCGGCGTCACGGCCTCCGCCTCGGCCTCCACGACACCGCGCACACCGGCCTCGACGCCGTCGCCCGCATCGCGTCAACTCCCCACCGGCTACCGCCTCGTCCACGACCCCGTCGGCTACACCCTCGCCGTTCCCGAGGGCTGGACCCGGCGGCAGAAGCAGGGGGAGAAGGCGACCGTCGTGTTCTACGACTCCCCGTCCGACGGCCGCCAGTTGCAGATCTTCGAGCTGGCCGAGTCCACCGTGACCGAGTCCCTGGACCTCGCCGAGAACGACCCGGGCTACGGCTACTCCCACGAGCCCGGCTACCAGGCACTCACCCGCCGCTCCGGAGACACCTGGGCCGAGCTGTCGTACCGCTACGACGACCCGGACAAGGGCTCCCGCCGGGTCGTCGACCACCGCTTCCGCGCACCCGACGGCACCCTGTACGCGATCCGCTCCAGCGGCCCGGAACACCTGTCCGACGCCCGCGTACGGGCTCCGCTCACGACGGCGCTGGCTTCGTTCTGCCCGACGGGGGCGCCGTCTTGCGCGTAGGGGGCGGGAGCGGCCCTGTCCGGGTGGTGCGGGGCGCCGTATCCCTCGGTCACCGCGGCGCGCAGCAACTTCCCGGCCTCGCTCGGCCTGGTCACCTTCTCGAGGTGCCGCTCGCTCTCCCGCCGCTCCCGGCTGCGCGGCCGCGTACGGGAGTTGATGCGGCCGTCAGTCGGTGGCGACCAGCCGCTTCTCGAACCAGTGACTGGCGTACACGTTGTCGTCGTAGCACGCGATCTCGGTGTAGCCGCACGCCCGGTACATCGCCTGCGCCTCGGTGAGCACGGCATGCGTGTCCAGTCGTACGACGTCCAGGCCACGTGCGCGTGCCTCCCGCTCCAGCCCGTCGAGCAGCCGCCGGGCCAGGCCCAGCCGCCGGGCCTCGGGGTGCACCCACACGTGCCGGATCTCGCCCACCCCCGGTTCCAGCCGCCTGAGTGCTCCGCAGCCCACCGGCCGCTCCTCCTCGTACGCGACCAGGAAGGCGCCGGCGTCCCCGGTCACCTCCTCGGGGCGGACCAGGGCGGCGCTGTCGAAGCCCTCCGGGAAGCGGGCGTCGATGTCGGCCGCGTACGCCTCCAGGCAGGCCCGGGCAACGGCCGAGGCGCCGTCGACGGCCTCCACCCTGATCGCCGCCAGCCGCAGCAGGCGCTGCGCGGTCGCCATCGCGTCGGTCAGCTCGGCCCGCTGGTCCGGGGCGAGTCCGTCGAGGAGCCCGGCGGCGAGGGCGTCGGCCCGCCGGTTCTGCTCGCCGACCTCCGCGCGGCCGGCCGCCGTCAGCTCGATCATCCGCAGCCGGTTGTCGTGCGGGGGCACCCCGACCCGGACCATGCCCTGGCCCTCCAGCGCCTTCGCCATCCGGCTGAGGTATCCGGCGTCCAGCCCGAGCCGCTTCCTCAGCTCGCGCAGGGAGACGCCCTCCCCGATCTCGAACAGCAGCCGGGCCTCGCCGAGGGGGCGGTCCTGCCCCAGGTAGTGATCGTCCAGGGCGCCGATGCGGCGCGTGAAGTAGCGGTTGAAACGGCGGAAGGCCACGACCTGCTCCGCCGACACTGGCTCGGTCATCCTTTGACTTTAGTCAAAGGGCTCAGCCGGGACACGTCCACCGACTCCTTCGTGGAGGGGGTGGCGGACGGCACGGGCTCGCCGTAGTCCGAGAACGTCATGGTCAGGTCGGTGCCGTCGCCCTTCCGGGTGCCCTCGACCAGCACGTGAGGCGAGTCCGCCGTGACGTAGAGGGTGACGGGCCTGCCCTCCTCCTCGCCCCTCAGCGGGATCACCGGTATGCCGTGGACCGTGGTCTCGTCGCCTCGCGTCAGCGGCTTCCGGTGCGACGAGTCGGGTGTCAGCTTCTTCTGGAAGGCGTCCAGGTCGCAGACGTCGTCCCAGTCCTTGAGCGCGCTGTCGTGCGTGGTGCCGTGGATGTAGCGGTCCTTGAGGAGTTCGGCCGCCGCGGGGCCCTCGCTGCCCGGAAGCTCGGCCTTCCAGTACGTGCTGTCGCCCTTCAGCCACACCTCGTCGCCCTGCTTGACGATCTCGACGCTGCCGCCGTGCGCGCCCATCCGCACCGTGCCGACGCAGTTGCCGTCCCGGTCCAGGGACAGGTCCATCGACGCCGGCTCCCCCTTCTTCGCGGCCGCGGCCCGGTCCGTCCACGCCATGTGGAGCGACTGGGTGTGGAGCAGGTGGTCCTGCGCCTCCCGGGCGAGTTCGCGGGCGCTCGGATCGCCGGTGTCGTCCGCCGTGGCCCCCGTCACCAGGGCGGGGGAGAGGGCCAAGGCCACGCTTGCCGCCGCACGGATCAGCGGTCGTCCGGCCATCGCGGCACCTCCGTGATCGCCCCAAGCCGCGTTCCTCAGCCTACTTTTGTCCCTTTTCGCCCGCATTTTCAGTGACGCGGCGCACTTTCGGCTGTCGATTGCGCATGCGATCGGAGGGGCGGGGCAGGCGGTCACGGTCCCTGACTGTGACACGACTGTGACACAGGGGCACTGAACAGGAACGGAAGGCAATACCGAATCATGGCGGACAGAGCGGAACGACAGGCCCGGGCGACCATTCACGCGGGCGGCGAGTGGCTGGAAGCCGGCTCGGGTGCGACGCGCGAGATCCTCGACCCCGCGGACGCCCGGCCGTTCGCCGTGGTCGCGGAGGGCGACGAGAAGGACGCGGAGCGCGCGGTGGCGGCCGCCCGGCAGGCGTTCGACCACGGCCCCTGGCCCGGCACCCCCGTCGGCGAGCGCGCCGCCCTGCTGCGCCGCGTCGCCGACCTCCTCGTACGCGACCGCGAGGAACTCGGCCTGCTGGAGAGCCGGGACGCGGGCAAGACCGCCGAGGAAGGCCGCATCGACATCGACTGCGTCGCCGACGCCTTCCGCTACTTCGCCGACCTGGTCGCCGGCGAGGCCCCCGGCCGGGTCGTCGACGCGGGCTCCCCCGACGTCCACAGCGTCGTCGTGCACGAGCCCGTCGGCGTGTGCGCGCTCATCACCCCCTGGAACTACCCGCTGCTCCAGGCCAGTTGGAAGATCGCCCCGGCGCTCGCCGCCGGCAACACCTTCGTGATCAAGCCCAGCGAGATCACCCCGATGACGACCATCGCGCTGATCGACCTGCTGACCGAGGCCGGTCTGCCCGCCGGAGTCGCGGGCCTGGTCACCGGACCCGGCCACACCGTCGGCGCCCGCCTCGCCGAGCACCCCGACGTCGACCTGGTCTCCTTCACCGGCGGCCTGGTCAGCGGCACCAAGGTCGCCCAGGCGGCCGCCCCGACCGTCAAGAAGGTCGCCCTCGAACTCGGCGGCAAGAACCCCAACGTGGTCTTCGCCGACGCCTGCGCCACCGAGGAGGGCTTCGACACCGCCGTCGACCAGGCCCTCAACGCCGCCTTCATCCACAGCGGTCAGGTGTGCTCGGCCGGCGCCCGGCTGATCGTCGAGGAGAGCGTGCGGGAGCGATTCGTCGCCGAACTCGCCCGGCGGGCCGCCCGGATCCGCCTCGGCCGGGGCACGGCCGAGGGCGTCGAATGCGGACCGCTGGTCTCCGAGCAGCAGCGCGCCAAGGTCGAGGCGTACGTGCAGTCGGCGCTGGCCGAGGGCGCGGTGCTGCGCTCGGGCGGCAAGCGGCCCGAACCGTCCGCCGAACGGCCCGCCACCGGTTACTTCTACGAGCCGACCGTCCTCGACCGGTGCCACCGCGAGATGAAGGTCGTACGCGAGGAGGTCTTCGGCCCGGTCCTCACCGTCGAGACCTTCCGCACCGAGGACGAGGCGGTCGCCCTCGCCAACGACACCGAGTACGGCCTCGCGGGCGCCGTCTGGACCGCCGACGCCGGTCGCGCCCGCCGGGTCGCCGGCCGGCTGCGCCACGGCACCGTCTGGATCAACGACTTCCACCCCTACCTCCCGCAGGCGGAGTGGGGCGGCTTCGGAAAGAGCGGTGTCGGCCGCGAGCTGGGCCCCGCCGGGCTCGCCGAGTACCGCGAGACCAAGCACGTCTACCAGAACCTCGCGCCGAAGCCGGTGCGCTGGTTCGCCGGCTGATCCCCCAACCGCCGTACACGGAAAGTCTCCTGGAGTAACACCCCCATGTCCCACACCCCTCACCTCTACGACTACGTCGTCGTCGGCGGCGGCACCGCGGGCTCGGTCATAGCCTCCCGCCTCACCGAGAACCCCGACGTCACCGTCGCCGTCATCGAAGGCGGCCCCAGCGACGTCGGCCGCGACGACGTGCTGACGCTGCGCCGCTGGACGGGCCTGCTCGGCGGCGATCTCGACTACGACTACCCGACCACCGAACAGCCCCGCGGCAACTCCCACATCCGGCACAGCCGGGCCCGCGTCCTCGGCGGCTGCTCCTCCCACAACACCCTGATCTCCTTCAAGCCGCTCCCGTCCGACTGGGACGAGTGGGAGGCGGCCGGCGCCAAGGGCTGGGGTGCCGTCCCCATGGAGGCCTACTACGCCCGCCTCCTCAACAACATCGTCTCCGTGGACGAGAAGGACCGGAACGCCATCGCCCGCGACTTCGTGGACGCCGCGCAGACGGCGCTCGACGTGCCCCGCGTCGAGGGCTTCAACAAGAAGCCGTTCACCGAGGGCGTCGGCTTCTTCGACCTCGCCTACCACCCCGAGAACAACAAGCGCTCCTCCGCCTCGGTCGCGTACCTGCACCCGGTGATGGACGAGCGCCCGGGCCTCCGCATCTTCCTGGAGACCTGGGCGCACAAGCTGGAGCTGAACGGCACCCGCGCCGAGGGCGTCCACGTGCGGACCAAGGACGGCGAGGAACTGCTGATCCGGGCCCGCAAAGAGGTCCTGCTGTGCGCGGGTGCCGTCGACTCGCCCCGCCTGCTGATGCACTCGGGCATCGGCCCCCGCGAGGACCTGGAGGCGCTCGGCATCCCCGTCGTGCACGACCTGCCGGGCGTCGGTGAGAACCTGCTCGACCACCCCGAGTCGGTCATCGTCTGGGAGACCCATGGACCGATCCCGGAGAACTCCGCGATGGACTCCGACGCGGGCCTGTTCGTGCGCCGCGACCCCGGACACGCGGGCCCGGACCTGATGTTCCACTTCTACCAGGTCCCGTTCACGGACAACCCGGAGCGCCTCGGCTACGAGCGCCCGCAGTACGGCGTCTCGATGACCCCCAACATCCCCAAGCCGAAGAGCCGCGGCCGCCTCTACCTCACCAGCGCCGACCCGTCCGTGAAGCCGGCCCTGGACTTCCGGTACTTCACCGACGAGGACGACTACGACGCCCGGACCCTGGTCGACGGCATCCGCATCGCCCGCGAGATCGCCAAGGCCGAGCCGCTCGCCGGCTGGCTCAAGCGCGAGGTCTGCCCGGGCCCGGAGATCGTGGACGACGCCGAGCTGAGCGAGTACGCCCGCAAGGTCGCCCACACCGTGTACCACCCCGCCGGCACCTGCAAGATGGGCGCCGTCGACGACGAACTCGCCGTGGTGGACCCCGAGCTGAGGATCCGCGGCCTCGACGGCATCCGCGTCGCCGACGCCTCCGTCTTCCCGACCATGACCGCAGTCAACCCGATGATCGGGGTGCTCATGGTCGGGGAGAAGGCCGTCGACCTGATCGGAGGTGGTGCGCGATGAGTACGACCACTCAGTCGCCCGTGTTCTCGGTGAACGGCCTGTGGAAGGTCTTCGGCCCCAAGGCCGACCGCGTCCCGGCCGATCCGGAACTCAGCACGCTGGCCCCCGCAGACCTGCGCTCCCGCACCGGCTGCACGGCCGCCGTCCGGGACGTCTCCTTCGACGTGCACAAGGGCGAGGTCTTCGTCGTGATGGGCCTGTCCGGCTCCGGCAAGTCCACCCTCGTGCGCTGCCTGACCCGGCTGATCGAACCGACGGCGGGCATGATCGCCATCGACGGCGAGGACGTGCGCGCCATGGACAAGGCCCGGCTGCGCGAACTGCGCCGGCACCGCGCCGCGATGGTCTTCCAGCACTTCGGCCTGCTCCCGCACCGCACGGTCCTGGACAACGTGGCCTACGGCCTGGAGATCCAGGGCGTCGGAAAGTCCGAACGGCGTGAGCGGGCCGCCGAGTTCGTCGCCAAGGTCGGCCTGGAGGGCATGGAGAAGCGTCGCCCCGGCCAGCTCTCCGGCGGCCAGCGCCAGCGCGTCGGACTCGCCCGCGCGCTCGCCGTCGACCCCGAGGTGCTGCTGTTCGACGAGCCCTTCAGCGCCCTGGACCCCCTCATCCGCCGCGACATGCAGGACGAGGTGGCCCGGCTGCACCGCGAGGAGGGCCGCACGATGGTGTTCATCACCCACGACCTCAGCGAGGCGCTCAAGCTCGGCGACCGCATCGCCCTGATGCGCGACGGCCGCGTGGTCCAGCTCGGCACCCCGGAGGAGATCGTCTCCTCCCCGGCCGACGACTACGTCCGCGAGTTCGTCCGCGACGTGCCGCGTGAGCAGGTCGTGACATGCCGCACGGCCATGCGCCCCGCGTACCCGCAGGAGGCGGGAACCGGCCCCGCGGTCAGCCCCGACGCCCCGGTCGCCGAGGCCATCGAGGCAGTGGCCCGCGCGGGCGCTCCGGCCCGGGTGATGGACGAGGGGAAGTGCGTGGGGATGGTCGGCCACGAGCAGCTGCTGGACGTAGTGGCCGGCGTGGCTGCGGGCAGGGATGCCGCGGTGGCTGCGGGCGGTCGTGCCGAGGTGGCTGCGGGCGGTCGTGCCGGCGCGACTGCGGGCGGCGATGCCGCGGTAGCTGCGGGCCGCGATGGCGCCGCAGCTGCGGGCCGCGATGCCGACGCAGCTGCGGGCAGTCGTGCCGCTGGGGCGGCGCCCGTCCCACAGACGGCGGCACCCGGCAGGCGTCGGCGGGCGACCCCGCCCCCGCCCCGCACCAGCCCGGAGGACGTCTGATGGCAACGCTCACCGTCCCCACGCCGCGCACAGTCCCCCTCCTGAAGAACCGAGCGGTGGCCAAGCTCCTCCTGCTCGCCCTCGCCGCGGCAGTCCTGGTCCCCCCGCTCAACAGTCACTGGGGAGGCGGTGCCTGGCCGCACGCGCTCACCGTCGACCTCTCCAAACCCCTGGCCGGCGCCAGCGACTGGGTCATCGACAACCGGGACAGCCACCCCCTGTTCCTCTACTTCTTCGGCTACATCAGCAACGCCGTCGTACTGGCCGTACGCGCCGTCTACCTCACCCTGCTCGCCGCAGGCTGGGCAGGTGTCACCGCGTTCGGCGCCCTCGTGGCCTGGCGCCTGGGCGGCGTCCGCCTGGCCGCCGGCACGGCGATCGCGTTCCTGACCTGCGGCGCGCTCGGCATGTGGGTGCCCACCATGCAGACCCTCGCGCTGATGGTGGTCGCCGTGCTCGCCTCCGTGGCCGTGGGCGCCCTGCTCGGCCTCGCCGCCGGCCTCTCCGACCGCCTGGACCGCGCCCTGCGCCCGGTCCTGGACACCATGCAGGTGCTCCCGGCGTTCGCGTACCTTCTCCCCGTCGTCCTGGTCTTCGGCATCGGCGTCCCCGCGGCCGTGCTCGCCACCGTCGTGTACGCCGCCCCGCCGATGGCCCGTCTCACCGCGCTGGGCCTGCGCGGCGCCGACCCCGAAGTCCTGGAGGCCGTGGAGTCGCTCGGCGCCACCGCCCGCCAGCGGCTGCTGACCGCCCGTATCCCGCTGGCCCGCAAGGAACTCCTGCTCGGCCTGAACCAGACGATCATGATGGCGCTGTCCATGGCCGTCATCGCCTCCGTCATCGGCGCCGGCGGCCTCGGCGACCGCGTCTACCAGGCCCTCGCCTCCGTCGACGTGGGCGCGGCCCTCGCGGCCGGCATCCCGATCGTGCTGCTGGCGGTGGTCCTGGACCGCGTCACCGCCGCCGCGGGAGAAGGCAGCGCAGCCGCGGGAGACGGCAGCCCCCAGCCGCGTACCATCGGCTGGCCGTACGCCGCGGCCGTCACCGTGGCCGTCGCCCTGGCCACCCGCCTCCTGGGCCGCCTCGACTGGCCCTCCGGCTGGACCCTGAACATCGCAGAACCGGTCAACCGCGCCGTCGACTGGATGACCGCCCACCTCTACTCCGGCGTCCCGGTCGTCGGCGGCACCGCCGACTGGGCCGGCCACTTCACCACCTGGATCCTGGACCCCGTCCGTGGCGGCCTGCAGTGGCTGCCCTGGTGGGCGGTGCTGCTCCTCGTCGCCGCGCCGGCCTGGCTGATCGGCACCTGGCGCACCGCGCTGACCGCCGTCCTCGCGATGGCCGCGATCGGCGTGCTCGGGGTGTGGGAGCCCTCGCTCGACACCCTGTCGCAGGTGCTCGCCGCCGTCGCCGTCACCCTCGTCCTCGGCTTCGCGACCGGTATCGCGGCCGCCCGCAGCGACCGCGTCGAACGGGCGCTGCGCCCGGTCCTGGACGTCTTCCAGACCATGCCGCAGTTCGTGTACCTGATCCCGGTCGTCGCCCTGTTCGGCGTCGGCCGCGCGCCCGCCGTCGCCGCGGCCGTCGTGTACGCCCTCCCGGCCGTCGTCCGGATCACCGCGCAGGGCCTGCGGCAGGTCGACCCGGCCGCGCTGGAGTCGGCGCGCTCGCTCGGCGCGACCGGCCGCCAGCAGCTGTGGCAGATCCAGCTCCCGCTCGCCAGGCGGTCGTTGCTGCTCGCCGCCAACCAGGGTGTGGTCCTGGTCCTCGCCGTCGTCATCATCGGCGGCCTGGTCGGCGGTGGCGCCCTCGGCTACGACGTCGCCTTCGGCCTCGCCCAGGGCGACCTGGCGACCGGCCTGGTCGCCGGCGCGGCCATCGTCTGCCTGGGCCTGATGCTCGACCGGGTGACCCAGCCGACCGAACGCCGCGCGAAGAAGGGAGCGTGACATGCGATTTCGTACGACTGTCCCCGTCGGTGTCCCCGTCGCTGTCGCCGTCCTGGGACTGACCACCGGCTGCGGCGCCGCCGACATGACCAGGCAGGCGTCGCCGTTCGCGAACGCCCAGGGCGCGAAGACGGTCACCCTGTCCGTGCAGTCCTGGGTGGGCGCGCAGTCCAACGTGGCCGTCGCCCAGTACCTCCTCGAACACAAGCTGGGCTTTCGCGTCGACACCGTCCAGGTGGACGAGGTGCCCGCGTGGGACGCGCTCAGCCAGGGCCGGGTCGACGCCATCCTGGAGGACTGGGGCCACCCGGACCAGGAGAAGCGGTACGTCACCGACAAGAAGACGATCGCCCGCGGCGGCGACCTCGGGGTGACCGGGCACATCGGCTGGTTCGTCCCGACGTACCTCGCCGAGCAGCACCCGGACGTCACCGACTGGAAGAACCTGAACAAGTACGCCCCGCTCTTCCGCACCGCGGAGAGCGGCGGCAAGGGCCAGCTGATGGACGGCTCCCCGTCCTACGTCACCAACGACAAGGCCCTGGTGAACAACCTGAAGCTGGACTACCAGGTCGTGTTCGCCGGTTCCGAGGCGGCCCAGATCACCCAGATGAAGCAGTTCGCCAAGGAGAAGAAACCCTTCCTGACCTACTGGTACTCACCCCAGTGGCTGTTCAAGAAGGTCCCCATGACGGAGGTGAAGCTGCCGCCGTACAAGGAGGGCTGCGACGCGGACGCGGCGAAGGTCGCCTGTGCCTACCCGCACACCCCGCTGCAGAAGTACCTCAACGCGGACTTCGCCAGGTCCGGCGGCGCGGCGGCGGCCTTCCTGAAGAAGTTCCAGTGGACGACCGAGGACCAGAACCAGGTCTCCCTGATGATCGCCGACCAGAAGCTCTCGCCCGAGGAGGCGGCGAAGAAGTGGGTGGACAGCCACCCCTCCGTGTGGAAGAAGTGGCTGCCCTGAACACCCTCAGGCGGAAAGGCTGTCGGCGATCTCGCGGAGCGCCTGGGTGGCGCGCCGCTGGAGTCCCGGCCCGAACGTGACACGGGTGGCCCCGAGTTCGCCGAGCACGGCGGGCGAGGGGCCCTCGCCGTCCAGCCGGGCCACCATGTTGAGCGGGCCCTGGATCCCGGCCCGCAGCAGGGGCAGCACGTCCACCGGAGCGAGGATCGGATACACGCAGTCCGCGCCCGCGGCCACGTAGGACGCGGCCCGCTCGATGGCCCGTTCGGGATTGCCGTCGCCGTGCAGGAAGGTGTCGACGCGGGCGTTGACGAAGAGCCGGTCGGCGGCGGCCGAGCGGACCTCGGCGAGGTACTCGGCGTGCTCGTGCGGGTCCTTGAGGACACCCCCGTCGGAGTCCTCAAGGTTGCACCCCACGGCACCCGCCTCCAGCAGCCGCTCGACCAGTTCCTTCGGCGCGAGCCCGTGTCCGCCCTCGACGTCCGCCGAGACCGGCACGTCCACCGCCCGCACGATCCGGGCCACCGCGGCGAACATCTCGTCGGCCGGGGTCGCCCCGTCCTCGTAGCCGAGGGAGGCGGCCACCCCGGCGCTCGGCGTGGCCAGCGCCGGGAACCCGGCCTCGACGCACACCCGGGCGCTCGCCGCGTCCCAGGGGCCGGGCAGGATCAGCGGATCGCCCTGGGCGCGCTTGCGGTGCAGGGTGCGGAACACGTCCACCTTGATCATGGCTGGTAACCCCCTGGCGGGACACGACGGCTGACCATGAGACGGTTCCAGCCGTTGATGACGGTGATCAGGCCGATGAGATGGGCGAGTTCGGCCTCACCGAAGTGCTTGGCGGCGGTGTCGTACACCGCGTCCGGCACGAAGCCGTCGGTCAGGACGGTGACCGCCTCGGTCAGTGCCAGCGCGGCCCGCTCCCGCTCGCTGTAGCGGTCCTCGGCCTCCTCCCAGGCGTTCAGCAGCTGGATGCGGTCCTCCGACTCGCCGTTCTTCCGGGCCACCTGGAGGTGCATGTCGAGGCAGAACGCGCAGTGGTTGAGCTGCGAGGCACGGATCATGACCAGCTCGGCGAGGACCGGATCGCCGAGCCCCTTCTTCGCGGCCGCGCTCAGCGCCGACATGGCCAGGCCGACGTCGCGGTCCAGCAGCTGGGTACGGCTCACCTGTACTGCCCCGGCTGGTAGTGGCCCGGGGTCATCCGGGTGGTCACGCCGAACCGGTTCCACGCGTTGATCACCGTGATCGCGGCGATCAGCCGGGCCAGCTCCGCCTCCTCGAAGTGTGCGGCGGCCCGGTCGTACACCTCGTCCGGCACGAAGCCGTCGGTCAGCACGGTGACCGCCTCGGTCAGCTCGAGCGCCGCCAGCTCCTTCTCCGTGTAGAAGTGCCGCGACTCCTCCCACGCGCTGAGCTGCACGATCCGCTCCACGCTCTCGCCGGCGGCGAGAGCGTCCTTGGTGTGCATGTCGAGGCAGAACGCGCAGTGGTTGAGCTGCGAGGCGCGGATCTTCACCAGCTCGTACAGTGTCGGGTCGAGGCCCTGCTTCGCTGCCGTGTCCAGGCGGATCATCGCCTTGTAGACCTCGGGCGCGTGCTTGGCCCAGCTGAGTCGTGGGGCCTGTTCGGTGGCGTACTCGACGGTTTCCTCTGCAGTGCTCATGGTTTCGACCCTAGGAGCGAGGATGCCCAGGGGTATGGTCCATTTCCATGGCGAGTTCATGGGCCACTCTGGGGGTCGACCTGCACCTGGAACCGGCCGGTTCCAGCGGGCTGCGCCGCGGCCTGACCGACGCGCTGCGGGACGCCGTCCGCACCGGCCGCCTCGCCCCCGGCACCCGGCTGCCGTCCTCCCGCAGCCTCGCCGCCGACCTGGGCATCGCCCGCAACACCGTCGCCGAGGCCTATGCCGACCTGGTCGCCGAGGGCTGGCTCACCGCCCGCCAGGGCTCCGGCACGCGCGTCGCCGAGCGGGCCGTCGTCCCGCCCGCCGACACCGCACCCCGGCGCCGCGAACCCGGCCGCCCCGCCTACAGCCTCATCCCCGGCACCCCCGACCTCGCCGCCTTCCCGCGCACCGAGTGGCTCAAGGCCGCCCGCCGCGCGCTGGCCACCGCCCCCTTCGACGCCTTCGGCTACGGCGACCCGCGCGGCCGCCCCGAACTGCGCACCGCCCTCGCCGGCTACCTCGCCCGCGCCCGCGGCGTCCGCACCGACCCCGACACCATCATGATCACCGCGGGCATCTCGCACGCCCTGCGCATCCTCGGGGCACTGCTGCGGGCGCGCGGGGTGCGGACCGTCGCGGTGGAGTCGTACGGGCTCGACGTCCACTGGGGGCTGCTGAGGAGCGCGGGCCTCGCGGCACCCGCGCTGCCCTACGACGAACTGGGCACCGACACGGGCGCGTTGAGCGACGAGGGTGCGGTACTCGTCACCCCCGCCCACCAGTTCCCGATGGGCATGCCCCTGCACCCCGACCGGCGGACCGCCGTCGTGGAGTGGGCGCGGCGGACCGGCGGACTGGTCCTGGAGGACGACTACGACGGCGAGTTCCGCTACGACCGCCAGCCCGTCGGCGCCCTCCAGGGCCTCGACCCGGAGCGCGTCGTCTACCTCGGCACCGCCAGCAAGTCCCTCGCCCCCGGCCTGCGCCTCGGCTGGATGGTGCTGCCGCAGTCCCTGGTGGAGGAGGCGGCCGCGGCCAAGGGCCGTGTCGACACCTGCGGGGTGCTGGACCAGCTGACACTGGCCGAGTTCCTGACCTCCGGCGCCTACGACCGCCATGTGCGCTCCGCCCGGCTGCGCTACCGGCGCCGCCGTGACGCCCTCGCCGCCGCCGTCGCCGACCGGGCGCCGGACGTCCGGGTCACCGGGATCGCGGCCGGTCTGCACGCCGTGCTGCGGCTGCCGCCCGGCACCGAGCAGTCGGTGATCCAGGCGGCGACCTGGCAGGGACTGGCCCTGCACGGCCTGTCCTTCCACCGGCACCCGGAGGCCGTCACCGAGCCGCTGGACGCGCTGGTGGTGGGGTACGGGACGCCGCCGGACAGCGCGTGGGCGGGGGCGTTGGAGGCGTTGTGCAGGGTGTTGCCGTAGGGCACCGATGTGGCTGATGCCGGGCAGCCGTTGCCAGGCAACTCCAGGCAGCAGCACGTGGCCAGGATGGATCACACCGGCTGTGGTCGTGTGCAGGACTTCAGCGGATAGCCGCACAGGATACGGGTACGTACCCGTATCCTGTGCGGGTGGAGAGGAGCCGATGATGTCCGACGCCAATGTTCGTATCCCCGAGGAAGCACGGGACCGGCTCGCCGCCATAGCGGCAGCCGAGGGCATGTCGCTGCGTGCCTACCTGGCCCGGCTCGCTGAAACCCTGCTCACCCCCACCGAGCGGGCCGAACGGGCCGAGCGGGCCCGCGCTGCCTTGAAGGAGTGGACCGGTTACGCGCCGACTCCTGCTGAGGAACGGGACCTCGACAGTGAGCTGGACCAGCGGCTGGCACAGGCGGCTGCCCGGTGAGCGACGCGATGCGCATCGTCCTGGACGACACCGCGATGGCCGCAGCCGGCCAGGGCAATGTCCTTGCTTCCCGGTTGATCCACCGCGCCCATGCGGAAACCGGCTGGCATCTCTACGCCCCGGCGTGCGCACTGGTCGAAGCCGACCGTGCCCGGCCGGGTACGGCAGAGCACCTCGCCGCTCTGCCCGGCATCACCGTCCTGGACCTGGACCTGCCTGCCGCCCTTGTCGTGGCCCAGCAGGACACCTGGGCCGCAGCGCACTGTCAGTACGTCGCTCAGCCGACCCCGGACCGTCCTGACGGGGCGATCATCGCCACGACCTCCCCCGACCGTTGGATCGGTGAGCCGGTCCGCGTGCTGGACCTGAATCCCTAACGCCCTGGCTAGGGGGTTGCAGGGGAGGGCGGCAGGGGGTCGACCACGAACGACCCACGCGCGCGCACCGTCACTACCAACCCCTTGTCCCGAAGGATGTCCAGGGCGCGGCGGACGGTACCCGGACCGACTTTGTATTCGTGCGTCATCGTCAGTTCTCCCGGCAGTCGTGTACCGGGCGGGTACTCGCCGGAACGGATCTTCCGCTCGATGATCGCGGCCAGCTGTTCGTACACGTACTGCGGCGAGTCGGGGCTGATCTTGTCCACGTTTTGACCGTAGAGCGCCACTCTCTACTACGCATTACCTAGCACTACTATCAACCACTACCCATCACTACCGTAATCTGGGTAGGGTTTGGAGGAAACGAAAACGCCCCGGCGGGAAGGGTGAGAGCTTCCATGCCGGGGCTGAGCCGACTGATTAGGAGTCGACCTATGCGTAGCCTACTGACCGCATTCCTGAGTCTCTTCCTGCCTCCCCGTGGAGCGCAGCACGCCGACACGCCGCCACCCCTCATCGCCTGCCCGTCCGTGCCCGTGTTCCGGCTCACCCGCGCACGTCGGACGAGGCCGTACCCCACGGACGTCATCGCCGCCGACGGTCTGCCGCCGGTCCGGCCCTACGTCGCCGTCTGGGAACGCGAGCGTGATGAACGAGAGCGGCGCCACTACTGCCCGTGGGAGGCCGCCGTATGAGCGCGTGGCGCCCACGCAGCCTCGGCGTCGACCCCGCCACCGGCACGGAGGCATTCGTGGTCGCGCGCCCTGGTGGTCTCCTTGAGTCGCTGGCCGATGCGCGCGCCCTGGAGACGGCCGCCGTCCTGGTGGCAGTCGTCGGCGCCGTACTCGAGGCGGGGGAGGCGTCGGATGTCGAACTCGCCGCCTTCGTGCCGCCGTTGCACGCGGCGCTCGATGAATGCGTCGGCATGATGGCGGACGTGTCGGAGACCGTGGAGGACGACGGAGCGCTGTAGGCCTTCAGCGGTGCCATGGGTGCCCAGGTTGGTTCTGGGTACCCATGGCGCGGAGCCGTTGAGGCGAGGAGGCGATCTCGGCCTTCCTCAGCCTTCCTCGGCCGCCACCGGCGCCTCCCCGAACCGTGCCAGCGCCAGCGCCCCCGCCACCGCCACCGCGAACCCCAGCGCCGCCAGCCAGGTCAGGCCCTCGTGGGTGCGGTCGCCGAGCCAGATCACGCCGATGGCCGCCGGGCCGATCGTCTCGCCGATCACCAGGCCGGCCGTCGCCGTGGTCACCGAGCCGCGCTGCAGGGCGGAGGTCAGCAGTATGAAGGCGGCGCCGCCGCCGATCAGGAGGGCGTAGGCCGCCGGGTTGGTGAGCAGATCGGCCGGTCGTAGTGAGTCGATCAGGCGGACCGACACCTCCACCACCCCGAACCCGAAACCCGCGCCCAGCCCGAGTACCAGCGCCCGCATGCGCCCGGACAGCCGCCCGCCCAGCAGCGCGAGCACCAGCATGCCGACCGCCGTCGCGAGCATCGCCCACTTCAAGGTTTCCGACCCCTCCTGGTCCCCCTCCGGCCCGGACGCCAGCCCCAGCATCGTGAGCCCGAGGCACACCACGCCCACCGCGCCCCACTCGGTGCCGCTCAACCGGACCCGCAGCAGGCGCGCCGCGACCACCGCCGTCACCGCCAGACTCGACGCCAGTGCCGCGCCGACCGCGTAGATGGGGATCGAGCGCAGCGCCGCGATCTGGAACAGGAAGCCAAGACCGTCCAGCGCAAGACCCGCCAAGTACCGCCACTGCCTGACCGCCCGCAGCAGCAGCGCGGCCTCGCCGCCCCCACCCGTACCGGCCTGCCGCGCGGCGACCGCCTGCAACACCGTCGCCGTACCGAAGCAGACGGCCGCGGCCAGGGCACACACCATTCCGAAGAGCACGAAGTGACTCTAGGCGAACGGGGAATCGCGGAGGCCTCCGCACCCGTTCTCACACCGATATCGTGCGCAGTCCGTCCGTCGGTCCCTCGACCTGGCGCCCTGCGGCCGAACACCTGACGGCGGCGGCCCTTCGTATGACGACCTCGCCGCCGAGGAGCGCGAAGGCGGCCGGCGTGTGGCGCACCTGCCCGGCAGGTCGTCGAGCCCGCGCTGCGCGCCTGGCCCGGTGTTGTTCGTGCCTCAACGGGCCTCCCCCGGCGACGAGTTCAGCGGTCACGTCAGCCAACAGCCCGTGATCCCAAGGTTGCTGTCGATCGCTGCACGAGTTGTGTTCCCTGCCATACGACCCGTCTTCCTGCCCGGACCGTCCACCGGCGCAGACCGTGGTCCGGATTTCTGCGCCCCTTCACATTGGCGCGAGCTCAGCCATCCCCGCACCCTCCCCACCTGAAGCACATGGTGCTATCTTCAGTAGCACCATGTTGCTGCGTTTGGACAAGAGAGACACCCGCCCCCTGCACGAGCAGGTGGCAGGAGCCATCCGGCGCGCCATCGCCGAGGGCGAGTGCCGGCCGGGAGACCGCCTGCCGTCGGCACGCGACCTCTCCCAGGCGCTGGACGTCAACGTCAACACCGTCCTCAGGGGACTGCGCAGCCTCCGGGACGAGGGACTGCTGGAGTTCCGCAGAGGCCGGGGCGTGACCGTGACAGAAGGTGCCGACGAGCGCTCCGGACTTCTGAACCAGGTGTACGCGCTGGTGACCGAGGCGGCACGACTGGGCTACAGCAGGACCGATCTCATAGAGATGATCAGGGGGATACCGTGAACGACGGCACCAGGACCAGGGGCGGAGCGCGCTGGAGTGCCCGGGTGTGGACAGTGGGTACGGCCGGGCTGATCGCCGCCCTGCCCTGGGCCGCCCGCGGACGGCTGCCGGCCCGCTTGGCCACCCACTGGGGGTCCGGGCAGGGTGCCCCGGACGGCTCCATGCCCCTCTGGGCGGCATCCCTCTTTCCGGCCCTGATCTGGCTGGCCCTGACCGCGATCATGTTCGTGGCCCAGCGGCGGGCCGGCGACCCCGCGCGCAGGACGACGCGGGCGTGGACCGCCGCCACCCTGCTCTCGGGGGGCATCCTCCTCGGCGGCGCGCAGGCGTCCGTCGTCCGCGCGAACCTGGACCGCGCGGACTGGCACCAGGCCCGTCAGCCAACGGCGTGGATCGTCGCGACGCTCGCCGCGGCGGCCGTTGCCGCCGGAGTCGTCGGATGGCTGGTGAACTCGCGCGTGGCGGCCTCCGCCGCGCCCGCCACGCAGGAGCCCTCCGGCCCGGTTCTGGAGATCCCGGGCGGGCAGCGCGTGGTGTGGTTCTCCCGCATCACCAATCCCTGGCTCCACCTGCTGGCGGCAGTGGCCGGCCTGGTGGCGGTGGCGGCCCTCGTCGCTCTGGTCGGCGGCCTCGCCACCGCCGGCCCGTTGTGGGCGCTGTTCGCTCCGTTCGCGCTCACGTCCCTGGCCGTGGCCGGCTGCGCCACCGTGCAGGCACGCGCATCGGAGCGCGGCCTGGAAGTGGCGTTCGGACCGCTCGGCTGGCCCGCCCGGCGCTGGCCGGCCCAGGACATCGAGTCGGCTCGCGCCGAGAACCGCACCCCCGCGCAGGTCGGGGGCTGGGGTTACCGGCTCAGTGGTCTCGGCACCACGGTCATGCTGCGGAGTGGAGAATGCCTCGTCATCCGGACCCGGGGAAAGGGCAGGGAATTCGCCGTCAGTATCGACGACGCGGAGCGCGGTGCAGCTCTTCTTAACGCGCTCAATATGACTCGGAACGGCTGAACCTGTCATTCCGCGTGAGCCGCGACACACAGGTTCGACCTGGGTGAGAAAACATGTCATGATCACCTCTCGAGAAGGGATCACGCACTCGGGGGAGAAGCGTGCTGACCACACGCCCAGAACCCCCTCGGTGTGGCTCATTCGAAACGAGGGGAATCAATTGAATATCAAACAGCGCGGAATGCTCGCCGTCGCGGGTCTCACCGCGGCCGCGATATGTGTCGCGGCCGCACCCGCCGCGACCGCCGATACGGCCACGAAGGCACCCGCATCGACTGCCATGGCCTCGACCGCCTCGGCGAAGAAGGACGGGGAGAACGTCTTCCGCGGTCTCTTCTTCGGCCAGGGCAAGGTGGGTGAGCAACTGGCCGGGCTCGAGCTCTTCGCCGACGCGCGCAAGCACATCGACAACAACTCCCGCGACCAGGTCCGTGCGGCGAACGCCGTCGTCGACCTGATCAACAAGAGGTCGCCGGGCTTCTTCGCCAAGCTGAGCGCGCAGGCGCGCAGCGGTGACCCGCGTCAGGTCGAGCGGGCCGTGACGGACGCCCAGAACATGCTTCTGGCCGTGGCGCACAAGGGAGACAAGGCCGCCACCCCCGTGGAGGTCGGCCAGAAGTGCGGCGTGACCGTCGCGGTCGCCGCCGCCGTGGTCCACGTGGCCGCGGTGCTGACGGCGGCCGGTGCGGTCGTCACGGTGACGGTCGCCGTGGGCGCGAACTTCGTCAAGGGCAAGAACTGGTTCTGGAGTGCGCAGCCCACCACGGGTGACGGCTCGCAACTGTCCCGCGACGAGGCCGTGGCCCAGGTGACGGGGGCGCTCAAGGCCGCCTGAGCACTGTGAGGGGGTGGAGCGGCTGCAGACGTTCCACCCCCTCGGCAGGGCGCCCGCCACTCGGCGGGCAGGCCGGGATCACCATGAAGAACTCAATCCGCCGCATGCGCGAGAGTTTCTCGCGAACCAGCGACCAGACCATCACCCTTTCCAGGCGAGCCATCGCGATCACATGCGTCGTCTGGTCGGTGCTCATTCTTTACGTAGCCCAGGAACAGTTGCCCAGGAACACCATCACCCTGCCGGCCCAGAAAAGCGTCCGGCACACCGTGGTGAATCTGGCCCCGCAAGGCTGGGCCTTTTTCACCAAGTCTGCCCGTGATCCCGAAATCCGACCCTACGGAAAACAATCCGACGGGTGGCGCTCACTGGCTCTCGGACCTCATTCCTCGGCGCGAAACTTTTTCGGACTCGATCGGGTTTCCCGGGCTCAGGGCGTGGAAATCGCCATGGTTCTCTCCGCCGCCCGGGCGAAGGACTGGCGTCCGTGCACGGAGGGGCGGGAGAAGTGCCTCACGGCGTTCGGAGCCCCGGTCCGGACGATCAAGAACATCTCTCCCGAACCCACCCTGTGTGGGACCGTCGGCCTGCTCCAGGAACGCCCCACTCCCTGGGCCTGGCGTGATCTGATCCCTGACAGCCACTCGGTGGAACGCGCCATGGTGTTGAAGGTGACGTGCTGATGCGCCGTCACACGATCCCTTCCCCCTGGACCGCCGGATACGGCTGGGCTAGGACCCTGCTTGCCCTGGGCACGCTCGGAACCCTCGCGTGCAGCGACTCCGCCACCCTCTTCCGGGAGGTCGCCACGGTGGGGAAGTACCCGCTGTGCCAAGGCGTGGGCGGAGCGGGCGCGTGGTGCCTCGTACCGGCCCAGGACTACGACATCGTCCGCTGGCTGTGCTGCCTCGTCCTGCTCCTCGTGGCCAGCGGATGGCGGCCGGCGCTGACGGCCATCCCCCACGCCTACATCTCCTTCAGCGTGTTCACCGGAATAGCCATCCCCGACGGCGGCGACCAGATCACCTGGCTGCTCAGCCTTCTGATCGCGATGGTCGCGCTCGGCGACAGGCGCAAGTGGCACTGGCAGACACAACAGCCGTCCCAGCCACCGCCGTCCGGGCGCCGCCGGTACATCGCCCTGCTGGGCACCAGTGCGCTGGTCGTGGTCCGACTGCAGATGTCCGTCGTGTACTTCCAGGCCTGCGTGGCCAAGTTGCCGCACGCGGAGTGGGCCGACGGAACCGCGTTGTACTACTGGATCAACAACTACGACTTCGGCGCCGCGGACTGGCTGCGCCCGCTCCTGAACGTCGTCGTCCAGAACTCGGTCGGCGTCGCCGTCATGACCTGGGCTCCCCTCTTCCTCGAACTCTCCCTGGCGGCAGCGCTGCTGCTCCCCCAGAGAGTGCGTTGGATGCTGTTGCCGGCCGGCGTCCTGTTCCATCTCGGCATCGCAGTCGTCATGGGCCTGTGGAGCTTCGCCCTGGCCATGTGGGCCGGCCTGTTCCTCCTGCTGGCGCCACTCGGCCACGATCCCGACGTCACCGGGCTGGCTCGCTCCCTGCTGCGGTCCCGCACCCGGACCATCGCCACGCCGTCCGGAACTCCGGAGCCGAAGAGCGGGGCCGTCGCAACCTGACCCGGGCCGCCGGGTACCGACCGGGCGGGGCGCCGCATGGCGGCCATGACACCGAGATCAACGGAAGAGGTCATCTGATGCACATACGCACGGGAGTCGTCGCAGCGGCAGCCATCGGCTCGGTACTCATCGGCACGACAGCCGCCATGGCTGCGCCGACGACGGGCACCGTCCCCTGGTCTGCGCGGTATCGGACGGCGACCGCTTCGGGAGAGCGGTGGCTGGAAGGCAATGGTTCGGTTCCCTCCCGCGACCTCGTGGTGAGCGGCACGTTGTCCAATGCCGGAGACGGGTGTTACTCGCTGTGGACCCGGTTCACCTTCGACTTCGTCCCCGCACCGGCCCGCAAACAGGCTGAAGTGTGCGGCCGGGCGTCGGTGGACGTCGCCGTGCGACAGGCGTACCGGGCCACCACGACCGGCTACCTCACCGTGTGCAAGGGCACCAAGGCCACGGCTTCGTGCTCGCCCTGGCAGACGATCACCTCATGGCCCATCGGCTCGCCCGAGGCTGGGGCCGTCGGTGCGGATCCACACCTCGGATTCCGCCCGCGGCAACCCGTCCCGGCGGTCGACCTGGGAGACGCCCGAGCCGACTAGGACATCGCGCGCTGCGGACATCGCGCGGCTGCGTCATCTTGACTGAGCGGCTCGCACGCACGAGCACACCCGTCCGGCCGACTGCGCACCGGTCGGGGCCCGGCCGGTGGTTGGGCGGGCGCCCGCGGGATCGGTCCGCCCCTGAAGCGTGTTGCAGAAGGCTGATCACGCAGCCTGAGCCGGGCTGATGACGCATCCGGTGATGTGGGACGAGGTTGCGCATGCGGGCGACGGCCTGGACAGCGTGGTGGCGGTCGTCGCCGCGCTGTCGGCAGTCACGCAAGATCTTGTATTTCTTCACCCGGCCGAAGACTGCTCCACGCAGGCTCGCACCTTGCGGGTGGGCTGCATTGTCTGCTTTCCCGCCCTTCAGTGCGGGCAAGTCGCCCATTCCTCCGCATGACCACCGTGCTCCACGGCGCAGCACACACTCTCCCAAAGAGCACGAAGTGACTTCAGGGGGAGGGCGAACCGGCAACCCGCCTCGGTGGCCGCTCTCACCGTTCTCTAGGCTGACCGCCGAAAACAGGCCAGCCAACGGGGGAGACACCAGCATGGACACCGCACGCCGACGCCTTCGCTCGGGAACCGTCCTCCTCGGCGGCATGGGCCTGCTCGCCACCGCCCTGACCGCCTGCTCCTCCGCACCGGACAAGCGCTGCGTCGACCGCGACAGCTACCAGCTCGCCAAGGGCTACAAGATCGTCTCCGACAAGAACTGCAAGTCCACCAAGGCCTTCGTCAACGGCGCCTGGTACTACGGCGGCAAGAAGAAGGGCTCCTGGGTGAGCGGCGGCTCCTTCACCAAGCCGAGCAAGGGCTCCGGCTCGCATTCGGGCTCGGGCGGCTCGTACGGCGGCGTCCACCGCGGCGGCTTCGGCGGCGGCCACGGCAGCTCCGGCGGCTGACGAGGAACCCCCGCAGGGAACCCCCGCATGGAACGCCGTACGACCACCCCCCGCCCCGGCTGGCAGCAGACCGTCGAGGAGCAGGGGCTCGTCTACCCCCTGACCCGCCACCCCGACGGCTCACTGCGCCCCTACTGGGACGAGAGCGCCTACTACGTCTTCACCCTGGACGAGGTCGAGGCGCTGGAGGAGACCGTCGCGGAACTGCACCGCATGTGCCTCGCGGCCGCCGAGCACATCGTGGCCGAGGACCGCCTCGCCGACCTCGGCATCACCGACCCGCGCGTCGCCGAGGCCGTCACCGAGGCCTGGCGGCGCCGCGCCGAACTCCCCTCCGTCTACGGCCGGTTCGACCTCCGCTACGACGGCACCGGCCCGGCGAAGCTCCTGGAGTACAACGCCGACACCCCGACCTCACTGGTCGAGGCCGCCTCCCCCCAGTGGTTCTGGATGGAGGAACGCTTCCCCGGCGCCGACCAGTGGAACTCCCTGCACGAACGCCTGGTCGACGCCTGGCGCGAACAGGCCGCGCTGCTCCCGCCGGGCAGCCCCCTGCACTTCGCGCACTCCTCCGCCGACGAACTCGGCGAGGACCTGATGACGGTCGCCTACCTGAAGGAGACCGCCGAACAGGCCGGCCTCGCCACCGACTGGATCTCCATGGAGGAGATCGGCTGGGACACCCTCTCCGGGCGCTTCGTGGACAACGGGCTCCGCTTCATCCGCAGCATCTTCAAGCTCTACCCGTGGGAGTGGCTCACCACCGACGCCTTCGCAGGGCATGTCCTCGACACCCTGGACAACGGCGGCGGCACCGGCAGCACCCTGTGGATCGAACCCGCCTGGAAGATGCTCCTGAGCAACAAGGCCCTGCTGGCGATCCTCTGGGAGCTGTACCCCGGCCACCCGAACCTCCTGCCCGCCTACCTGGACGGCCCGCGCGAGCTGGCGGCGTCGACCGGCTATGTCGCCAAGCCGCTGCTGGGCCGCGAGGGCGCGGGCGTGACCGTCCACGAGCCCGGCGCCCCGGCCGGTACCCGGGACGAGCCCTGCTGCTACCAGCAGCTCGCCCCGCTGCCCGCCTTCGACGGCAACCACCTCGTCCTCGGCGCCTGGGTCGTCCAGGACGAGCCGGCCGGCCTCGGCCTGCGCGAGTCCTCGGGCCTGATCACCGACGAGTACGCCCGCTTCCTGCCGCACGTGATCCTCTAGGAAGGGATCCGTCAGGAAGGCTCTGGTGCCGGGGCACTAGCCCTCCAGCACGCCCGCGAGCTGGGCCAGGCCCCAGTCCAGGTCCTCCTCCGAGACGACCAGCGGCGGTGCGATCCGGATGGTCGAGCCGCGGGTGTCCTTCACCAGCACCCCGCGGTCCATCAGCTTCTCCGACACCTGCCGACCGGTGCCGAACCGCGGGTGGATGTCCACGCCCGCCCACAGCCCGCGCCCCCGCACCGCCGTGACCCGACCGGTGCCGAGCAGCCCGCCCAGCTCGCGGTGCAGCCGCGCCCCCAGTTCGGTGGCCCGGGCCTGGAACTCGCCGGAGCGCAGCATCGAGATCACCTCCAGCGCCACCGCGCAGGCCAGCGGATTCCCGCCGAACGTCGACCCGTGCTCGCCCGGCCGGAACACCCCGAGCACCTTCGCGCTCGACACCACCGCCGACACCGGCACGATCCCGCCGCCCAGCGCCTTTCCCAGCACGTACATGTCAGGTACGACCCCCTCATGCTCGCACGCGAAGGTCCGCCCGGTCCGTCCGAGGCCCGACTGGATCTCGTCGGCGACGAAGAGCACGTTCCGCTCGCGGGTCAGCTCCCGCACCTTCGGCAGATAGCCGGCCGGCGGCACGATCACCCCCGACTCGCCCTGGATCGGCTCCAGCAGCACGGCGACGGTGTTCTCGGTGAGCGCGGACCGCATCGCGGTCAGATCCCCGTACGGCACGATCTCGAAGCCCGGCGTGTACGGCCCGAAGTCCGCCCGGGCCTCCGGATCG
Organism: Streptomyces sp. NPDC001450; assembly: GCF_053597295.1. NCBI lineage: Bacteria > Bacillati > Actinomycetota > Actinomycetes > Kitasatosporales > Streptomycetaceae > Streptomyces > Streptomyces sp. NPDC001450. Next base: position 67,332 of record NZ_JBSFHY010000043.1, read on the forward strand.
GTCGAGAAGCTGATGATCGTGGTCGTACGCCCGTGGAAGTTGCCGCCCGCGACCACGATCTTCGCCATCTCCGCGGGCACCCCCTTCACCCGGTACCCCCACTTCCGGGCCGTCTTCACCGCGCTCTCCACGGCCTCGGCGCCCGAGTTCATCGGCAGCACCATCTCCATGCCGCACAGCTCGGCCAGCTCCGTGCAGAACGCGGCGAACCGGTCGTGGTGGAAGGCGCGGGACGTCAGCGTCACCCGCTCCAGCTGCCGCTCGGCCGCGTCGAGGAGCCGCCGGTTGCCGTGCCCGAAATTGAGCGCCGAGTAACCGGCCAGCAGATCCAGATACCGCCGCCCTTCCACATCGGTCATCCACGCCCCCTCCGCCGTGGCCACGACGACGGGCAGCGGATGGTAGGTGGGCGCACTGTGCGCGTCGGCGGCGGCGATGAGGTCTTCAGCAGTGGTCACGGACCCTCCCGGGACACGACCGGATACGACGGTGACCCCCTTCCTATCCTCGCCCGCATGGTGGACGCGGGACCTCGCCGCTCCGGCGCGCCCGGTAGGCTGATCAGCGGGTCGTGACTGGCGCGCTAGGGATGGGACGGACCATCGGGGAGCGGCCCGAGCGGGAAAAGAGTGCCGTGCGCCTGGGCCGAACGTGAACGCTGTAAGCACGCCGTCCGGAGGTCCCCATGCCAGAGCAGCCCCTGTCGACCGAGTCCACCGCCTTCCGTGCCGCCCTCGACGTGATCCGTGCCGTCGAGCCGCGGGTCGCCGACGCCATCGGCCAGGAGGTGACCGACCAGCGCGAGATGCTGAAGCTGATCGCCTCCGAGAACTACGCCTCGCCGGCCACCCTGCTGGCGATGGGCAACTGGTTCAGCGACAAGTACGCCGAGGGCACCATCGGCCGCCGCTTCTACGCCGGCTGCCGCAACGTCGACACGGTGGAGTCCCTGGCCGCCGAGCACGCCAAGGCGATCTTCGGAGCCCGACACGCCTACGTCCAGCCGCACTCCGGCATCGACGCCAACCTCGTCGCCTTCTGGGCCGTGCTCGCGGACCGCGTGGAGGTCCCGTTCCTGGAGAAGACCGGCGCCCGCCAGGTCAACGACCTCTCCGAGGCCGACTGGGCCGAGCTCCGCCAGGCCTTCGGCAACCAGCGCATGCTCGGCATGTCCCTGGACGCCGGCGGCCACCTCACCCACGGCTTCCGCCCGAACATCTCCGGCAAGATGTTCGACCAGCGCTCCTACGGCACCGACCCGGCCACGGGCCTCATCGACTACGAGGCCCTGCGCGCCCAGGCCCGCGAGTTCAAGCCGCTGATCATCGTCGCGGGCTACTCGGCGTACCCCCGTCTGGTGAACTTCCGCATCATGCGCGAGATCGCCGACGAGGTCGGCGCGACCCTGATGGTCGACATGGCCCACTTCGCCGGTCTGGTCGCCGGCAAGGTCCTGACCGGCGACTTCGACCCGGTCCCGCACGCCCAGATCGTCACCACGACCACCCACAAGTCCCTGCGCGGCCCGCGCGGCGGCATGGTCCTGTGCGACGACTCCCTGAAGGACCAGGTCGACCGCGGCTGCCCGATGGTGCTCGGCGGCCCGCTCCCGCACGTCATGGCCGCGAAGGCCGTCGCCCTCGCCGAGGCCCGTCAGCCCTCCTTCCAGGACTACGCCCAGCGCATCGTCGACAACTCCCGCGCCCTCGCCGAGGGCCTGATGAAGCGCGGCGCCACCCTGGTCACCGGCGGCACGGACAACCACCTCAACCTGATCGACGTGGCCACCTCCTACGGCCTCACCGGCCGCCAGGCCGAGGCGGCCCTGCTCGAGTCCGGCATCGTCACCAACCGCAACGCCATCCCGGCCGACCCGAACGGCGCCTGGTACACCTCCGGCATCCGCATCGGCACCCCCGCCCTGACCACCCGGGGCCTCGGCACCGCGGAGATGGACGAGGTCGCCGGCCTCATCGACCGCGTCCTCACCACCACCGAGCCGGGCACCACCAAGTCGGGCGCCCCGTCCAAGGCGGCCCACGTCCTGGACGAGAAGATCGCGGAGGAGATCGCCCAGAGGGCAACGGACCTGGTGGCGGCGTTCCCGCTCTACCCTGAAATCGACCTCGGCTGATCAACGCCCCAAGGGGCAGCCAACCCCAGGGGCGCGGGGTCGCATTCAAGCGGGGCCGCATTCGATATGCGGCCCCGCCGCGTGGGCGCGGCCAGCCCCCACGGGCCCGTAGTTCCCCACGCACCGAACCCCCCGAGCTCTCTGAGACAATAAAAAACATGGCTTCCGCTGACCAACCTCGCGTGCTCTCCGGCATCCAGCCCACCGCCGGCTCGTTCCACCTCGGCAACTACCTCGGCGCCGTCCGCCAGTGGGTGGCCCTGCAGGAGTCCCACGACGCCTTCTACATGGTCGTCGACCTGCACGCGATCACGGTCCCGCAGGACCCGAAGGACCTGCGCGCCAACACCCGCCTGGCCGCGGCCCAGCTGCTGGCCGCCGGTCTCGACCCCGACCGCTGCACCCTCTTCGTCCAGAGCCACGTGCCCGAGCACGCCCAGCTCGCCTGGATCATGAACTGCCTCACCGGCTTCGGCGAGGCCAGCCGGATGACCCAGTTCAAGGACAAGTCCGCCAAGCAGGGTGCCGAGCGGGCCTCCGTCGGCCTGTTCACGTACCCGATCCTGCAGGTCGCGGACATCCTGCTGTACCAGGCCAACGAGGTGCCGGTCGGCGAGGACCAGCGCCAGCACATCGAGCTGACCCGCGACCTCGCCGAGCGTTTCAACGGCCGCTTCGGCGACACGTTCACGATGCCGTCGCCGTACATCCTCAAGGAGACGGCGAAGATCTACGACCTTCAGGACCCGTCGATCAAGATGAGCAAGTCGGCGTCCACACCGAAGGGCCTGATCAACCTGCTCGACGAGCCGAAGGCGACGGCCAAGAAGGTCAAGAGCGCCGTCACCGACACCGACACCGTGATCCGCTACGACGCGGAGAACAAGCCGGGCGTGTCGAACCTCCTCACCATCTACTCCACGCTCACCGGCAGGTCGATCGCCGAGCTGGAGCAGGACTACGAGGGCAAGATGTACGGCGCGCTCAAGACGGACCTCGCCGAGGTCATGGTCGGGTTCGTGACGCCGTTCCGGGAGCGCACCCAGCAGTACCTGGACGACCCCGAGACGCTCGACTCGATCCTCGCCAAGGGCGCGGAGAAGGCGCGCGCCGTCGCCGCGGAGACGCTTGCGCAGGCGTACGACCGGGTGGGTTTTCTGCCTGCGAAGCACTGAGACGCACTGAGAAGCACGAACCGGCGCTGAGGCGCACGACCGTACACACGTCCGACCGGGCAGAGCGCTGCACATCACTTCCGCTGCGCCTGCCCACAGGACATCCGTGGCCGTACAGTCGATAGCCGACGGCCCGGTCGTGGACGCGACGAAGGCGGCGACGAAGACGGCCGGGAAACATCACGCGACGACAGGAGACGACGTGGGGACCGTAACGATCGGCGTGTCGATCGCGGTCCCGGAGCCTCACGGCAGCCTGCTCCAGGAGCTGCGCGCGGGCTTCGGCGACGCCGCGGCTCACGGCATCCCCACGCATGTCACCCTGCTGCCGCCGACCGAGGTGGACACGACCGACCTGGCGGCCGTCGAGGCGCACCTGACGCAGGTCGCGGCGGCCGGTCGGCCGTTCCCGATGCGGCTGTGCGGAACCGGCACCTTCCGGCCCCTGTCGCCGGTCGTCTATGTGCGTGTCGTGCAGGGCGCCGAGGCCTGCGCCTGGCTGCAGCAGCGGGTGCGGGACGCCTCGGGGCCGGTGGCACGCGAGCTGCAGTTCCCGTACCACCCGCATGTCACGGTCGCCCACGGCATCGACGAGGCGGCGATGGACCGCGCCTTCGTCGAGCTGGCCGGCTTCGAGGCCGAGTGGCCGTGCACCGGGTTCGCGCTGTACGCGCAGGGCGCCGACGACGTGTGGCGCAAACTGCGGGAGTACGCGTTCGGTGGATCCGTGGTGCCCTCGCAGGGGGGCCACGCGGACGTCCAGCGCGGGACGATCGCCAGTCGCTGACGCTGCGCTACAAGGGCAGCCTGCGAAACAGCGCACGCGGCGCGTGCCGTAGCGCAGACATCACCAGGCGCAGGGCGCCCGGCACCCACACCGTCTCCGAGCGGCGGCGCAGGCCCAGTTCGACGGCCGTGGCGACCGCCTCGGGGGTGGTGGCGAGCGGGGCCACGGGCAGGTCGGCCGTCATCCGGGTACGGACGAATCCGGGGCGTACGACCATGACGTGCACGCCGGTGCCGTAGAGCGCGTCGCCGAGGCCCTGGGCGAAGGCGTCGAGGCCGGCCTTGCTGGAGCCGTAGATGAAGTCGGCGCGGCGGGCCCGTTCGCCGGCGGCGGAGGAGAGGACCACCAGGGAGCCGTGGCCCTGGGTCTGCAGGGCGCGGGCGGCGACCAGGCCCGCCGACACGGCTCCGGTGTAGTTGGTCTGGGCGACCCGGACCGCGCGCAGGGGGTCGCGCTCGTCGTGGGCCTGGTCGCCGAGGATGCCGAACGCGAGCAGCACCAGATCGATGTCGCCCTCGGCGAAGACCTTGCCGAGGGCCGCCTCGTGGGACTCGGGGTCGAGGGCGTCGAAGGCGACGGTGCGCACGTCGGCGCCCAGGGCGCGCAGGTGCTCGGCCGCCTGGTCCAGGGCGGGCGAGGGGCGGCCGGCCAGCCAGACGGTGCGGGTGCGGCGGGCGATCAGCCGGCGGGCGGTGGCCAGCGCGATCTCGGACGTGCCGCCGAGGACGAGCAGGGACTGGGGCAGAGCGGTGGCGTCCTTCATGACAGTCGACCGTATCGCCCGCATATGTCTGTTCTGGTGAAGAAACGCGGTGTTGACGCCCACTCGGAACGGGCACAGTCCGATCATGGACTGGCTGAAGAAGCTTCCCGGGATCGGGCCGATCGTCACCTGGCTGATGACCACGCGCGCGTGGCAGTCGTACGAGCGGCTGGACCGGGTGAAGTGGACACGGCTGGCCGCCGCGATGACCTTCATCAGTTTCGTCGCGCTGTTCCCGCTGCTGACGCTGATCGCCGCGATCGCCGCCGCCACGCTCAGCCAGTCGCAGCAGAAGAACCTCCAGAACAAGATCGCCGACCAGGTCCCCGGCATCGCCGACCAGCTGGACATCAACTCCCTGGTGCACAACGCCGGTACGGTCGGAGTCATCGCCGGTGCCGTGCTGCTGTTCATCGGCATGGGCTGGGTCGGCCAGATGCGCGAGTGTCTGCGCGTGGTGTGGGAGCTGCCCGACAGAGAGGGGAACCCGGTCCTGGCCAAGGCCAAGGACGCGGGCATCCTGGTCGGTCTCGGTGGCGCCCTGCTCGCCACGTTCGCCATCTCCACCGTCGCCTCCGCGCTGGTGGGCTGGACCACCGACCAGCTCGGCATCGAACGGGCGGGCTGGGGCGCCGTCCTGCTGCGGATCGCCGCGTTCACCGTCGCCGTGCTCGCGGACTTCCTGCTCCTGCTCTACGTCCTGACCCTGCTGCCCGGCGTCGAGCCGCCGCGCCGCCGCCTGCTGGAGGCCGCGCTCCTCGGCGCGGTCGGTTTCGAACTGCTGAAGGTGCTGATCAGCGGCTACATCCAGGGAGTCGCCACGAAGAGCATGTACGGCGCGTTCGGCGTCCCCGTGGCCCTGCTGCTGTGGATCAACTTCACCGCGAAACTCCTCCTGTTCTGCGCCGCCTGGACGGCGACGCAGAGTGAGGAGACCGACGTCGAGGAGGTCAGGAACGCGTCCGACGGCGCATCAGGTCCGGCAGCGGCCAACGGCGGTTGACCAGGAACGCCGCGCCGCCGAGCAGCACCAGCAGCCCGCCGGCGATGGCCAGGGCGATCCCGACGCCGCTGGAGCCGCCCGTGGCGGTGGCGCTCGCCACCGGCTTCGAGCCCGACCCGCCGGTCGTCTCCGCCGCCCCGGCGGAGGCGGTGGCGCCGGGGCTCGCGGTGGACTGCGCGGCGCTCTTCGGCGGGACCAGCTCGCCCACCGGCGTGACCTTGCCGGCCGCCTTGAAGCCCCAGTCGAACAGCTTCGCCGTCTCCTTGTAGACCTCGTTGTGCTCGTGCTTCTCCGGGTTCATCACCGTGACCAGCAGCACCCTGCCGTTCCGCTCGGCGACGCCGGTGAAGGTGGCGCCGGCGTTGGTGGTGTTGCCGTTCTTGACCCCGGCGATGCCCTGGTAGACGGGCACGTCGGTGTCGCCGCTCAGCAGCCGGTTGGTGTTCTGGATCTCGCCGGACCCGAACTTGGCCCGCACGGTCGAGCAGTAGTCGCGGAAGTCCTTCTTCTGCAGCCCGGAGCGGGCGAACAGTGTCAGGTCGTACGCCGACGACACCTGCCCCGGCTCGTCGTAGCCGTCCGGGCTGACCACGTGCGTGTCCAGGGCCTGCAGCTCGTCGGCGTGGTCCTGCATGTCCCTGACGGTCTGCGCGACGCCGCCGTTCATCGCGGACAGCACGTGCACGGCGTCGTTGCCCGAGCGCAGGAAGACACCGAGCCACAGGTCGTGGACGGTGTAGGTGCGGCCCTCCTTTATCCCGACCACGCTGGAGCCGACGCCCATGCCGGCCAGGTCGTTCGGCACCACCTTGTGCTCGGTCGTCTTCGGGAACCTCGGCAGCACGGTGTCGGCGAACAGCATCTTCAGGGTGCTCGCCGGGGGCAGCCGCCAGTGCGCGTTGTGCGCGGCGAGGACATCACCGGACTCGGCGTCGGAGACGATCCAGGAGCGGGCGGTGAGGTCCTTGGGGAGCACGGGCACGCCGTCCGCGAGGTTCACCTGTGTCCCGGGCTGCCCGAGCCGGGCTCCGCCGACCTGCGACATCTGCGCCGGGGGCGTGGCCGTCGGGCTCGTCGAGGGGGTCGGGGCCGCGAGCGCGGCGGGCGCGGTGACGGACACGGACAGCAGCGTGGCGGTGGTGACCAGCAGGGATCGCCTGACGGTCTTCTTCGGTGCGGGCACGGCCCTGAACGTACCTGGCACGGGCCGCGAAGTCCCGCCCCGCACCCCACCCCGGACACGGGACGTGACACCGAACGGCGATACTGGTCCCATGCTGCGCTCATCCGGGGGCCACCCCCCGGACCCCCGGCCGCCTGCGGGTGCCCGGCGTTGTGTTGAAAGGTCAGTCCCTGTGAAACTCAGCCGCCCGGTCTCCTGGTTCCTGCTCGCCTTCGGGGTGTGGAGCTGGGTCATCTGGGTCACTTTCGTCAAGAACCTGGTCAAGGACGGCAGCGGTCTCGCCTTCGACGACGGTCACCCGACCGCGTACTTCTGGGTGCACCTGCTGCTGGCGGTCGTCTCCTTCGTATTGGGGACGGTCATCGGGGTCATCGGGTTGCGCGGACTGCGCGCACTGCGCCGGACGTCATAGCGGGGGAACTCGGCAGCGTGGTCATCGTCTTCGTCCTTGTCGCGCTGGTCGTCCTGGCGGTCCTGGTGCTGGGGCACTGGTACGTGTGGCGCCGCCTGGTCCGCGACACGACCGGCGGCCCGGGTCTCGCCCGCCGCGCCGGAACGGCGGTCTTCGTCGCCGGCCCGCTCCTGATGGTCACGGCCCTGGTCGCCGAACGTTCCGGCGCCCCCTTCTGGCTCCAGCGCACCCTCGCCTGGCCCGGCTTCCTGTGGATGGCGCTGGCGCTGTACCTGCTGCTGGCGGTGGTGGCGGGAGAGGCCGTACGACCGCTGCTGCGCCGGTTCGTGGAGCGGCGGGTGCCCGCCGCGGCGGTTGTGCGCGAGCCGGAGACCGTACCGGCGGGGCCACCACCGAGCGAACCGGAGCCCGTGCCGGCCCCTGCGGAGACGAGCGGTCCCTCGCGCCGCCTCGTCGTCTCCCGCGTCATCGGCGGAGCCGCAGCCACCGCGGCCGCGGGGACCGTCGGTTACGGCACCTACGGCGTCCTGCGCGGGCCGCGGGTGAAGCGGGTCACCGTCCCGCTCGCCAAACTGCCCCGCGCCGCACACGGCTTCCGGATCGCCGTCGTCAGCGACATCCACCTCGGCCCCGTCCTGGGCCGCGGCTTCGCGCAGCGTGTCGTCGACACCGTCAACGCCACCCAGCCCGACCTGATCGCGGTCGTCGGCGACCTGGTGGACGGCAGCGTCAAGGACCTCGGCCCGGCCGCCGCGCCCCTCGCCCGGCTCAGCGCCCGGCACGGCGCGTACTTCGTCACCGGCAACCACGAGTACTTCTCCGGCGCCGAACAGTGGGTCGCCGAGGTGCGGACGCTCGGCCTGCACCCGCTGGAGAACGCCCGTACCGAGCTGCCGTACTTCGACCTGGCCGGAGTGAACGACCTCCAGGGCGAGAGCGAGGGCCAGGGCCCGGACTTCCAGAAGGCGCTCGGGGACCGGGACCCGGCACGCACGTGCGTGCTCCTCGCCCACCAGCCGGTGCAGATCCACGAGGCCGTCCGGTACGACGTCGACCTCCAGCTCTCCGGACACACCCACGGCGGCCAGCTCTGGCCCGGCAGCCTCATCGCGGCCGCGGCCAACCCGACCGTGGCGGGTCTCGACCGGTACGGCGACACACAGCTGTACGTCAGCCGGGGCGCGGGCGCGTGGGGTCCGCCCACGCGTGTGGGTGCGCCGTCGGACGTGACAGTGATCGAACTCGCCGCGACGCGCGCGTGACCGAAACTGCCCCCCCATCTTTGTGAAGACGCTGTGGAACCCGGCGGAAACAACGTCTCGGTAAGTTCTTGCACATCTGGTCAGAAAGCCCTTCCCCCAGGTGAAAGTCCTGTGATTAGGTGAGCCGCGCCGCTTAGGGGAGTGGCGAAATTGTGCTGGCCAGGGGTAGGGCCCTGGAGGGCCTGGGGAGGGCACCACCATGCGATCTGTTCGCATGCGCATTCTCGTGACGCTGCTCGTACTCGCTGTCGTGGGAATCGGCGGCTGGCAGTTGCTGCCGTCGCAAACGGACAAGAACAAGACGATCACCGTCGGCACGACCGACGCCGTCACTTCACTGGACCCCGCGGGCGCGTACGACGCCGGTTCCTGGGCCCTGTTCAGCAACGTCTTCCAGACGCTGCTCACCTTCGAGCCGGGCGGTGTCGAGCCGGTCCCGGACGCCGCGAAGAGCTGCGACTTCGTGGGCAGCGGACTGAAGACGTACCAGTGCAGGCTGCGTGACGACATCACCTTCCCGAGCGGACGGAAGATGACCGCCGAGGACGTCCGGTACTCCTTCGAGCGGGTCAAGAAGATCGACGCCGCCGTCGGCCCGGCGTCGCTGTTCTCCACGCTCGGCTCGGTGACCGCCGACAGCGCGACGACGGTCACCTTCCATCTGTCGTCCCCGGACGCCACCTTCCCGCTGAAGGTCGCCACGGGTGCCGGTTCGATCGTGGACAAGGACAAGTACCCGGCCACCGCCCTGCGCAAGGACGACGGCGTCGACGGCACCGGCCCGTACACGCTGACCGCGTACACGAAGGACAAGAAGGCCGTCCTCGACCCGTACGGGAGCTACGAGGGCTACCTGGGCGGCACCGGCCGCCCGATCGAGCTGCGCTACTACCCCGACTCCGAGCAGCTCAACAGCGCCTGGCAGCACAAGCAGGTCGACGTCGCCACCCGGACGCTGCCGCCGAGCATGCTCTCCCAGCTGAACCCGAGCGACCCCAACATGCGGGTCACCGAGTCCGACAGCGCCGAGACCCGCAACCTCTACCTCAACACCCGCGCCGGCTCGCCGCTGCACGACGTGCGCGTGCGCCGCGCCCTGGCCTGGCTGGTCAACCGCGAGCGGCTGGCCGCCAAGGTGTACGAGGGCACGGTCGACCCGCTGTACTCGCTGATCCCGACCGGCATCACCGGCCACACCACGTCCTTCTTCGACGACTACCCGACGCAGAGCATCCAGAAGGCGCGGGATCTGCTCACCCAGGCCGGGGTGACCCTGCCGGTGCACTTCACCTTCGGCTACGGCAAGAACCGGGGTGCGGGCGAGGACGAGGCCGCGGAGCTGAAGAAGCAGCTGGAGGCGGGCGGCCTGTTCAAGGTGGACGTCCAGGGCTACGAGTGGACCGACTTCCAGAAGCGCTGGGCCGCCGGGAAGATGGACGCGTGGGCGGTCGGCTGGGTGGCCGACTACCCCGACCCGGACACCTTCGGCTCCCCGCTCGTCGCCACCGGCTCCACCATGGCCACCGGCTACAGCAACAAGGTCGTCGACCACCTCATCCTGGACAGCCAGCAGTACGCCGACCGCACGCGCGCCGCGAACGACTTCCATGACATCCAGGCGGACGTGGCGACCGACGTGCCGCTGGTCCCGCTGTGGCAGCGCAAGGAGTACGTGGTCAGCACCGAGGACGTCGGCGGCGGCCAGTACCTCACGGACGGCACGGGCGTGTTCCGCCTGTGGCGTCTGCAGTGGATCTGATCAGCCCGTCTCGTCGCGGCGCGCCCTGGCCCCCGGGTCCGGCAGTGCCTTCGTCATCCCCGGCAGGAAGTCCGTGAACAGTTCGTGGACTTCGAGCACGAGGGGGCGCAGCACCCGGAAGCGGGCCAGGGCGACTCCGCGGGCGGTCAGCCGCGCCCCCCGGCGCGCCAGCCGGTAGCTGCGCTCACGTCCCTCGGTGCGGTCGAACACCCAGTACAGGACGAGGCCCATCTGGGAGAGCCACATCAACTCCGGAAGCACGTCCCGGAGTTCGGGCGCCACCTTGGACTTGGAGCCGGCCAGCACCTCGCGGTGGACGCTGATGGCCTGCTCGCGGGCGTGCTCGCTCTCCGGCGAGAAGGGGCTGAGCGGGCTGTCGGGGTCGGCGGCGTTCTTGAAGAACTGCACCGCGAACTCGTGGTACGGCCTGGCGATGTCCAGCCATGCGGTCAGCACGCCCGCGAGCCGCGCCTCCAGGTCGGTCTCCCGGTCCAGGACCTCCCGGACCGCCACCTGGTGCTCGGCGGCGATCCGGTCGTAGAAGCCCTGGATCAGGTGCTCCTTGCCCGCGAAGTAGTAGTAGGCGTTGCCCACGGAGACCCCGGCCTCCTTGGCGATGGCCCGCATGGTCGTCTTGTCGTAGCCGCGCTCCTGGAACATCCGCATGGCGGTCTCCAGGATCAGGGCGCGGGTCTGCTCGGACTTGGTCGGGGATCCGGCCTCGGGGCCGTCGTTCTTCGCGGGCACGGGAGGAGCCTAACCAGTGGCGCAGGCACCGTCGGAACAGGACGGCGGGTTGTAACTCCACCCCGTGCCGGGATGGTATGACCACCCGTCCGTGCGCCGGTAGGACCGCCCGCCCCACTGCGCACCGCCCCGCTGCCCACCGCCCCACAGCGCACCCCGCCACTTCGCGGCCGCCAGCACCGCGCCCCGGGCCAGCCTGGCCCCGGCCGGGGTGCTCAACTTGTGCGCGAGCGGGCGGTGTTCACGCAGGGCCCACAGGACGACGATCCAGGCCCGGGAGGCCTGGTAGACCTGGCCCAAGTCGCCGATCACGGTGACTTCGTCGAGGGTGGCGGCGTGGTCGAGCCCCGGGTAGCGCCTGCGGGCCTCGGCGGATCCGGCCGGCACCAGCTCCAGCGGCACCAGCTGCGGCTGCCGTACCAGCCAGTTGCGCAGGTGGGTGCAGAGGGCGCACTCGGCGTCGTACAGGACGGTGAGCCGGCGGACCGGGACGCCCGCGGCGCCCCGGCCATCCGTGGCGGTCATGGCCGTCACGCCCCGACCGTCGGCGGCATCCAGCTCTGGGGGTTCACCGGAGGCTGCTGCTCGCGCTCCATGATCCCGCGCCGCCGGATCTTGTTGAGCACGTACACGTTGCCCAGGTGCATCGCGCCGAGCACCAGCAGCACCACGCCGAGCTTGACCGACAGCACCTCGAAGATGGCCCGGGTGTCGCTGACGTCGCTGTTGTCGGTCAGGAACAGGGCCACGAAGCCGAGGTTGACGAGGTAGAAGCCGACCACCAGGAGGTGGTTGACGGCGTCGGCGAGCTTCTCGTTGCCGTGCAGCACGTCGGCGAGGAAGACCCGGCCGTTGTGGCTGAGCGTGCGGGCCACCCAGACGGTCAGCGAGATGCTGACGATCAGGTAGATGACATAGGCGATGACGATGCGGTCCATGCGCCCCACCCCTTCTTGAACGCGTTCAAAACGCTGACAGGGGTGACTGTAGACCTGTTTTTGAACGTGTTCAACTCAATGGTGAGGGCTGGCGGGAGACCTTCGTCTCAGCCTCTGCGGCCCAGGGCCGGCCGCTTGGTGTAGTCGGTGAAGCCGAGGACGTTTCCCCAGGGGTCGGCGATCTCGACGGTCCAGCCGGTGGCCACCGGGAACACCTCGTCCAGCGGTGGGATCCCGGCGGCGGCCAGCTTCCGCGCCGCGGCCCGCGCGTCCGGCACCTCCAGCCACAGGCGCGGTGAGGGCCAGAGCGGCGGCCGGTGCCCCAGCCCGTCCTCGAGGCGCAGCAGAATCCCGGGCGTCTCACCGCCGACCTTCAGCAGTGCGATCCCGGCCTCGTCGAACCGGAACCCGAGGGCGAACCCGGCCCGCTCGTAGAACCCGACGGCCTCGCCGAGGTCCCCGACGGGCAGCAGTACGTTGTCGAACCCGAGCAGCTCGTACGACTCTTCGTCTGACATGTCGTCAGATTAAGGTGTAAGCCGGACAAGATGCGAGGAGCCCCACCGAAGCGGATTCGGCGGGGCTCCTCAGGGTGCCCGGGGGGGGGCTCACGGGCGGCGAGGGCGGCCCGCTTCGAGGATCTCGGCGACGTCCAGGGTGACCTTGGCGCCGAGGGAGTCGGGGAGGGTGACCATCTCGCCGGGGGCGTGGGGGCGGTGGTTCTCGTACTTGTCCCCGGCGGGGTCCGTGAGGACGTGGAGGCGCTGGTGCTTGCGGTCGACGATGACGTAGACCGGGACCTTCGCCTCCGCGTACGCGGCGACCTTGGTGCGCAGGTCGGTCCGGTAGTTGCTGGAGGTGACCTCCAGGACCAGGCGGAAGCAGACGGGGTCGTAGCAGTTGTTCTCGGCGTAGTGCTCCTCGAAGTCGGCGTCCACGACGACGAGGTCCGGAATCGCGTAATCCTCGCCCCCGTCGGGGAGCCAGAGGCCGATGCCCTGGAGTACTTGTGATTCCGGTCCGTGCAGCCCGGCTGTCAGGAAGGGGACCATAAGGTCGGTCAGGGCCCGGGCGTGGGCGCCGTCCGGGGGCGGGGACGCGAGGATCTGGCCTCCGATGATCTCGACGCGGTAGCCCGGATGGCGCTCCATGATCTCGTCGGCCAGTGCCGTCAGTGGCCGGTCGCCGGAGCTCCACTCGGCAGGTGCTGTGGACATCACGTGCCTCCCGTGGGCTGGTGCCGAGAGCATCATCGTAGGACGGACCATGCCCGTGCGTCCTGCGCGATCGTGTTCACCCGATCGTGTTTCCGCACGTCAGAGGGCCCCGTTCCCAGCGGAAACGGGGCCCTCACCGACGTACGGATGCCGACGTCAGAAGCGGCGCGTGATCAGCGCCTTCTTCACCTCGGCGATCGCCTTCGTGACCTCGATACCGCGCGGGCAGGCGTCCGTGCAGTTGAAGGTCGTGCGGCAACGCCACACGCCGTCCCGGTCGTTGAGGATCTCCAGGCGCTGCTCGCCCGCCTCGTCACGGCTGTCGAAGATGAAGCGGTGGGCGTTCACGATCGCGGCCGGACCGAAGTACTGGCCGTCGTTCCAGAACACCGGGCAGGAGGACGTGCAGGCGGCGCAGAGGATGCACTTCGTCGTGTCGTCGAAGCGCTCACGGTCCTCGGCGGACTGCAGACGCTCACGCGTCGGCTCGTTGGTGTCCTTCGTGATCAGGAAGGGCATCACGTCCCGGTACGCCTGGAAGAACGGCTCCATGTCCACGACCAGGTCCTTCAGGACCGTCAGGCCCTTGATGGGCTCGACCGTGATCGGCTTCTCGGGGTTGATGTCCTTGATCAGCGTCTTGCACGCCAGGCGGTTCTTGCCGTTGATCCGCATCGCGTCCGAGCCGCAGATGCCGTGCGCGCAGGAACGGCGGAAGGTGAGGGTGCCGTCGACGTCCCACTTGATCTTGTGGAGACCGTCGAGGACACGCTCCTTCGGGTCGATTTCCAGCTGGAAGTCTTCCCACGTCGCCTCGGCCGAGACCTCCGGGTTGAAGCGGCGGATCCGGAAGGTGACGGTGATGTAGGGAGAGGCCGCGGCGTCCGCCTCCACCTTGTCCAGAACAGGGGTTGCCATCAGTACTTACGCTCCATCGGCTGGTAGCGGGTCTGGACGACCGGCTTGTAGTCGAGACGGACGGTTTCCGAGCCGTCGGCGCCGACCTCGCGGTACGCCATCGTGTGGCGCATGAAGTTGACGTCGTCGCGGTTCGGGTAGTCCTCGCGGTAGTGACCGCCGCGGGACTCCTTGCGGGCCAGGGCCGACACCGCCATGACCTCGGCCAGCTCGAGCAGGTTGCCCAGCTCGATGGCCTCCAGCAGGTCCGTGTTGAACCGCTTGCCCTTGTCCTGGATCGACACGTTCTTGTAGCGCTCGCGCAGCTCGGCGATCTTCTCGACCGCCGTCTTGATCGTCTGCTCGGTGCGGAACACCATGACGTTGGCGTCCATGGTCTCCTGCAGCTCGCGACGGATCTGGGCGACCCGCTCGTTGCCGGTGGAGTTGCGCAGCTGCTCGATCTGCTCGACGACGAAGGCCTCCGGGTTCTCCGGCAGCTCGACGAAGTCGGCCGTGTGGGAGTACTCGGCGGCGGCGATGCCCGCACGGCGGCCGAACACGTTGATGTCCAGCAGCGAGTTGGTGCCGAGGCGGTTGGCACCGTGCACGGACACGCAGGCGACCTCGCCGGCCGCGTACAGACCCGGGACGACGGTGGTGTTGTCCGCCAGGACCTCACCCTCGACGTTCGTCGGGATGCCGCCCATCGCGTAGTGCGCGGTCGGCTGGATCGGGATCGGGTCCGTGTAGGGCTCGATGCCGAGGTAGGTGCGCGCGAACTCCGTGATGTCCGGGAGCTTGGCGTCCAGCTGCTCCGGCGGGAGGTGCGTGAGGTCGAGGTAGACGTGGTCGCCCTCGGGACCGCAGCCGCGGCCCTCGCGGATCTCCGTGTAGATGGAGCGGGAGACGACGTCACGGGACGCGAGGTCCTTCATGACCGGCGCGTACTTCTCCATGAAGCGCTCGCCGTCCTTGTTGCGGAGGATGCCGCCCTCACCACGGGCGCCCTCCGTCAGCAGGATGCCCATGCGCCAGATGCCGGTCGGGTGGAACTGGAAGAACTCCATGTCCTCCAGCGGCAGACCGCGGCGGTAGACGGCGGCCTGGCCGTCACCGGTCAGCGTGTGGGCGTTCGACGTCACCTTGAAGAACTTGCCGGTGCCGCCGGAGGCGTAGATGACCGCCTTCGCCTGGAAGACGTGGATCTCGCCGGTGGCCAGCTCGTACGCCACCACACCGGCCGACTTCTTGACGCCGTCGACCTCGGTGATCAGCTGGTCCAGGACGTAGAACTCGTTGAAGAACTCCACGCCCTCCTTGACGCAGTTCTGGTACAGCGTCTGGAGGATCATGTGGCCGGTGCGGTCGGCCGCGTAGCAGGAGCGGCGGACCGGGGCCTCGCCGTGGTTGCGGGAGTGACCGCCGAAGCGCCGCTGGTCGATCGTCCCGTCGGGCGTCCGGTTGAACGGCAGGCCCATCTTCTCCAGGTCGAGGACGGCGTCGATGGCCTCCTTCGCCAGGATCTCGGCGGCGTCCTGGTCGACCAGGTAGTCACCGCCCTTGACCGTGTCGAAGGTGTGCCACTCCCAGTTGTCCTCCTCCACGTTGGCCAGCGCGGCGGCCATACCGCCCTGCGCGGCGCCCGTGTGGGAGCGGGTGGGGTAGAGCTTGGTCAGGACCGCGGTGCGGCTGCGCTTCGTGGACTCGATGGCCGCGCGCATGCCCGCGCCGCCGGCGCCGACGATGACGGTGTCGTACTTGTGGATCTTCATGATTCTCGCAGCCCCGTGCCTAGCGGATGTTCGGGTCGAAGGTGAAGATCACCAGCGTGCCCAGCAGGATGGTGAACACCGTGGCGGTGTACAGCAGGCCCTTCAGCCACAGCCGGGTGTTCGCGCGCTCCGCGTAGTCGTTGATGACCGTGCGCAGGCCGTTGGCGCCGTGCAGCATCGCCAGCCACAGCATCAGCAGGTCCCAGACCTGCCAGAACGGGGACGCCCAGCGGCCGGCCACGAAGGCGAAGCCGATCTTGGAGACGCCGCCGTCCAGCACCAGCTGGATCAGCAGGTGGCCGAGGACGAGGACGACCAGCACGATGCCGGACAGGCGCATGAACAGCCAGGCCGCCATCTCGAAGTTGCCCCGGGTGGACTTCGGGGTCTTCTTGGTCCGCTTGCGCGGCGCCTCGATGAGCGGGGCCGGGTCGTCGACCGTGTAGAGCGGGGCGCCCTCGACGGGGCCGACTCCGGACGCGGTGGTTTCAGTCGTGGACATGGGCGTCAGCTCCCGAACAGAACACGAGCGGCGTGGCCGAGGACGGGGTAGATCGCCCCGGCCATCAGGACGACCCAGACGCCGACGACGGTCCAGAGCATCTGCTTCTGGTAGCGCGGGCCCTTCGACCAGAAGTCGACGGCGATGACGCGCAGGCCGTTGAGCGCGTGGAAGAGGATGGCGGCGACGAGGCCGTACTCCAGCAGCGCGACGATCGGAGTCTTGTACGTGGCTACGACCTTGTCGTAGTCCTCGGGGGAGACACGGACGAGTGCGGTGTCCAGCACGTGAACGAACAGGAAGAAGAAGATGAGGACGCCGGTGACTCGGTGAGCCACCCAGGACCACATTCCTTCCCGGCCGCGGTACAGCGTTCCAGCCGGCACGGAAGAACCCTCCGGGAGCGGGGACTAGGGCCGCGCCGGCTTCGGTGTCGGTCGGGCCCGGCCGGGTACGGTCCACCGGCCCTCAGCATCGTATCCATGCGGTGCGCCGCCGCTTACGGGGGGCCTACCTGTGTGATCAAACTGGCATCGGATGGGCTATTGCCTTGCGGCTACTGGGGTGGCGTGTCCTGTTATTTGCCGGGTGCGGGTGCGTTGTGGCTGGTCGCGCCCCGCGGTGGAGCCGCTGGTGGATGCGGTCCCGCGCCCCTCAGGTGAGTTACCAGCCTGCTTCTCGCAAGGCGCCGGAGTTCCTCGGCTGCCACTACCCGTTCCTCCTCCGGATCGTTCGCCAATCGTGATCGGATGCCTTCGAGGATGCGGTCGAGGGCCTCCTCGCGAGGACAATCACCCAGATAGATGACGAAAACGTGTCCGAATCGGGCCTCGTAGGCCGCGTGGGCCGCGCTCAGAGCCGTGTGGGCGGCGGAGTACGTGTCCTCCGGCAGCTCCGGAAGCGACTCGCTCGCCAGCGCCTCGGCCAGATCCCCCGGCGACAGGTCGTACGCCGCCTCGTCCGCCGCTGCCAGGAGGGAGTCCAGGTCGGGATAGGGGCGGTGCTCGGTCAGGCGGCGGGACCAGTGCAGGCTGCGCAGGCAGTGCAGGAGCAGGGCGCGGGCTTCGTCGGCGGGAGCGGCGTTGAAGGCGTCCAGCGGTTTGGGGAGGTACGGGAGACGGTGCGCAGGCAGCGTGGGTCCTCGCGTCACATGTGGTGTGGCAGGGGATGCCGTGAAAGGTGTGTCGTCACGTTATCGAGAGTGGTCACTGTGTGTCCGACCGATGCCCGAATTTCACTCGAACGGGAGAGTTTCAGAACACCTCGACGACGAATGAACCCTCGATCGGTCGTACGTTGGCTGGGTGAGCCAGCACAGGCGCCGGGCCTCGGCGCAGCAGGTGAGGCGGAAGCGGGCGGTCATGGCCGCCGCGTTCGTGGGGACCGTCGCGTTCGGCGTGGGCGTCGGCGTGTGGGCCTCGGCGGACGGCGGCGGGAAACCGGCGGGGAGCGCGGCGCAGGCGCCGTCGGAGCGCACCTCCGGCGCCGCGTCCGGTCGCGCCGCCACGCCGAGCAGTCCCTCGCCCAGCCGGTCCTATCCGCTCTCCCAGGCGCCGCGCACGATACCCGCGGTGCGCTCCCACACCCCGGCGCGCGGTCCCGGCTGGCGGCCGCAGCGGGGCGAGCGGGTGGTGGTGAGCGATCCGGAGCTGGCCGACGAGGGACGGCTGATAGCCGGTGAGCTGGGGCTGGCGTACGCGGGGAAGAAGGACGACGTGCGGGCCGGGGATCTGCGGCTGGCCCTGGGCAGCGGGGGCGGGAACCCGGAGTCGTACACCATGACCGTGCGCGGCGGGCGGGTCGACATCAGCGGGCCGGGCGACGCGGGCGTCTTCTACGGCACCCGCACCCTCAAGCAGGAGGTCCACGGCGGCGGTACGGCGCCGGAGGGTGTCGTACGCGACGAGCCCGCCAAGCCGCGGCGCGGCTTCATGCTGGACATCGCGCGCAAGCCGTACACCGCGTCCTGGATCGAGGACCGGATACGCGAGCTGGGGGACCTGAAGTTCAACGAGCTGGGGCTGCACTTCTCCGACGACCAGGGCTTCCGGATCGAGTCCAGCACCCATCCCGAGATCGTCTCCAAGGACCATCTGACCAAGGCGCAGGTGAAGCAGATCGTCAGCCTCGCGGCCGCCCGGCACATCACCGTCGTGCCCGAGATCGACTCGCCCGGGCATCTGGGCGCGGTCATCGCCGCCCACCCCGACCTGCAGCTGCGCAACGTGAACGGGGTGGCGACCCGGGGCGCGATCGACATCTCCAAGCCCGCCTCGGCGAAGATCGTCGACGACCTGCTGGGCGAGTACGCCGGGCTCTTCACCGGCGACCAGTGGCATCTCGGCGGCGACGAGTACCAGGCGCTGACGGTGGCGAACCCGCAGGCGTCGTATCCGCAGCTGGCGGCCGCCGCCCAGCAGAAGTACGGCTCCGGCGCGACCGTCGCCGACCTCGCGACCGGCTGGCTGAACGACCGGGCCGCCACCGTGCGCGCCCACGACCGGACCATGCGGGCCTGGAACGACGGCTTCTTCCGCGACACGTCGGTGCAGCCCGCCAAGGACCTCCAGGTCGCCTACTGGACCGGCAAGGAGATCGGCGCCCGGCAGCCGGTGGAGTACCTGAGCGCGGGCCGCAAGGTGCTCAACTACAACGACGAGTTCCTGTACTACGTCCTCGGGCAGCCGCAGACCTTCGTCTACCCGACCGGGCAGCGCATCTACGAGCAGTGGAACCCGCGGGTGCTGCGCGGCACGACCGCCGTACCGGCGGGCTACGACGGGCAGATACTCGGCGGGTCCTTCGCGGTGTGGAGCGACATCGCGGGCGCCCAGACGCAGGACCAGGTCGCGGCCGGCATCCGGATGCCGCTGCGGGCCACCGTGCAGAAGCTGTGGGACCCGCGTACGCCCGCCCTGTCCTGGGCGCAGTTCAAGCAGCTGGCGGACCGGCTGGGCTGACCCCGTCGAGTGGACGCACGGGGGCGGTGAACCGTATCTTCCGCGTGCTGCGACGTACCTGGGGGACACGGGGGGACTCACCATGAACAGTTATGCCATGAGCGCCGGCGCGAAGGGCGCCCGGCTGCGTTCGCCGGTCGGGCTCGGCAGGGCCGCCGCCGTGCTGCTCGGCCTGGTCGTCCTGACCGACCTGGCGGCCGTGGCCGCCGGTCTGAACGTGCACCGCGTGGCGGACGACCTCGCGGCGGGCACCGGCCCCCTCGGCAAGCACCTCTCCGGGCGCGCCGACCAGGCGGACACCCTGTACTCCGCGGCGGGGGCCGCACAGAGCGTGGTCTGGCTGGTCTCCGCGGTCGTGTTCCTGGTCTGGTTCTACCGGGTGCGGGTGAACGCCGAGGTGTTCAGCCCCGACGGGCACAGCAAGGCGCGCGCGTGGACCGTCGCCGGCTGGGTGGTGCCCATCGCGAACTTCTACTTCCCGCGCCGGATCGCCCTGGACGTCTGGGACGCCAGCCACCCCGTCGGCGTGCGGGCGCGGCACGGGCTGATCAACGCCTGGTGGGGGTTCTGGCTGCTCTCCACCGCCGTCGGCCGGCTCATGGAGAGCGAGTACGAATCGGCGCGCACCGCCCCGGCGATCCGGGACGCCGCGCTGCACGTCATGGTCGCCGACGGCGTCGACATCCTGGCCGCCACGCTCGCCGTCCTGCTCGTGCTGCGGCTGACCGGCATGCAGCACGAGAAGGCCCTCGCGGGACCTGTGTTCGTCCCGGCTCTTGGCTGAAAACCCACTTCTGTGACACTCTCTCGCCGTCGCACGCAGTAAGGGGAAGTGCGGGCTCCGTAAAGGCGGCGCCCTGGCGAGGGAGGCTTTCATGAGCCTGGTGGAACTGATCGCTCAGGCCGACGAACGCGGACTGGCTGCCAGTGGGCTGGCTTGTTTGGATCGGTGCGTGCCTCTGCTGGGCGGTGACGACGAGGTGCTGCGCCCGCTGTGGGCGAGCCTCGCCGACGGCTCCGAGTGGGGCGCCGGCCTGGAGAAGGCGCGTGGCGCGCTCGGTCCGGCGCAGGCCGGCGAGGACGAGGCCGAGCAGCTCGCCCACCGCATGCTGGACGCGGCCCCGGACGAGCGCACCACCGAGGCGATACGGGCCTGGGCCGACGCCTGCTCCGTCGCCTCCCTACGCATCCACCGGCTCCTCGACCCGGCCGCGGGCGGCAGCTCGTCGGCCGACGGCCTGGAGACCGGGCGCGCGGGCGGCGCCGCCGACGTGTCCCCGCTCGTCGCCGCCGAGCTGCGCCGTCAGGTCGTCGTCCTGGAACTCCTCGCCGAGCACGGCTCGAACGGGCTGCGCCGCGCCCTGGACGTCTCGGTCGAGGGCCGCCGGGTGCTGCAGGCGGTGGTGTCCCGCC
This sequence comes from Streptomyces sp. NPDC001450, assembly GCF_053597295.1. Taxonomy (NCBI): domain Bacteria; kingdom Bacillati; phylum Actinomycetota; class Actinomycetes; order Kitasatosporales; family Streptomycetaceae; genus Streptomyces; species Streptomyces sp. NPDC001450. The sequence continues at coordinate 88,259 of NZ_JBSFHY010000043.1, forward strand.
GGGCCCGCAGCCGCGGCTGACCGGCATTCAAACCCCAGTTCTGGGGGAGTCCTGTGGCTGTCGTGCGGCGGCGGTGGGGCGGTCCTGCGCCGGTTGGGGAATCGGGTCCGATCCGCGTGACGGATGTCAGGCCCCGCCCGCTTCTCCCTATGTGACAGCGCAGTTCGTGACAGCACAGCAGGAGACCAGGGCGCACGCGGCGGCGAAGCCCGTCCGGTGGGCGGCCGACGCGGTGGCGACCATGCGCGAGGGCGCGCGGGTGCGGCTCGACTACTCGGCACAGAGCCTGTGGCGGGTGGACCGGATGATCGAGGACATCCGCCGCGAGGAACCGCCGTACGCGGCGGTCGAGAACGTGCTGCGCGGCTTCGGCGCCTACGCCGGCGAGGTCATCGTCCGCCAGGCCCGCGCCGAGTGGTGGTCGACCGGCGGCGACCACTGGATCCGCACGCCCGACGGCAAACTGTGGGACCCCATCGAGGAGGCCCGCCGCTGCTTCGCCGGCCAGGGCTCCCTGCGCCTCCTCTGCCGCGACGCGACCGCCTCCGCATGAACACCCGGCGGGGCCCCTCCGGGATGAGCGGGCCCTGGCCGCAGGGCCGCGTCGTTCAGGTGATGTGTCCTGGTTGATCACATGATGCCGAGGGTGATCAGTGGACGGTTGGCGTCGCGGGTGTGGTGGCGGAGTCCAGCGGCGATGTTCGTCTGGTTGCCGAGTCGGAGAGCGCCGATGGCCAGGTTGCGCAGGGATGGCATGGCACGTGGAGCGGTGCCGGTGCGTACGCGGGAGCTCGGCGTACGTGGTGTCCCTGACCAGGCCTCATGGAAGGGGATGAACTGCGGATGGGTTGAACCGGGATCCTTACTGTGCGCCAACGTACAGCGAACATCCCCTGCCTACCCTGGCATTTTCGCCGCCCAAGCGGAGCCGACCTCCCCTCTTCGCGCGGGCCTGTGTCGGCTGTGGGGAACCCTGTGACAAGATCCGCTGGCATGTCATCTGCCATGTCGTCTGCCATGCCTTCGTCGCCCACGGGTCCCTCAAGAACCGGTCGCCGTCTGCTGGTCGCCCTGCTCGCGCTGCTCGCGACAGCAGGCTCCACCGTGGCCGAGGCCGGCACGCCGTCCGGCCCGGCGCCCGGCGCCGCGGTGAGAGCGGCCGAACCCGCGACGCCCGACCGCCCCAGCTACGACGTGAAGCTGCGCGCCGACGCCGACGGCTCCCACTGGGCGGGCCGGCAGACGGTGTCCTTCCGCAACGCCTCCAGCCGGCCCCTGCGTGAGGTGTACATACGCCTGTGGGGCAATGGCGAGGACGGCTGCGGGACATCCGGAAGACCGTCCCCCGTCCGCGTCTCCCACGTGCGCGGCGGCACTCCGGGCCGCCCCGGCGTGAAGTGCACGGCGCTGCGCATCGCTCTGCCGAGGCCGCTCGCACGCGGCGAGCGGACAGCCGTCTCCTTCGACTTGGCCCTCACCGTGCCCGCACGCAACAACCGCTTCGGCCGCGAAGGCGCGTTCCGCTTCCTGGGCAACGCGCTGCCGGTCCTCGCCGTGCACGACGCGAGGGGATGGCACCTCGATCCGTATGTGTCGTACGGCGAGAGCTTCTACACCCTGGCGAGCGACTTCCGGGTGCGCCTTGACCACCCGTCCGCCCTCAAGGTCCCGGCGACCGGCAGCACATGGACCCGCCCCGGCGGTACCGGGCGTACGGTCACCCACAGCGTCGCCAAGCGGGTGCGGGACTTCGCATGGGCGGCGGGCCCGTTCCGCACCGCGACCCAGACCTCGCCCGACGGCGTGCGCGTGAAGTCGTACTGGTCGCCGAACACGCCCGCCGCCGGTGTCCGCCTCAACCGCAAGGACGGCGTCGCCGCCATCGACCGGTTCGGCAGGGAGTTCGGCCGCTATCCGTACGGCGAGATCGACCTCGTGATGACCCCCGGGTTCGCCGGCGGCATGGAGTACCCCGGCCTGGTCATCCTCGGCACCGAGGAGGAGGGCGGCGCCACCGTCCATGAGATCGCCCACCAGTGGTGGTACGGCGTCGTGGGCAACGACGAGTACAACTCACCCTGGCTGGACGAGAGTTTCGCTCAGTACGCCAACGCGCGCTACTACCGCTGGGACGGGTTCGAGTGCTCGCCGGACGACTCCTGGCCGAGCGCCACCGCCGCGCTCACCAACTCGATGGCCTACTGGTCTACACACCGTGACGAGTACTTCCAGGTCGTGTACGGGATCGGCCCTTGCGTCCTGGCCGACCTGGAGCACGTCCTCGGGGCCGGCACCATGGCGCGCCTCATCAAGAAGTACGCCCACGAACACTGGTACGGCGTCTCCACCACCGCCGGCTTCAAGAAGGCCGCACAGTCGATGACGCACAGGGACCTCGGCCCCTTCTGGCGGAAGCACCGCATCCGCTGAAGTCGCACTCCGCTCGCGGGTGACGGGCGTACCCCGTCGGCGCCACGATGACGGTGACCGACGGGGTACGCGGGCAGGGCGGCGTCGTTCCGGCGGTGCATCCGGGTTGATTGGGCTTCAGGAGCTGGGGCAGGACTGCGGGGGCTGACGCGGAGGCAGGCACGACTTCCGGTGATCATGAGGTGTCGAGTCCCTGATCACCACGACGGAAGACCGTGCCTGCCCGCTCATCCTCGCTCATCCCGCGCCCTCTGGGCCAACTCGCCGACACCGCGCCGACCGTCCCCGATGACCTCCCCGGCCTGCTGACCTGCCTGGCTCAGGTGCCCGATCCCCGCCGGGACCAGGGCCGACGCCACTCGCTCGCCTTCGTCCTCTCCCTGACCGCGTGCGCGGTCCTGGCCGGAGCGAAGTCCCTGGCCGCGATCGCGGAGTGGGCCGCCGACGCCCCGCCCAACGTCCTGGCCCGGCTCGGTGGCCCATGCCGGGAGCCGGGCCTCGGCCCCGTCGCCCCGGCCGAGGCCACCGTGCGTCGTGTCCTCCAACGCATCGACGGCGACGCGCTGGATACAGCCGTCGGAAGTTGGCTCGCCGGGCGCGAACGCGCCGCCGGCCAGGAGGAGAACGACAGCGACCGGCGGCCCCTGCCCTCCCTCGCCGTGGACGGCAAGACCGTGCGCGGTGCCCGCCGCACCGACGGCACCCAGGTCCATCTGCTCGCCGCGATGACGGGGACCGGTCTGGTCACCGCCCAGCGCGAGGTGGACGCCACGACCAACGAGATCACCGCCTTCCAGCCCCTGCTTGCCCCGCTCAACCTGCACGGCACGGTGGTCACCTTCGACGCCCTCCACTCGCAGACCGCCCACGCGCGCTTCCTCGTCGAGGACAAGCACGCCCACTACATCGCGCTGATCAAGGGCAGTCAGCCCACCCTGCACCAGTGGCTGAAGGCCCTGCCATGGCGGGAAGTGCCACTCCTGGACAAGACGCGGGCCACCGCGCACGGCCGCGACGAGATCCGCCGGATCAAGGCCGCCGCCGTCGCCAGGATCGCGTTCCCACACGCGGTGCAGGCCGTCCAGATCGTGCGCCGCCGACGGATCGTCACCACCGGCAAGGTCACCCTGGAACGCATCTACGGGGTGACCGACCTGACCGCGGAGCAGGCCGACGCAACCGAGATCGCCCGCCGCGTCCGCGGCCACTGGGGCATCGAGAACAAGATCCACCACGTCAGGGACACCACGTACGCCGAGGACGCCTCCCGCGTACGCACCGGCACCGCTCCACGTGCCATGGCATCCCTGCGTAACCTGGCCATCGACGCTCTCCGACTCGGCAACCAGACGAACATCGCCGCTGGACTCCGCCACCACACCCGCGACGCCAACCGTCCACTGATCACCCTCGGCATCATGTGATCAACCAGGACACATCACCTGAACGACGCGGCCCTGGCCCTGGCCGCGCAGGCTCTCGGCATCCTCGAATTCACATCTTGGAGCGTCATGTTCGATATCGCCTTTGTACCGGACTCCGTTCGGGAGCCCAGCGAGAAGCAGCTCGCCGAACCCCCGATGGCGAATCGGTAACCGTCACACGGTCAGTGACCGGGAACTGCACGGTCGCCGAATTCCTCGCCGCCGCCTACAGGTTCTCCAGCGAGGTGCTGGAATTCATTGACGAACGTTATCCAGCCTTCCAGGAAAACCCGGCCCATCAGAAGCCGGCCGGCATGGTGGAAGAGCTGAAGGCGCCGTAGGCATCCGTGTGGGTGCTCGTGGACGTGGTGGTGGTCGCGTCGGTCGTCTTGGCCCTCGCGATCACCCCGCGTGCCCCTCCTCCGGCCTCCCCAAGCTTCGGACTGCTCATCAATTCTGGTCATCCGACAACCACATTAGAAGGCCGTCCGATCATCTTTGGTCGCTTCCGGGCAGACTTATCGCCCGCCGGGCTGGCGCGCCTACGGTGCGGTTGCGGGCGGGTGAGGAACCGGAGCCCGCCGCAGCCGACAACCAAGGGGAGGCGCCGATGGCGAGTGTGGAAGTGGCTCTGAAGGAAATGATGACCGGGGTCGAGGGGGCATTGGGGGCGGCCGTCGTCGACTACACCAGCGGCATGGCCCTCGGCACCCTGGGCGGGGGCAGAGACCTGGACCTGACGGTCGCCGCAGCCGGGAACACGGACGTGATCCGCGCCAAGGTGCGCACGATGGAGCATCTGGGCCTTGAGAGTCAGATCGAGGACATCCTGATCACGCTGGAAGGGCAGTACCACCTCATCCGGCTGGTGACCGGCCGCAGCGGCAACGGCCTGTTCGTCTATCTCGTCATCGACAGGGCCCGCTCGAACCTGGCCATGGCCCGCCATCAGCTCAAGCGGATCGAAGAGCAACTCGAGGTCTAGGTCACCTTCAAGAACCGGGCTGACACGCGCCCATGAATTGAAAACTTCTTCAAGTCATCACATGGAGAGGATGACAACTCATGAACGAGAGGCACCCGGACCGAGAAGAATGAGCAGGCACGACACGTGTCGCGGTGGCGTCCTCAGGGCGCCTCGGCCGACTCCATCAGTGGTCCTCATTCCGGTTGTACGAGTACATCGGGGCTTCGATGTACTTCGGGTTGC
>NZ_JBSFHY010000044.1:0-92130 GCF_053597295.1 Streptomyces sp. NPDC001450
ACCAGCGCCTCCGTGCTGCGGTGGGGGTGAATCCCACCCCCCCTCAGCCGTGCCCGGCGGCGCCGCCGGGCACGGAGACGTCGACGTAGCGTGTGAAGCCGCTGCGGGGCTGGGCAACGAAGCCGTAACTCTCCTGCGGAGAGGGCGAGTTGCTCCGTACGTCCGTCGAGGCGGCGAAACCGTGGAGGGTCGGCGGAAATCATGCGAATCCGCGGACAGCAGGCCCACCGGAACCTGATGAGTGTGACTCAGCTCACCGACCTCCGGGGGTGAGAAGTGGCCACGACGCCACGCACAGGCGAACACCCGCAGGCATGAGCGAACGGCCGTACGCGCGTAGTCTCGTCACGGGTGTTCGCCGACAGGGTGAAGGCCCCGGTTGCCTCATGCCCCCAGGCCTGCACCTAGGGTCGGCTCTCGGGACCGGTCGACCCACCCCTCATCGGCCACAGCAACTTCACATCGGAAGCGAGATTTCACCACCGTGACTGCTCTGACTCTCAGCACCGCCGCGGCGCCCGGCCTCCGGGCCGACGCGATCGTGATCGGTGTCGCCAAGGGCGCCAAGGGACCCGTCGTCGCGCCGGGCGCCGACGCCGTGGACAACGCGTACGACGGCAGGCTGGCCGGCGTCCTGGAGACCCTCGGTGCCTCGGGTGCCGAGGGCGAGCTGACGAAGCTGCCCGCCCCGGCCGGCTTCAAGGCGCCGCTCGTGGTGGCGGTGGGCCTGGGCGCGGAGCCCGAGAAGGACGCCGGGTACGACGCCGAGGCGCTGCGCAAGGCCGCCGGCGTGGCCGCCCGGGCGCTCGCCGGGTCCAAGAAGGCCGCGTTCGCGCTGCCCGTCGACGGCCCGGGCGCCGTCGGCGCGATCGGGGAGGGCGTCCTGCTCGGCGCCTACGCCTTCGACACGTACAAGGACTCCGGCAAGGACGCCAAGGCCAAGAACGGCAAGGCGCCGCTGGCCGAGGCCGCGCTGCTCGGCGGCAAGCCGCGGGACGCGGCCCACAAGAGCGCCGTGGCCCGGGCCGTCGCGGTCTCCGAGGAGCTGAACCGCTCCCGTGACCTGATCAACATGCCGCCGAACGACCTCACCCCGGCGGCGTTCGCCGCCGAGGCGCAGGCCGCGGCCAAGGAGCACGGCCTCAAGGTGCAGGTGCTCGACGACAAGGCCCTGGTCAAGGGCGGCTACGGCGGCATCCTGGGCGTCGGCGGCGGTTCGGCCGCGACCCCACGCCTGGTCAAGCTGACCTACACGCACCCGAACGCGGAGAAGCACCTGGCCTTCGTCGGCAAGGGCATCACCTACGACTCGGGCGGCATCTCGCTGAAGCCGGCCGGCCACAACGAGACGATGAAGTGCGACATGAGCGGTGCCGCCGCCGTGTTCGCCGCGGTCGTCGCCGCCGCCCGCCTCGGCCTGGAGGTCAACGTCACCGGCTGGCTGGCGCTGGCCGAGAACATGCCCTCCGGCTCCGCCGTGCGTCCGGGTGACGTGCTGCGCATGTACAGCGGCAAGACCGTCGAGGTGCTCAACACCGACGCCGAGGGCCGGCTGGTCCTGGCCGACGCGCTGTGGGCGGCCTCGCTGGAGAAGCCGGACGCGATCGTGGACGTGGCCACGCTGACCGGCGCGATGATGCTGGCGCTGGGCAGCCGGACGTTCGGTGTCATGGCCAACGACGACGCCTTCCGTACCGCGGTGTACGAGGCCGCGGAGGATGTGGGCGAGCCGGCGTGGCCGATGCCGCTGCCGGAGCACCTGCGCAAGGGGATGGACTCCACCGTCGCCGACATCGCGAACATGGGTGAGCGGATGGGTGGCGGGCTGGTCGCCGGTCTGTTCCTGCGCGAGTTCGTGGGCGAGGGGATCACCTGGGCGCACCTCGACATCGCGGGCCCCGCGTTCAACGAGGGCGGTGCGTTCGGGTACACGCCGAAGGGTGGTACCGGCTCCGCCGTGCGGACGCTGGTCCGGCTTGCCGAGCTCACGGCCGCGGGTGACCTGGGCTGATGTTCGCCTGAAGGCTCGGTTCCGGCTGTCGTACGACGGCTTTCGGGGCGTGGGGGCTGGTCGCACGGTTCCCCGCGCCCCTTTTGCGGGCTGCCCCGAGCCTTCCTTTCAGGTGAGCGTGGGGTGTCTCACACTCCAGCCCGGCGTCTCGTCCGCCTCGAACAAGTGCAAAGATGGAGCCCGGCAGGACAGGGCCCCCACCGAAGGGCCGAAGCATCAAGCGGCCGGACACCAGCCGCCTGCCGGTCATCGGAGACCGGCGTACGGCGCACATGCATGGAGGACGTGACGTGGCGAACGACGCCAGCACCGTTTTCGACCTAGTGATCCTCGGCGGTGGTAGCGGTGGTTACGCCGCGGCCCTGCGCGGGGCGCAGCTGGGCCTGGACGTCGCCCTGATCGAGAAGGACAAGGTCGGCGGCACCTGCCTGCACCGGGGTTGCATCCCCACCAAGGCCCTGCTGCACGCGGGCGAGATCGCCGACCAGGCTCGCGAGAGCGCGCAGTTCGGCGTCAAGGCCACCTTCGAGGGCATCGACGTCCCGGCCGTCCACAAGTACAAGGACGGTGTCATCGCCGGCCTGTACAAGGGTCTGCAGGGGCTCATCGCCTCCCGCAAGGTGACCTACATCGAGGGTGAGGGCCGTCTGTCCTCCCCGACCTCCGTCGACGTGAACGGCCGGCGCGTCCAGGGCCGCCACGTCCTGCTGGCGACCGGCTCCGTGCCGAAGTCGCTGCCGGGCCTGGAGATCGACGGCAACCGGATCATCTCCTCGGACCACGCCCTCGTCCTGGACCGCGTGCCCAAGTCCGCGATCATCCTGGGCGGCGGTGTCATCGGCGTCGAGTTCGCCTCGGCGTGGAAGTCCTTCGGCTCGGACGTCACGGTCATCGAGGGCCTCAAGCACCTCGTCCCGGTCGAGGACGAGAACTCCTCCAAACTTCTTGAGCGCGCGTTCCGCAAGCGCGGCATCAAGTTCAACCTGGGCACCTTCTTCCAGAAGGCCGAGTACACCCAGGACGGTGTGAAGGTCACCCTCGCCGACGGCAAGGAGTTCGAGGCCGAGGTCCTCCTCGTCGCCGTCGGCCGCGGCCCGGTCTCCCAGGGCCTCGGCTACGAGGAGGCCGGGGTCGCCATGGACCGCGGTTACGTCCTCGTCGACGAGTACATGCGCACCAACGTCGCGACCATCTCCGCCGTCGGTGACCTCGTCCCGACGCTCCAGCTCGCGCACGTCGGCTTCGCCGAGGGCATCCTGGTCGCGGAGCGTCTGGCCGGTCTGAAGACCGTCCCGATCGACTACGACGGTGTCCCGCGGGTGACGTACTGCCACCCGGAGGTCGCCTCCGTCGGTATCACCGAGGCCAAGGCCAAGGAGATCTACGGCGCGGACAAGGTCGTCGCTCTGAAGTACAACCTGGCGGGCAACGGCAAGAGCAAGATCCTCAACACCGCGGGCGAGATCAAGCTCGTCCAGGTGAAGGACGGTGCCGTGGTCGGCGTCCACATGGTCGGCGACCGCATGGGCGAGCAGGTCGGCGAGGCCCAGCTGATCTACAACTGGGAGGCGCTGCCGGCCGAGGTCGCCCAGCTCATCCACGCCCACCCGACGCAGAACGAGGCGATGGGCGAGGCGCACCTGGCGCTGGCCGGCAAGCCGCTGCACTCCCACGACTGAGCCTTCGGTCCACGGGCGCGACGACACAGACTTCCGCAAATTCGTAAGGAGAAACCGAAACCATGGCGGTTTCCGTAACCCTTCCGGCGCTCGGTGAGAGCGTCACCGAGGGCACTGTCACCCGCTGGCTGAAGGCCGAAGGCGAACGCGTCGAGGCCGACGAGCCGCTGCTCGAGGTCTCGACCGACAAGGTCGACACCGAGATCCCTTCGCCCGCCGCCGGCGTGCTGGCCTCCATCAAGGTCGCCGAGGACGAGACCGTCGAGGTCGGCGCCGAGCTGGCGGTCATCGACGACGGCACGGGCGCGCCCGCTGCCGCTCCGGCCCCCGCGGCCGCCGAGGCTCCGGCCCCGGCCCCCGTCGCCGAGGCCCCCGCCGCTCCGGCCCCGGCCCCCGAGGCCCCGGCCGCCCCCGCGGCCGCCCCGGCCGGTGGCGCCCAGGGCACGGACGTGGTCCTGCCCGCGCTCGGTGAGTCCGTCACCGAGGGCACCGTCACCCGCTGGCTGAAGTCGGTCGGCGAGTCCGTCGAGGCCGACGAGCCGCTGCTCGAGGTCTCCACGGACAAGGTCGACACCGAGATCCCGGCGCCCGCCTCCGGCGTGCTGCTGGAGATCGTGGTCGGCGAGGACGAGACCGCCGAGGTCGGCGCCAAGCTCGCCGTCATCGGCGCCGCGGGTGCGGCTCCGGCCGCCGCTCCGGCCCCCGCCGCGCCGGCTCCGGCCCCGGCTGCCCCGGCCCCGGCTCCGGCCGCCCCCGTGGCTCCGGCCGCCCCGGCCCCGGCCGCTCCGGCGCCCGCCCCGGTCGCCGCCGCCCCGGCCCCCGCGCCGGTGGCTCCGGCTCCGGTCACCCCGGCTCCGGCCGCTCCGGCCGCCGCCCAGGCGACCGACGAGGGCGCCTACGTCACCCCGCTGGTGCGCAAGCTCGCCGCCGAGAACGGCGTCGACCTGGCCACCGTCAAGGGCACCGGCGTCGGCGGCCGCATCCGCAAGCAGGACGTCATCGCCGCCGCCGAGGCCGCGAAGGCCGCCGCCGCTGCTCCGGCTCCGGCCGCCGTGACTGCCGGAGGCCATGCCGCCGCCAAGAAGGCCCCGGCGCTGGAGGTCTCCCCGCTGCGCGGCCAGACCGTCAAGATGACCCGCATCCGCAAGGTCATCGGCGACAACATGGTCAAGGCGCTGCACGAGCAGGCCCAGCTGTCGTCGGTCGTCGAGGTCGACATCACCCGCCTGATGAAGCTGCGCGCCAAGGCGAAGGACTCCTTCGCGGCCCGTGAGGGCGTCAAGCTCTCCCCGATGCCGTTCTTCGTCAAGGCCGCCGCCCAGGCGCTGAAGGCCCACCCGGTCATCAACGCCCGGATCAACGAGGCCGAGGGCACGATCACCTACTTCGACACCGAGAACATCGGTATCGCGGTGGACTCGGAGAAGGGCCTGATGACCCCGGTCATCAAGGGTGCGGGCGACCTGAACATCGCCGGCATCGCCAAGGCCACGGCCGACCTGGCGGGCAAGGTCCGCGCCAACAAGATCACCCCGGACGAGCTGTCCGGCGCGACCTTCACCATCTCCAACACCGGTTCGCGTGGCGCGCTGTTCGACACGATCATCGTGCCGCCGAACCAGGTCGCGATCCTCGGCATCGGTGCCACGGTCAAGCGTCCGGCCGTCATCGAGACCGAGGAGGGCACGGTCATCGGCGTCCGCGACATGACCTACCTGACCCTCTCCTACGACCACCGCCTGGTCGACGGCGCCGACGCGGCCCGTTACCTGACGGCGGTCAAGGCGATCCTGGAGGCTGGCGAGTTCGAGGTCGAGCTCGGCCTGTAGTCGCCGCCCCGCCGCAACACACTGGTGCCCTTGTCCGGAAGTTCCGGGCAAGGGCACCGACGTTTGCGTGTCAGGCGCTCCTTGCCCGGCTGCCGCCGTGTAAGCCTCGTCTCACCTGCACCAAAGCACCCCCACGCGCCCTACCCGCGGAGCGAACCCGCCGTATTGTCTAAACGTCAGCCCCTCCCGAAGGAGCCCTCATGACCGCCCCCGTCATCCACTCGCTGCGCGAACAGATCCGCGAGCACATCGTGGAGGGAATCGTCAGCGGTCGCTGGCAGCCGGGCGAGCGCATCGTGGAGCGACGGATCGCCACCGAGCTGGAGGTCAGCCAGACGCCGGTCCGGGAGGCCCTGCGCGAGCTGGAGTCCCTGCGGCTGATCGAGTCCGCGCCGAACAAGGGCGTGCGCGTACGGAATCTGACGGCGGCCGACCTGGAGGAGAGCTACCCCGTCCGAGCCGGCCTGGAGGCCATCGCGGCGGAGCTGGCGGCCGACCGCCTGGCGGAGGACTGCTCGGCCCTGGAACCCCACGTCCTCGCCCTGTACGAGGCCGACCGCGACGCCGACGGCACGGCCCAGGTCCGCCACACGGTCGGCTTCCACCGCGAGCTGGTCCGCGCGGCGAACAACTCGGTGCTGCTGCACACCTGGGAGGGCCTGGGCATCGAGGTCTTCACGGCGCTGTCGATCCGCTGGCTGGGCACGGTCCAGCAGTCGTACGCGGAGGAGCACGAGGAGCTGGTGCAGGCCTTCAAGCGCCGGGATCCGCGCATCGCCGAGCTGGTGAAGGCCCACGTCCTGGGCTGCGCCCCGAGGGCCTGATTCACCCGAGCACACCGTCGCTCACCTGCGAAAACCCCGGTCAGATGCGGCACCGGGTGCCCATTTCAAAGGCACCCGGTGCCTACTTTCTCGGAATCGAGAAGTTTTGCCCCGGAACCCTTTGATCGATCATCGATCAGGGAGTTACAGTCGCCGACGGACACGCGACGGAGTCGCAGATCGACACCGCCACCGAAGTCCGCCCGCCCTGTCCTGCCAAAGACCAAGGGCACCCCCGAACCCTTACCGATGAGGGAAACCCCCTTCGACTGAGGAAGGCGGCGACATGACCGACCCCAACGCCATCCAGCCGAGCGCGCTCGACCAGCTCCCCGACCGCGACCCGGAGGAGACCGCCGAATGGCAGGCCTCCCTCGACGCCGTCGCCAGGGAGGCCGGGCCGCACCGCGCCGCATACCTGATGCGTCGCACGCTGGAGCGCGCCGAGGCGGGCGGCATCGCGCTGCCGAAGCTCCTCGAGACCGACTACGTCAACACCATCCCCACCGCCGCCGAGCCGGGCCTTCCCGGTGACGAGGCGATGGAGGCCCGGATCACCGCCTGGAACCGCTGGAACGCGGCCGCCATGGTGACCCGCGGCTCGAAGTACGGCGTCGGCGGCCACATCGCCACCTTCGCCTCCGCGGCCTGGCTCTACGAGACCGGCTTCAACCACTTCTTCAAGGGCAAGGAATCCCAGGAGGCCGCCGGCTCCGGGGACCAGCTGTACATCCAGGGCCACGCCTCCCCCGGCATCTACGCCCGCGCCTTCCTGGACGGCCGGCTGAACGAGGGCCACCTCGACAACTTCCGCCAGGAGTCCGGCGGCAACGGCCTGCCCTCCTACCCGCACCCGCGCCGCCTGCCCTGGCTGTGGGAGTTCCCGACGGTGTCGATGGGCCTCGGCCCGCTGTCGGCGATCTACCAGGCCCGCTTCAACCGCTACCTCACCAACCGCGGCATCAAGGACGTCTCCGCCTCGCACGTGTGGGCGTTCCTCGGCGACGGCGAGATGGACGAGCCGGAGTCGACGGCGGCCCTCGCGCTCGCCGCCCGTGAGGAGCTGGACAACCTCACCTTCGTCATCAACTGCAACCTGCAGCGCCTCGACGGCCCGGTCCGCGCCAACTTCAAGATCGTGCAGGAGCTGGAGGCCCAGTTCCGCGGCGCCGGCTGGAACGTCATCAAGACGCTGTGGGGCTCGGCCTGGGACGAGCTGTTCCAGCTCGACACGACCGGCGCGCTGGTACGCCGCCTGCGCGAGGTACCGGACGCGCAGATCCAGACGTACCAGACCCGTGACGCCGCCTACATCCGCGCCGACTTCTTCGGCAAGGACCCGGCGCTCGCCGAGATGGCGAAGCTGCTGAGCGACGACAAGATCCTCGAGTGCTTCCACCTCTCCCGCGGTGGTCACGAGGCCCGCAAGGTCTACGCCGCGTACAAGGCCGCCGTCGAGCACAAGGGCGCGCCGACCGTGATCCTGGCCCAGACGGTCAAGGGCCACACCCTCGGCGAGGGCTTCGCGTCGAAGAACGCCAACCACCAGATGAAGAAGCTGACGGTGGACGAGTTCAAGACGATGCGGGACCTGCTCGAGCTGCCGATCAAGGACAGCGACTTCGCCGACGGCGTGGTGCCCTACGGCCACCCGGGCGCCGACTCCCCCGAGGTCCGCTACCTCCAGGAGCGCCGCGCGGCCCTCGGCGGCCCGGCCCCGGCCCGCCGCACGCACGCGCTGGCCCCGCTGCCCGCGCCCGCCGAGAAGGCGTTCGCCTCCTTCGACAAGGGCTCCGGTTCCCAGAACGTGGCCACCACCATGGCCTTCGTCCGCCTGGTCAAGGACCTGGTCCGCGACAAGGAGACCGGCAAGCGCTGGGTGCCGATCGTCCCCGACGAGGCGCGCACCTTCGGTATGGAGAGCCTCTTCCCGTCCCTGGGCATCTACTCCCCCAAGGGCCAGACGTACGAGCCGGTCGACCGCGACCAGCTGATGTACTACAAGGAGGCCAAGAACGGCCAGATCCTCAACGAGGGGATCACCGAGGCCGGTTCGATGGCCGACTTCATCGCCGCGTCCAGCGCGTACGCCACGCACGGCGAGGCGATGATCCCCTTCTACATCTTCTACTCGATGTTCGGCTGGCAGCGCACGGCCGACCAGATGTGGCAGCTCGGCGACCAGCTCGGCCGCGGCTTCCTCGTCGGCGCGACCGCGGGCCGTACGACCCTGACGGGCGAGGGCCTCCAGCACGCCGACGGCCACTCCCCGGTGATCGCGGCCACCAACCCGGCGGCGCTGACGTACGACCCCGCCTTCGCCTACGAGATCGCGGTGATCGTCCGTGAGGGTCTGCGCCGGATGTACGGCGAGGCCAAGCCGGGCGAGGACCAGAACGTCTTCTACTACCTGACGGTCTACAACGAGCCGCTGCCGCAGCCGGCCAAGCCGGCCGGGCTCGGCATCGACGAGGGCATCGTCAAGGGTCTGTACCGCTTCAACACGGCGGAGTCCGCGGGCGTGACCGCCCCGGCCAACGCCCCGCGCATCCAGCTGCTCGGCTCCGGTACGGCGATCCACTGGGCCCTGGAGGCGCAGCAGCTGCTCGCCGAGGAGTGGGGCGTGGCCGCCGACGTGTGGTCCGCGACCTCCTGGTCCGAGCTGCGCCGCGACGCGATGGAGGCCGACGCGGCCCTGCTGCGCGGCGAGGAGCGCGTGCCGTTCGTCCGCCAGGCGCTGCAGGGCGCGGAGGGCCCGGTCCTGGCCGTCTCCGACTACATGCGCCAGGTCCCGGACCAGATCGCGCAGTGGGTCGAGCAGGACTGGTCCTCGCTGGGCGCCGACGGCTTCGGCCTCTCCGACACCCGCGAGGCGGCCCGCCGCCACTTCGGCGTCGACGCCCGGTCGATCGTCGTCGCGGCCCTGGCCCAGCTCGCCAAGCGCGGCGAGGTCAAGGCGACGGCGGTGAAGGAAGCCCGGGAGAAGTACGGGCTGTAGTCACCTGAGTTCATGGAAGGGGTACGGCTGTTGCCGTACCCCTTCTTTGTCAGTGGCTCCCGGCATCATGAAACGCATGCGTGCCGCGCGGCTCATCAAGATGGTGCTCCTTCTCCAGTCCCGGCCCTCCATGACCGCCGCCGAGCTGGCCCGGGAGCTGGAGGTGTCGGAGCGGACGGTCACGCGGGACGCGCAGGCGCTGTCGGAGGCCGGGGTGCCGGTGTACGCCGACCGGGGGCGGGCCGGCGGGTACCGGCTGATCGGCGGGTACCGCACGCGGCTGACGGGGCTGGCGCGCAGCGAGGCCGAGGCCCTGTTCCTGAGCGGGGTGCCGGGGGCGCTGCGGGAGATGGGGCTGGACGACGTCGCCTCCGCCGCCCGGCTGAAGGTCTCCGCCGCGCTGCTGCCCTCCCTGCGGGACGCCCCGGACAGCGCCGCCCAGCGTTTCCATCTGGACGCGCCCGCCTGGTTCCGGGAGCCGGAGACACCCGCGCTGCTGCCCGTGATCGCCGAGGCGGTGTGGAACGACCGGCGGATCGGGGCCGTCTACCGGCGCGGGGAAGCGGCCGTCGAGCGGGAGCTGGAGCCGTACGGGCTCGTGCTGAAGGCGGGTGTCTGGTACCTGTGCGCGCGGGTGGCCGACGGCGGCGCCTTCCGGACGTACCGGATCGACCGCTTCGACGCCGTCGAGGCCCGCGCCGAGCGCTTCAGCCGTGATCCGGAGTTCGACCTGCCCCGCTACTGGGCCGAGCAGGCCGAGCGGTTCGCCCGGTCGATCCTGCGCGCCGAGGTCGTCGTACGGCTGTCCCCGGACGGCGTGCGCAGGCTGCCGTACGCCGTCGACCCGCTCTCCGCGCGCGAGGCGCTCACGAGCGTGGGCGAGCCGGACGCCGAGGGGTGGGTGACGCTGACCGTGCCGGTGGAGTCGGAGGAGGTCGCGCACACCCAGCTGACGGCGCTGGGCACGGAGGCCGAGGTGCTGGCGCCGGAAAGCCTGCGGGAGCGGTGCGCGGCGGACGCGGCCCGGCTCGCCGCGCGCTACGGCCGGAGGGACATCTCATAACGATCCGCTGCACTCCGCGCGACTCCGCGTGCGCCCCACCGGCTCAGGCCCGATGCTGGACCCGTGATGGAAGAGTCGGAGTTCTGGGAGCTGATCGACACCACCCGCCAGGCCGCCGAGGGCGACCCCGAGGAGCAGGCCGACCTGCTCGTGGACCGGCTGCTCCAGCTGGACCCGGAGACGGTCCTGGACTTCGCCCGTCACTTCGAGTCCCGCTACAACCGCGCCTACCACTGGGACCTGTGGGGCGCCGCCTGGGTGCTGCTGCGCGGGGCCAGCGACGACGCGTTCGACTACTTCCGCTGCTGGCTCATCGGCCAGGGCCGGGAGGTCTTCGAGGGCGCCCTGCACAGCCCGGACTCGCTGGCGGAGCTGCTGGAGGACTTCGACGAGGAGATCGACGGCGACGGCGAGGAGCTGGGGTACGCCGCGGACGAGGCGTACGAGCAGCTCACCGGCGCCGTCGCCCCGGACCTCGGCATCTCGGCCGCTCCCGCCGAACCGGAGGGCACCCCGATCGACTTCGAGAACGAGGCGGCCCTCGCCGAGCTGTATCCCCGGCTTTCGGCGCGTTTCAAGAGCTGACTCCGGGCGCGTGCAACGGCGGCGCGGCGTTGGCCCGGTCGAGTGCCGAGGCCGTCGCGGCGGCCGGTCCGACCACGACCGCCGCGACCACGCAGACGACGGTCCAGGGGCGGCGCACCGCCCGGGCCCACACGGAGGCCGCGGGCCCGGACCGCCGGGCCTGCTCGTCCCGCTGCCGTGTACGACCGCTCATCGTCTCCCCACCTCCAGTCGGCGCATCTCCCGCTGAGTGCGTGCCTCGACGGTAGGGCGGCGACCTCAGGGGGTGCGGTGAGCCGCCTGTGGCGTTCCTGTGGGCACGCGTCCGGGCGGGACACGGCCCTGGAGGCGGGCCGCGGTCTGCCTGATCTCCGGGAGCCGGGCGGTCAGGGCGGCGCCCGGGCAACTGGTCATGAAGCCGTCGTTGTGGCCGGCCACGGCGGGCAGCGTGGCGGTGCTGCCGGCCTTGTAGCGGCTGAGGCCGTTGCTGGAGACCAGGCGGGTGCGGGAGCGCGGGTCGACGTCGGCGAGGCCGAGCTTCCAGGCGGTGAGGGCCGCGATCGCGTCGGTCATGGCCTGCGGCACGGGGACGCCGGCGGTGAACGTGCCGAGGGCGGCGATGCCGGTGGTGCGGTGGTTGAAGCCCTGGGTGTGGGCGCCGGTGACGGGCCGCTCGACGCCTCCGGCGCGGCCCTCGTAGATGGTGCCGCAGCGGTCGACGAGGAAGTTGTAGCCGATGTCGTCCCAGCGGCGGGGGCCGGTCTGGCCGACGTACAGGTCGCGGATGATGCGGGGTGCCTCGGCGCAGGCGTACCGGTTGGGCGAGTCGGTGTGGTGGACGAAGACGGCGACCACCTTGTCGTCGTAGCGCGGGGGCGGCTGGCTGCGCCTGGCCGCGGTGCGGTCCAGCCAGGCGGAGCGGGGCACGATCCGCGGCCGCGGGGCGTGGTGGGCCTGCTGGGGCCGGTCCGCCGCGGGCCGGCCGAGCCGGACCGTGACAGGGCGCTCGACACCGCGGGCGCACAGGACCAGCGTGAGGACGGCGGTCAGGCCGGGCAGGCATCCCAGCACCACCAGTACGGCGCCGGGCACGCGCACGGCCCGCCGCTTCCGCGCCCCACGCGATCTTCGGAAGACAGGCATGAGCCCACTGTCGGGCCGGTCCGCCGTGCCCGCGATGTGTGCTGTGCCACCCGGTGGAACCATCGTCCTCGTGGAGGACGTTTCTGGGGATACACGCACACGTGGCCGGTTCGCCGCCCGGTGGCCGCTCTCGCGCGCGTGACTGATCATCGGGCCCGTCCCGGCCGTATGAGGGGATCCGAGAGAAAGGCGGCTCCGTGGACCTGCTCGACCTGGTGCTCGCACTGGTGATCCTCGTGTACGCGGCGTCCGGTTACCGGCGCGGGCTGGTGGCCGGATGCGTGTCCCTGGCCGGGTTCGTGGGCGGCGCGGTCGTCGGTGTGTGGGTGCTGCCGTGGGTGACCGGCATGGTGGCGCGCGGGTCGGCGGCCGCGACCGTGCTGGCGGTGCTGACGGTGCTGGTGCCGGGGGTGGTGGGGCATGAGCTGGCGGGCCGGCTGGCGCTGCGGCTGCGCCGGGAGCTGGACCGGGAGGGCCGGGGTCCGCTGCGGGTGGCGGACGGGATAGGGGGTGCGGCGGCCAACTCGGTCGCGGTGCTGATAGTGGCCTGGGTCGCGGCGAGCGTGCTGGGCGCCTCCTCGTCGCAGACCCTGACGACGGCCATACGGAACTCCGCGTTGCTGGGCGCGGTGCAGCAGACGATGCCGGCGACGACCCCCGTGTGGTTCTCGCGGGCGACGTCCGCGCTGACCGAGGCGGGCTTCCCGCAGGTCTTCAACCCGTTCGAGAACGAGTCGACGGCCCAGGTGCCCCGGCCCACGGGCGACAGTGTCACGCCGGCCGCGACCGAGGCCGCCAAGCGGAGCACGGTGAAGATCGAGGGCGCCTCCGGCACCGAGGGCCGGGAGGGCAGCGGCTTCGTGTACACGCCGCGGCACGTGATGACGAACGCCCACGTGGTGGCGGGCATCGACCACCCGAGTGTGCGGGTGGGCGGGGTCGGGCGGTCGTACGAGGCCCGGGTGGTGCTCTTCGACGCGGACCGGGACGTGGCGGTGCTGTACGTGCCCCAACTGCGCGCCCCGGTGCTGCGGTTCGACCGGAACGCCACGCGCGGGGACTCGGCGGTGGTCGCGGGCTATCCGCAGGACGGGAGCCTGAACCTGCAGGCGGCGACGGTGGCGAACCGGGTGCGTGCGACCGGCCAGAACATCTACAACAACCACACGGTCACCCGGGAGATCTACTCGATCCGCTCGACGGTCCGGCCGGGCAACTCCGGCGGCCCGCTGCTGACCACCGACGGGCGGGTGTTCGGTGTGGTCTTCGCCCGCTCCACCTCGGACGCCGAGACGGGGTACGTGCTGACGGCGGCCGAGGTGGCGAGCGACGCCGGGCGCGCGGCCACGGCGACCGCTCCGGTGGACACGGGCCGGCTGGTCACGTCGTAGGGCGGCTCACAGGGCACGACCCATGAACACGTCGTCGACGTACACGCCGTCGAGCAGGAACTCCTCCGGCAGGACGCCCTCGACCACGAACCCCTCGGCCTCGTAGAGCCTGCGCGCCAGGGTGTTGTGCCCGAGCACGCGCAGGGTGATGCGACGTGCGTCGCGCCTGCGCGCCTCCTCGATCGCGGCCCGGACCAGCGCCCGGCCGACGCCCCTGCCGCGGGCGTCGGCATGGACGGCGAGTCCCTGGATCTGCCGTACGTGCGCGTTCACGGCGAGCGAGGTCGGGAAGCCGAGGCGGACATAACCGACGAGGCGTCCGTCGAGTTCGGCGACGAGCGTGTCCTCGGGGCTGTGCCGCTCGCTGAAGAAGGGGTCGTACGGCGGCTGCGGCTCCGGCATGACCGCGTGCAGGGTGGACCACGTGGCCTTGTCGAGGAGGGTCAGGTCCTCGTCGTCGGCCGGCAGGGCGATGCGTATGGACGGCTCCGGCATGACGGCCACCCTATGACGGCGGATGACGCCCCGACCCACGCGTTTTACGCGCATCCTGCAGGTCTGCGGCGCATGCTGGGGTCATGGAACTTTCAAGAATCGCCGTGGCCGGTGCGTCCGGTCTCATCGGCAGCGCCCTGGTACGGTCCCTGACCGCGGACGGGCACGAGGTGGTGCGTCTGGTCCGCCGTGCGCCCCGGGACGGGAGCGAGGTCCGCTGGGACCCCGAGCGGCAGCAGGTGGACGCGGCCGGGCTGGCCGGCTGTGACGCGGTGGTCAACCTCGCGGGTGCGGGAATCGGCGACCGGCGCTGGACACCGGAGTACAAGCGGCTGGTCCGGGACAGCCGGGTGCTCGGGACTGCGGCGCTGGCGGAGGCGGTGGCCTCGCTGGACACACCGCCGCGGGTCTTCGTGAGCGGCAGCGCGATCGGCATCTACGGCGAGACCGGTGACCGGGCCGTGGACGAGGACACGCCACCCGGGGACGGGTTTCTGCCGTCGCTGTGCGTGGAGTGGGAAGAGGCGGCGGCGCCCGTGCAGGAGGCGGGCGTACGGACGGTGTTCGCGCGCACGGGGCTGGTGGTGGCGCGCGGCGGCGGGGCCTGGGGGCGCTTGTTCCCGCTGTTCAAGGCGGGGCTCGGGGGGCGGATGGGCGACGGACAGCAGTACTGGTCGTACATCGCGCTGCACGACGAGGTCGCCGCGATCCGGTATCTCGTCGACCACGACACGCTGTCCGGGCCGTTCAACCTGACCGCGCCCCAGCCGCTGACGAACCGTGAGATCACCGAGGCGATGGGGAGAGTGCTGCACCGGCCGACGCTGTTCGCCGTCCCGGAGCCGGTGTTGCGGACGGTGCTGGGCGAGATGGCCGGGGAGGTGCTGGGCAGCCTGCGGGTGGTGCCGAAGCGGCTGCTGGAGTCGGGGTTCACCTTCGCGTTCCCAGGGATCGAGGACGCGATCCGCGCGGCCTGAGAGGACGCCGTCCACTCGGCTGACATGACGTCAGGAAGCTCCTGGGATCTCCTGCGACCTCTTGTGAGCGTATGCGACCGTCGTGCGACCGTGCCCTGTTGATGCGCGACTGTTCCTGACCGATCGCGGCCCTAACCTCGACCCGAACTCGGGTATCCCTGGAGCCTGTTGGGGGCATGACGTCTCCACCGGCCGCGCAACCACAGGAGGGGCCTCGTGCTTGAGCCCGCGTACCAGGTGGACGTCGTCATCGTGGGAGCCGGAATCGCCGGACTCTCGGCGGCTCATCGGCTCACCAGCGCAGGAGTAACGACCACAGTCCTGGAGGCCGCCCCTTACGTGGGCGGCCGCATGTCGACCGAGAAGGTCGACGGCTTCCGGCTCGACCGCATCGGACAGCTGCTGTCCACGTCCTATCCCGAGCTCCGCCGCACCGCGGGGCTCGGCTCACTCACCCTGCGCCGCTTCGCGCCGGGCGTGCTGCTGCACCGCGACGGGCGCACCCACCGCGCGGGCGCACCGGCGACCGGAAGGAGCGCAAGGGGCGCACTCCATGTGGTGCGCGCCCTGGCGAGCGCCCCCAGGGGCCCGGCGGCCGCGCCGGGCCGGGCCGGTGCGCCGGTGGGCGGCGCGGTCGACCAGGCCCGCCTGGGCACCGCCCTGGGCCGGATCGCCGCCACCCCCGTCGAACGCCTGCTGTCCCGGCCCGAACTGCCCGCCGCACAGGCCCTCGCGGCCCGCGGGGTGCCCGCCCGGACGATCGACGGCTTCCTGCGTCCGCTGCTCGCCGCGCTGCTGTGCGACCCGGAGCTGACCACGTCCAGCCGGTGCGCCGACCTGGCGCTGCACTCCTTCGCGAGTGGCCGGCTGTGCGTGCCGGAGGGCGGTGCGGAGGTGCTGCCGGAGCTGCTGGCCGGCGCGCTGCCGCCCGGGACCGTGCGCACCGGGGTGCGGGTCACCTCCGTGTCCACGACCTCGGTGACCACGGCCGAGCACGGTGAGATCCGTTGCCGTGCGGTGCTGCTGGCGACCGACGCGCGGGCCGCGGCCGAGCTGCTGCCGGGGCTCAGGGTGCCGGACTTCCACCCGATGACGGTCGTTCACCACACCACGGACGAGCCGGCCGCGGTCCTCGCGACGGGCACGTCGCTGCTGCTGGACGCCGACCGCGGCGGACCGGTCGCGCACACGGCGGTGCTCAGCAACGTCGACCCGAGCCGCGCGCCGGCCGGCCGGGTGCTGATCTCGTCGACCGTGCTGGGCACCCCGCCCGGCGACGTCGACACCGCCGTCCGCATCCACCTCTCGCGGCTCTACGGCGCCTCGACGCGCCGCTGGGAGACGCTCGCCGTGCACCACACCCCGCAGGCGGTACCGGCGATGCGTCCCCCGCACGACCTGCGCCGCCCGGTGCGCCTGCTGGCCGGCCTGTACGTCTGCGGCGACCACCGCGACACCAGCACCGTCCAGGGCGCCCTGCACTCGGCCCACCGGGCCGCGGCGGCGATCCTGGCGGACCTGGGAGCGGCGGGCCCGATGCACAGGGCGGATCCGGCACCCACGCTGCCACGAGCGGCCTAGGCGCTCAGCCCAGCGCGGCGACCTTCTCCCGGTACCCCCTCACTGGTGCCGCGTCCCTGTACGGCTCCAGGCGGCGCTCGAAGTCCTTGACGTACTCGATCGCGCGCGCGGAGCGCATCTCCGCCGCCTGGCCGGCGGCCTCGGCGGCCAGGACGCAGGCCTGGTCGAGTTCGCCGAGGCCGAGCCGGGCGGTGGCGAGGACGACCCGGCAGAACAGGCGGCTGCGGGCGTAGGAGGGGGCGCGCAGCTGGAGGGAGCGCTCCGCGTGCTGGGCGGCCGCCCGGAACTGCTGCAGGTCGCGGTGGCAGTGCCCGAACTCGTCGGCGAGTTGCGCCTCGTCGAAGAACCGGGCCCAGTACGGCACCTCGTCCCCGGGCCGGGCCGCCTCCAGGGCGCGCTCGGCCCGCACCAGCGCCCCGGTGCACGCCCGCACCTCCCCGAGCACCCCGTGCGCGCGGGCCTCGGAGGCGTGCAGCAGCGCCTGCACGACCGGCGTCGCGCCTGTGCCGACGCCCTGCTGGGCCACTCGCGCCAGCTGTACGGCCTCCCTGCCGTGCCCGAGGTAGACGGCCTGACGGCTCATGGTGACCAGCACGTAGGAGCCGTAGGACCGGTCACCGGCCGCCTGGGCGAGGCGCAGGGCCTGTACGAAGTAGCGCTGGGCGAGTCCGTGCGCCGCGATGTCGTACGAGGTCCAGCCGGCCAGCCGGGTGAGGTCGGCGGCCGCGGCGAACAGGCGGCGGCCGGTCTGCTCGTCGTAGGCGCCGCGCAGCATCGGCTCGCACTCGTGCTCCAGGTAGCGCACGAGGGCCTGCCGGGCGTGGCCGCCGCCATAGGCGTCGTCGAGGGTGCGGAACAGCTCGCCGACCGAGCGCAGCGCGGCGATGTCACCGCCGGTGACCTTGTGGCCGGGGGCACGCGCGGCGTGTCCGCGGGGCCGGGGCGGGGCCGGTACGGCCTCCGGCCGGTCCCTGGCGGCGGGGCGAGCCTGGGCGGGCACCCGGGGCGCGGGCTCCCGGGCCACCCTGTCGTCGGCCTTGCCGATCAGCCAGTCCCGGCTGGGCACGACCAGCCCGGCCGGGGTGAAGGCGATCTTGCGCAGCTCGGCGTGACTGCCGGAGTCCTTGCGCCACAGCCCGCTGACGATGTCGACGGCCTCCTCGGGGGTGGCCGCGAACTCGAGCCCGGCGTAGACCGGCGCACAGGCGTCCAGGCCGAGATCCTGGGCCGTGAGCCGGCGCCCGAGCCGGCGCGTGAACACCTCGGCGATCAGGGCGGGGGTGGTGCCCCGGGGCTGCTGCCCGCGCAGCCAGCGGGTGACCGAGGTCTTGTCGTATCTGAGGTCCAGCCCGTGCTCCAGACCGAGCTGGTCGACGCGACGGGCCAGACCCGCGTTGGAGAACCCCGCCTCTGCGATGAGCGCGGCGAGCTGGCGGTTGGGGGTGCGCTGCGCGGGTCGGTCCGTCATCTGCGGTGCGGTCTCCTGCCTTCCGGCGCCTGAAGTGCCGGGATTGCCTGTGAGCAGCCCTTATGGCCTCGTGGACGGCGCGAATGTAGCGGAGGGTGAGTAGACGATCACATGCTTCGCCACGCATTCATCCGATCGTGTGAGGATTGCCTCCAGGGCTGACGTTCGCGGGTCGGACGTACAGTGGCGTGGGCGCGTTACGTGCCTGACACACCCATCGCTGAGGGAGGCGCTTGCCGTGAGTGAGTTGCGGTTCGTCCACATGGGGTTCGGCGCGGACGCCGTCGACTACCAGGAGGCGTGGGACGAGCAGCGCCGGGTGCACGCGGCCCGGTTCGCCGACGAGGCCCCCGACACCGTGCTGCTCCTGGAGCACCCCCCGGTGTACACGGCGGGCCGCCGCACCGAGGACAGCGAGCGTCCGCTGGACGGCACCCCGGTCATCGACGTGGACCGCGGCGGCAAGATCACCTGGCACGGTCCCGGTCAGCTGGTGGGCTACCCGATCCAGAAGCTGCCCCGCCCGGTGGACGTCGTCGCCCACGTGCGCCGCCTCGAGGAGGCGCTCATCCGCACCTGCGCCGAGTACGGCCTGGAGACCACCCGGGTCGAGGGCCGCAGCGGCGTGTGGGTGCTCGGCGACCCGGTCGAGCAGCGGCCGGCCCTCGGCGGACTCTCCCTCGACTTCGACCCGCGGCTGCACGACGAGGAGTTCGACCCCCGCCTGAACGGCCCGGAGTACGCCCCCTCCAACGCCGGCCAGCGCCGCGAGGACCGCAAGATCGCCGCGATCGGCATCCGCGTCGCCAAGGGCGTCACGATGCACGGCTTCTCCTTCAACGTGAACCCGGACAACCGCTGGTTCGACCGGATCATCCCGTGCGGCATCCGGGACGCCGGCGTGGCCTCCCTGGCGGGCGAGCTGGGCCGCGACATCACCATCGAGGAGGTCCTGCCGGTGGTGGAGCGCCACCTGAGGGACATCCTGGAGAACGCGGAACCGAAGCCGAGAGTGATCGAGAAGGCGCCGGCCTGATCGGGGAATGCGCCCCATGGCTGTGAGGTTGACCTCACGAGTAGGGCTCAGTTAGCACGGGCGTACGCTGGTGTACGCCGAAGAATCGAAGACTACGTCTAAGCAATCAGCAGGGAGCCGGTCGTGTCCGCAGTCGCACCCGACGGACGCAAGATGCTGCGCCTGGAGGTCCGCAACAGCCAGACCCCCATCGAGCGCAAGCCCGAGTGGATCAAGACCCGGGCGAAAATGGGCCCCGAATACACGGAGATGCAGAAGCTCGTGAAGAGCGAGGGTCTGCACACCGTCTGCCAGGAAGCCGGCTGCCCGAACATCTACGAGTGCTGGGAGGACCGCGAGGCGACCTTCCTCATCGGCGGCGACCAGTGCACCCGGCGCTGCGACTTCTGCCAGATCGACACCGGCAAGCCCGAAGCCCTCGACCGTGACGAGCCGCGCCGCGTCGGCGAGTCCGTGGTCACCATGGACCTGAACTACGCCACCATCACCGGCGTCGCCCGCGACGACCTGGAGGACGGCGGCGCCTGGCTGTACGCCGAGACCGTGCGCCAGATCCACCAGCAGACCGCCGGGCGCGAGGCCGGCCGCACGAAGGTCGAGCTGCTGGCCCCCGACTTCAACGCGATCCCCGAGCAGCTCGCCGAGGTCTTCTCCTCCCGTCCCGAGGTCTTCGCGCACAACGTCGAGACCGTGCCGCGGATCTTCAAGCGGATCCGCCCCGGCTTCCGCTACGAGCGCTCGCTGAAGGTCATCACCGAGGCCCGCGACTTCGGCCTGGTCACCAAGTCCAACCTGATCCTCGGCATGGGCGAGACCCGCGAGGAGGTCAGCGAGGCGCTCAGGCAGCTGCACGAGGCGGGCTGCGAGCTGGTCACCATCACCCAGTACCTGCGCCCCTCCGTGCGCCACCACCCGGTGGAGCGCTGGGTGAAGCCGCAGGAGTTCGTGGAGCTGAAGGAGGAGGCCGAGCAGATCGGCTTCTCCGGTGTGATGTCCGGTCCGCTGGTCCGGTCCTCGTACCGCGCCGGACGCCTGTACCAGATGGCGATCGAACAGCGTCAGTCAGCCGCTCCGCAGAGGGGCGTCTCGTACGTCGCCGGCCAGGCTGTGTGATCAGGCTGTGTGAATTCACGCACAAGCTATTACTGGCCAGTAATGGCCGAGTCCACGCGGTCCTGACCGTCCTCGCTGATGAGGGCGACGTCAGGGCCGCGTAGGTGTTTCGGCGCTCCGTATCAAGGCTTCATTGGCGTTTGACCGGTCGGTCACGCCCTGGTAACACCAATCAGTGACTCTGATATCACGCGACGTACACCCGACCGAGGGGGGACCTCGATCATGCAGGCCGCGCCCGTCCGCGCCACCGCCATTCCGTCCTTCGCCGACGCGCTCCGCGCCGTCGAGTCCCTGCTCATGAGCGGCGGCCAGCGCACCGCCCGCCGCAACGCCTGGACCTCCGTGCTGGAGGACCGCCGCCGCGCCAAGGACCGGGTCGAGGCGCAGCGCGTGCTCGAGCAGGCCGCCACCCGCTCCTGAAACCTCTCCCCCACCGGGCACTGCCGTCGTGGGCACTCCCGGGGGCACGTAGACTTCGTGGCATGGCGAGGAAGGAAACCGCGGCGGACGCCGCGAACGCAGGGCGACTGAAGCAGATCGCCCTTACGTACAAGATGACCAGCAAGGTCGACAAGAAGATCGGTCTTGTGCTGGCGGCCGTCGGTATCGGCACCCTCGGTGTCTTCCTCGCGATCGGCTTCCTGATCGGCCACCCGGTCTATCTCGGCATCCTGGGCCTGCTGCTGGCCTTCCTGGCGACGGCGATCGTTTTCGGCCGCCGCGCCGAGCGGGCCGCGTTCGGGCAGATGGAGGGCCAGCCGGGCGCCGCCGCGGCCGTGCTGGACAACATCGGCCGGGGCTGGACGACGACTCCGGCGGTGGCGATGAACCGCAGCCAGGACGTGGTGCACCGGGCGGTCGGCAAGGCCGGCATCGTGCTGGTCGCCGAGGGCAACCCGAACCGGGTGAAGAGCCTGCTGGCCGCCGAGAAGAAGAAGATGAACCGCATCGTGGCGGACGTGCCGGTGCACGACGTGATCGTGGGCAACGGCGAGGGCCAGATCGAGCTCAAGAAGCTGCGCACGACCATGCTGAAGTACCCGCGCGTGCTGACCGGCCCCCAGGTGACCGCCACCAACGACCGGCTGCGCGCCATGGGCGACCTGATGAGCAACATGCCGCTGCCGAAGGGTCCGATGCCGAAGGGCATGCGGATGCCGAAGGGCGGGCCGAAGGCCCGCTAGTCCCCCTCGTACGAGAAAGGGGGCGCCCGGCCAATGGCCGGGCGCCCCCTTCGTCGTACGACGTTCAGCTCCGTACTTCCACGGTCTTCGCGATCCGGTCGTGCAGGCCGCGGCCGTCCCGGTCCCAGATCAGGGCGGGGATCGCCAGGCACAGCAGGAGCGTGCGCAGCAGGGCGCGCAGCGGGTTGACCGTCCCGGTCTGCAGGGCCACCACCCGGATGCCGAACAGGCGCTTACCCGGGGTGAAGCCGATCGTGCCGACCGTGAGCGCGCTCATCACGAAGAAGATGAGCAGGGCCCAGTTGCTGGTGGCGGGGCTGTTGCCGTGCGTGATCAGGCCGTATGCGATCAACACGCACAGACCCCAGTCCACGGCCAGGGCACCGAGGCGCCTGCCGGGCCGTGCGATCGAGTTCGGTCCCTCCTCCGGGAGGCCGAGCTGCTCGCCCCGGTACCCGAAGTCGGCGCCGGCTTCTTCCATGGCCGCGCGCGGCCCGGAAAGCCACGATCCCATTGCTTGCCTGTTGTCCACCCGTCCACGGTACGCGCCCGGAATCGGGCAGGGCGCACAGGGGTGTGTCGGCGCTACCGTGGAACCGTGGCCGGTTAACTTCTGCGAAACAAACGGGTCACGCCCGAGAAATCACCCGTCCCTAGGGTCGGAGGCAGCGTGTGCCACCGCACTGGCCGCACGAACGATCTACCACCCCGGCGGGACGGTCGGGAGTAGGAGGAGCTGGATGTTCCAGAACGCCGACGAGGCCAAGAAGTTCATCGCGGACGAGGACGTCAAGTTCGTCGACGTCCGCTTCTGCGACCTGCCGGGCGTCATGCAGCACTTCACGGTGCCCGTCGAGGCGTTCGACCCGGACGAGGAGCTGGCCTTCGACGGATCGTCGATCCGTGGTTTCCAGGCCATCCACGAGTCCGACATGGCCCTGCGCGCCGACCTCAGCACGGCCCGTGTGGACCCGTTCCGCCGCGACAAGACCCTCAACATCAACTTCTTCATCCACGACCCGATCACGGGCGAGCAGTACTCCCGTGACCCGCGCAACGTGGCCAAGAAGGCCGAGGCCTACCTCGCGTCGACCGGTATCGCGGACACCGCGTACTTCGGTCCCGAGGCCGAGTTCTACGTCTTCGACTCCGTCCGCTTCGCGACCGGCGCGAACGAGTCCTTCTACCACATCGACTCCGAGGCGGGTGCCTGGAACACCGGCGCCCTGGAGAACAACCGTGGCTACAAGGTCCGCTACAAGGGTGGCTACTTCCCGGTCCCGCCGGTCGACCACTTCGCCGACCTGCGCGCCGAGATCTCCCTGGAGCTGGACAAGCAGGGCCTGAAGGTCGAGCGCCAGCACCACGAGGTCGGCACCGCGGGCCAGGCCGAGATCAACTACAAGTTCAACACGCTGCTCGCCGCCGCCGACGACCTGCAGCTGTTCAAGTACATCGTGAAGAACGTCGCCTGGCGCAACGGCAAGACGGCGACCTTCATGCCGAAGCCGATCTTCGGTGACAACGGCTCGGGCATGCACGTGCACCAGTCGCTGTGGAGCAACGGCGACCCGCTGTTCTACGACGAGGCCGGTTACGCGGGCCTGTCGGACACCGCCCGCTACTACATCGGCGGCATCCTCAAGCACGCCCCGTCGCTGCTGGCGTTCACCAACCCGACGGTGAACTCCTACCACCGTCTGGTCCCGGGCTTCGAGGCGCCGATCAACCTGGTGTACTCGCAGCGCAACCGCTCCGCCGCGATGCGTATCCCGATCACGGGCTCCAACCCGAAGGCCAAGCGCGTCGAGTTCCGCGCCCCCGACTCCTCCGGCAACCCGTACCTGGCCTTCTCGGCCCTGCTCCTCGCGGGCCTGGACGGCATCAAGAACAAGATCGAGCCGGCCGAGCCGATCGACAAGGACCTCTACGAGCTGGCTCCCGAGGAGCACGCGAACGTGGCCCAGGTCCCGACGTCGCTGCCGGCCGTCCTCGACTCGCTCGAGGCCGACCACGACTTCCTCCTCCAGGGCGACGTGTTCACGCCGGACCTGATCGAGACGTGGATCGACTTCAAGCGCACCAACGAGATCGCGCCGCTGCAGCTGCGTCCGCACCCGCACGAGTTCGAGCTCTACTTCGACGTGTGATCGACGCTGCCCACAGCATGTGAGGGCCGCCACCGGGAACGCTCCCCGGTGGCGGCCCTCCGCCGTTTTCTGCGACCCTCGGCCGTCAGCTCACGACCACGACCACGACGGGTGTGTTGAACCCGTTGTTGAAGCCGAACCCGTTGTTGAAGCCGAAGAAGCCGTTGCGGTTGAAGCAGTTCCAGTTGTTGAAGCAGCCATGGTTGGTGGACACCTGGGTGGGGGTGGCTGCCGACGCGGTACCTGCCGTGCCGATCGCGGCTCCGCCGAGCATCAGGACGCCGACGGCGGACACTGCGGCGAGACGCCTCGCGCGATGTGCATTCATGGGATCCACCTTCCTTCCACCCCTCGTGCGGCTTTCCGAGCACGAGACGGATGGCCGCGACCACGGAGTGAAAAGTCCGGCGCGGGTAGGGGCTGCCGCACAAGTACGTGCAGGGCAGACGACGTCGGACACCCTGCGGTGCGGCTCTCACCGAAAATGCTAGCCGCCCGGCGGCCACCCGGCATCCTGGGCAACCTTTGCCGCTTCCCATGCTTCCTACTCTCGGGGGATCATCCTCCTGGTTCTGTCCGACGAGAGAGGTTGAACGGGGATGACCGAACAGGACGACTGGGAGCGCGAGTTCGATCACAGGTGGGCGAACTCCGCCGAGCACAAGGAGCCCTCCGCACGGGCCCGGATGCTCGCCGCCCGCTGGAAGGAGAACCCGCCGGACCCGGCGCCGTTCCGTGCCGACCCGGAGCCGGTGACGCCGCGGCGGTCGTCGTGGGTGTCGACGGTCGTGGTGCTGGGCTGCGTGGCCGCGGTGATAGTGCTGCTCGGGTACGCGCAGATGCGCTCTCCGTACTAGGGGGTTCAGGGGATGCGGGAGGGGACCGGGGCCGCGCAACGGCTGGCCGAGGGCTCGGTGCTGCGGGACGTGATCGACACGAGCGACCCGGGCGCCTGGCTGTGGCTGGACGAGCAGGTGCGGGCCGACGAGTGGTACTTCCCTCCGTACGGCGTCCCCGCCTGGGAGGAGACGCCCGGCGGGCGATCGCTGACGGCCGCCCTGCGCGCCGACGGCCCGCTCACCGAGGAGCAGCTGGTGCTCGCCCTGTGTCACCGGGACGGCCGGATCCGGCACCGGGCGCTGGGCCGGGTCGCCGGGCATCCGGCACTGCTGCCGCTGGTGGCCGTGCGGTGCGCGGACTGGGCGCGGCCGGTGCGGGAGCGGGCCAGGAAGCGGCTGACCGAGGCGCTGGACGCGGAGGCGGCCGCACGGCTCGCCCCGCTGGTCCGGCGCCTCGCCGACCGCCACCGGGGCGACTTCGCCCTCGGCCTGCTCGGAAAGGTGCTGCGGCGGGCGCCCGGCGAGCGGCTGGAGCCCCTCCTCGCCTCCGTCGATCGCCGGGTGCGCCGCTTCGCGTACGGCCTCGCCGTCGAGGAGGGGCGTCTCTCTGCCGCCGAGCTGGCCCGCGCGGCCGCCCTGGACGACGACGCCGTCGTCCAGGGCCTGTGCGCCGAGGCCGCCCT
The DNA here is from genome assembly GCF_053597295.1 of Streptomyces sp. NPDC001450. NCBI lineage: Bacteria > Bacillati > Actinomycetota > Actinomycetes > Kitasatosporales > Streptomycetaceae > Streptomyces > Streptomyces sp. NPDC001450. The sequence goes on from NZ_JBSFHY010000044.1 coordinate 25,032, forward strand.
GGCCGCCGTAACGGAGGAGGACGCGGAGGAGGTGCTGGGGTTGCTGCTCCGCGCCCGCAGTCCCCGGGCCCGGTCCGCCGGGGTGACCGCGCTGCGGCGTCTGGAGCGGCACAAGCAGGCCATCGGGTTCCTGGCGGACCGGTCCGCGCTGGTGCGGGCCTGCGCCCGGTATGTCGTACGGCAGTACGGGACCGATCCGTTGCCCTGGTACCGGGACCGGTGCGCCGACCCCGGTGACCCGGCGCTGCCGCCAGGTGCCGCGATCGGGCTCGCGGAGTGCGGGACCCACGCGGACGCCGCCCTGCTGTGGCCGCTGCTGGACCACCCGGTGCCCGGCGTGCGGGCCAGGGCGGTGGCCGGACTGCGCACGCTGGACGTGACGGACGTACCGCGCATGCGGCGGCTGCTGGACGATCCGGCACCCGGGGTCGTCGGCGAGGCCACCCTCGCCCTTCTCCCCTCGGCCGGGCTGCTGCCCGAGGCATGGCTGGCGGAGCGGCTGGCGGTGGGGCGGCCGCGGTGGGTACGGGTGTCGGCGTACCGGCTGCTGGACGCGCACGGAGACCTCGTACGGCTGCGGGCGGCCGTGGCGCTGCTCGGTGACGCGGACGAGCGGCTGCGTACACGGGCCGAGCTGACCGTGCGGCGGGTCCGGCCGTGGGGAGCGGACGCCGAGGTCGCGGAGCTGCTCGCCCGGGCCCGTGCCCAGCTGGGCTGAGGCGCCCGGACCCATAGGAGGCCTTTGCCGCTCCTAGGTCTGCTCGCGACCTCCTTATGGGATGCCGCAGGTGCACACTGGACAGCGGGACGAGTGCCTGACTGCGGGGTGATGCAAGATGCAGAGCCGCTTTAGGAGCGATCGGCGTCTGACCGTGCGGATGACGGTCACGATGTTCCTGCTCGGGCTGCTGTACGTGGCCTTCGTCGCCGCGTTGATCGTGTTGCTGAAGTCCTGGCTGATGGTCGTGGTCCTGGTCGGGGCGATGTTCGTGGCGCAGTTCTGGTTCTCCGACCGGATCGCGATGTTCGCCATGCACGCGCAGGTCGTGGAGCGCGAGGAGTATCCCGAGCTGCACGCGGTGGTCGACCGGATGTGCGCGATCGCGGACATGCCGAAGCCGGTGGTCGCCGTCTCCGACATGGACATGCCGAACGCGTTCGCGACCGGGCGCAATCCCGACCACGCCGTGGTCTGTGTGACCACGGGGCTGCTGCGGCGGCTGGAGCCCGCCGAGCTGGAGGGCGTCCTCGCGCACGAGCTGTCGCACGTGGCGCACAAGGACGTCGCCGTGATCACGATCGCGTCCTTCCTCGGGGTGCTCGCCGGACTGATCGTCCGGTTCGCCTTCTACTCGCAGCTCTTCGGGGGCCGCAGGGACCAGAACACCGCCGTCGTGTTCGCGGCGGTGATGGGGGTCTCGGCGGCCGTGTACGCGATCAGCTTCCTGCTGATCCGGGCCCTGTCCCGGTACCGGGAGCTGGCGGCCGACCGGGCGGCCGCGCTGCTCACCGGCCGGCCCTCGGCACTGGCGTCGGCGCTCACCAAGGTCTCCGGGGACATCGCCCGGATCCCGACCAAGGACCTGCGCACGGCGCAGGCCTTCAACGCCTTCTACTTCACCCCGGCGACGGGCAAGGAGCCCGGCATCGAGCGCTTCTTCTCCACCCACCCGACGCTGGAGCAGCGGCTGGAGCAGCTCGGGCGGATCTCCGCCGAGCTGGGCGAGGCGGCCACTCCCGGAGGGGCGGGCTGAACACGTGAGACGGCTGCGGAAGGCGGGCTGAACCTTGGGGCTGCTGGACATCCTGCTCGGGCGGACGAAGCCCGTCGCGCCCGACCTCGACCAGCTGTTCGCGCTGCCGTCGGCGGCCGTGACGCTCCAGGTCGCGGCCGGGTTCACGCCGACCGGCGAGGGCGCGGTGTGCTTCGCCACGGTCGAGGGCGCGGCCTTTGAACAGACCCACCGCGAGGTCCAGGCCCTGCTCGACGCGGACGCGGATCGCAGCGGCCCCCCGGTGGAACTCACCCAGGACAACTACGGCTACTCCTGGCTGGTCTCCCGGCGGACCCCCGACCAACTGCCCCAGCTGGTCAACGACCTGCACGCGGTGAACAGCTCGATGGAGGTCAACGGCTTCGGGCCGCAGCTGCTGTGCTCCCTCGCCGCGTTCCAGGACGAGCGGGCACGGCGCCTGGCCCTCGTCTACCTTTACAAGCGTGGCACCTTCTACCCCTTCGCGCCCCTGTCCGGCGCCGCCGAACGCCGGGACAGCGCACTGGAGTTGCAGGTGAAGGCCGTGCTCGCGAACGAACTCAGGGTCGAGCAGGACCTGAGCCGCTGGTTCCCGGTGTGGGGAGCCCCCGGCCTGTGACCGGGGGCTCCCCTGCTCACCCGCTCTTCTCGCGCTCCTGGCGCCGGGCCTCGAAGGGGCGCTCGCGACGGTAGCGGCGCTCCCACTTGGCCTGGCGGTCACGGCGCTCGCGGTAGGCCTGGTAGGTGGTGGGCGCGCCCGGCTGCCCTCCCCCGGCGGACGGGGTTTCGCCCCGCCCGTACCGCAAGTACAGGTAGAGCACGGCGACGGCGGCGAGCCACCAGGTGTGGTTTCCGAATCCGAGGATCACCAGGACGGCGGTCCCGGACAGGACGACGGTGCCCATGACGGTCCTCCGTTCGCGTGGATGTGTGATCGGCGTGAATCCAGCGTAGGGATGTGGTCACTCGGAGTGCATCCCGATTTCCGTGAGTGAATGGGTGTCATGAGCGAGCCGATCTCCTTCACTCACGAATACGACGGTGAACGCCTCAGCGGTCTGCACAGCGGCGGTCCCGGCCGGGCCACCGTGGTCCTCCTGCACGGCGCGGGCAACGGCAGCAAGGAGCGGCTGCTGCCACTGCTCACCGAGGCCGCCGCGCACGGCTGCCGCGCCCTGGCCTTCGACTTCTCCGGGCACGGCGAAAGCTCCGGCGCTCTGGCGGAGTTGAGCCTGCGCCGGCGGTTCGAGCAGGCGGTGGCGGTGCTCGACGCGCACGCTCCGGCGGACGACCCGCTGGTCCTGGTGGGGTTCAGCATGAGCGGGCAGACGGTGGCGGATCTCGTACGGCACTACGGCCCGCGGGTGGCCGCCGTGGGGCTGTGCGCGCCCGCCGTGTACGCGCCGGAGGCGCATGACGTGCCCTTCGGGGGCGATGGGGGTCCCTCCCGCTCGAGCGAAGCCGAGAGTGGGGGAGGCAGCTTCAGCGAGATCATCCGTACGCCCGGCAGCTGGCGGAACTCTCCCGCCCTGACGGCCCTGAGAGCGTACGAGGGCCGGGCGGTGCTCGCGATACCGGGCACCGACGCGGTCATCCCGCCTGAGGTGACGGAGGCCGTCCAGGACGCTCTGGCGGCGCGCGCCCAGTACACCCGCTTCGAACTCCCGGACGCCGACCACCGGTTGGGGTTGTGGTTCCGCGACCACGCCGAGGACCGGCGGGAGTTCGTGGCGGCCCTGCTGGGCGGGCTCGAGGAGCAGGGCTGGGCGGCGACGCGGCGGTGGGTGGCCGGGCGGCTTCCGCAGGGCCGTACGGTCGCCGACTCCCGCCCGCTGTCCGGGGGGTGGTCCTCGCAGATGCGCGGGCTCACCCTGGACGACGGGGAGGAGCTGGTGCTGCGCACGTTCGTGAAGCCCTTCTTCCGGCGGCACGCCCCGGGCCTGCTGTCCCGGGAGGCGGCCGTTCTCGGCCTGCTGGCGGGGCAGGAGGGCGTCCCGGCCCCGGCGCTGGTCGCCGTGGACGCGACCGGCGAACACTGTGACCATCCCTCGCTGTTGATGACCCGGCTGCCGGGTCTGGTGCGGGTGGACGACGAGGACCCGGAGGCCCTGGACCGGCGTCTGGACCTGCTCGCCGCCCAGCTGGTGCGGATCCACGCGGTCGTACCGAAGGAGCGGCCGCGGCCGTACCAGGCGTGGACCTCGCCCGAGCTGGCCCGCACCGCGGGGGGCGGGATGTGGGAGCGGGCGGTGGACGTGATCCGCCGTGACCCGCCGCCGTACCAAGGCCGCTTCCTGCACCGGGACTACCACCCGGGGAACGTGCTCTTCACGGGGGCCGGGGACGGACTGCGGGTCACCGGGGTCGTGGACTGGGTGGAGACCTCGTGGGGCCCCGCCGACCTCGACGTCGCCCACTGTTCGACGGCCCTGGCCCTGCTGCACGGCCCGGCGTACGGACTCGCCTTCCGGGACCGGTACGAGGAGCGGGGCGGCGCCGGGCTCGCGGACGGGCCGGACCACCTGTACTGGCGGCTGCTCGACGCCCTGGCCTACTCCCCCGACGCGCAGAAGCTGGCCGGACCGTGGCGTGAGCTGGGGCGCACGGATCTGACGCCGGAGGTGCTGGGCGGGCGGCTGGAGGCGTATGTGCGCGGGCTGCTGGAGCGCTACGGCTGAGCGGCCGGTCACACCCCCGGCTCGGCCGGCACCACGCCCGCCGCGATGGCCGCGCCGAGGGTGGCGTGGTCGGCGGCGGTCCGGTCGGCGTAGGCCACGGCGAAGTCGGCGACGGCGTGGTCGAAGGTGTCGGCGGCGCCGAGGTAGGCGGCGATGGCGATGCGGTCGCCGGAGCGGGCGTGGGCGCGGGCCAGGGTGGTGCCGCACAGCCGGGCATAGGCGAGCAGGCCGGCCGGGTCCAGGCCGGCGAGCTCGGCGGAGCCCTTCATGTCGCGCAGCTGGCGCCAGTAGAAGGAGCGGCCCTGCGGCCCGCTCATCCAGCCGAGGAAGATGTCGGTGGCGGACTGCAGCAGCCGCTGCCCGGCGACCACCCGGTGCCCGGGATGGACGTACGGCCCGCTCGGCAGGTACTCCTCGAGCACCGAGGACCGCGCCTCCTTGATCTGCAGGAACAGCGGGTCGTCGGCGTCGCGCCCGGCGAGCAGCACGATGAAGCAGCGGATGCCGACGCTGCCCACGCCGACGACCTTGCGGGCGGCGTCGACGAAGCGGTAGCGGTCGAGGAGGTGGCGGCGCTCCTCGGCGAGGGTGGAGCGGTAGTCGCAGAAGATCTTGCGCAGGGAGGCCATGTCCGGCACGCCGGCGGGTTCCAGCAGCGGCGGGTCGTGGATGATCCGGCGCCGCCCGTCGACCACCTCGGTCAGGCTGCCGAGCGCCTGGAGACTGGTGCGGCGGCGGGCCCGGGTGAGGGTGGACTCCAGGCGGCGCCGGCGGCGGGCGGAGCGGACGAGGGGCAGCAGGCTCTCGGCGTCGACCTGCTCGTACCAGACGGCCAGTTCCCCAAGTCCGGCCATGCGGCGTATCGCGGTGCGGTACCCGGTGGCGGCCGCCCGGGCCGCGGCCCGTTCCCCGGCCTTGGTGTGCCCGTTCTCCCGGGCCGCGACGGCCACGCTGGCCGCGAGCCGTTTGACGTCCCACTCGAAGGGCCCGGGGTGGGTCTCGTCGAAGTCGTTGAGGTCGAAGAGCAGGCTGCGTTCCGGGGAGGCGTAGAGCCCGAAGTTGAGCAGGTGTGCGTCGCCGCACAGCTGCACTTTGAGCCCGGTGTGCGGCTGGGCGGCGAGGTCGGCGGCCATCACCGCGGCGGCGCCGCGCAGGAAGGCCAGCGGCGAGCCGGCCATCCGCCCGTACCGGATCGGCAGCAGCTCCGGCAGCCGGTCCCGGCCCTGCCGCTCCAGTACGGCGACGGGGTCGCGCCGGTCGGCGGACGGGAGCCAGAGGGCGTGCGCGGAGCGGGGGGCGTGCTTACGGGTCTCTTTGCCGTGCCGGGCCCGGTCCTCGGGGGTACCGCGCCTGAGTCGGTCCTCGGGGATGCTCATCGGCAGCCTCTCTCTACGGGGGCCTCACCCTTCCCGTCACCTCCTGACCTGCTGTTCGCAGTGAAGGCCGCGGGGGTGGGCGTGCGCATGCCGGGCACGGCGATCGGGTGACGGGGCCGACTGTCAGTGGCGTCGGCGACGATGAAGGCAAGGCATGGTGAGCGACGGGGAGGTCGGCATGGGTGACGGACGGCGGCGGCACATCGGCGTGGCGGAGCGGCGGGCCCGGCTCGCCCTGCGGCACCGCCTGGCGGGTACGGCGCGGGCGGCGCGGCCGGAGGAGGTCGCCGCCTCGCTGGTGGCCCTGCACGGCACGGACCCGGCGACGGTGTACCTGGCGGTGGCGGCGCGGCTCGCCGACCCGGCGAAGGCGGTGCCGGAGACGGAGCGGGCGCTGTACGAGGACCGCACGCTGGTCCGGATGCACGGCATGCGGCACACGGTGTTCGTGTTCCCCACCGAGCTGACGGCCGTCGTCCACGCGTCGACGGGTCTGACGGTGGCCGCCCGCGAACGGGTTTCCCTGCTCAAGGACATGGCCAAGGCGGGCGCCCCGGACGCGGGCTGGCTGGCGGAGGTCGAGGCGTCCGCGCTGGCCGCGCTGGCCCGGCGCGGCCAGGCGACGGCGGCGGAGCTGACGGCGGACGAGCCGCGCCTGCGCGAGCAGTTCGTGTACGCGGCCGGGAAGAGCTACGAGGGCGTCCACACGGTCTCCTCCCGCCTGCTGCGCGTGCTCGGCGTCGAGGGCAAGGTGGTCCGCGGCCGCCCGCTCGGCTCCTGGACGTCCAGCCAGTTCCGCTGGGCGCCGGCCCCCGAGCACCCCGAACTGGACGCGGTGCGGGCTCAGGCGGACCTGCTGGGCCGCTGGCTGCGGGCCTGCGGACCGGCGACGGAGGCGGACCTCAAGTGGTGGACCGGGTGGCGAGTCACCGAGGTCCGGCGTGCCCTGTCCGCGATCGGCGCGCTGGAGGTCTCCCTGGACGAGGGCACGGGTTACGTCACCGACGGCGACGCGGACCCGGTGCCGGCCCCTGGAGAACCCTGGGCGGCCCTGCTCCCGGGCCTCGACCCGACGGCCATGGCCTGGCAGCAGCGCGACTGGTACCTCGCCGCGGACCTGCGCCCGCACCTCTTCGACCGCAGCGGCAACGTGGGCCCGACGGTGTGGTGGGACGGCAGGGTGGTGGGCGGCTGGGCCCAGCGGGCGGACGGGGAGATCGTCTGGCGCATCCCCGAGGCGGGCGTACGCCGGGAGGCCGAGGCGGCGGTCGCGGCGGAGGCGGAGCGGTTGCGCTCATGGGTGGGGGCGACGAAGGTGACTCCGCGCTTCCGGACGCCCCTGGAGCGGGAGTTGTCGGCGTGAGGTGCCGGGTGCCCCGCACGGACGCGCACGGGGCACCCGGCACCACGGCTCAGCGCGAGTACCGCATGAACGCCCGCACCATGTGGCACGTCGTGTCCGACGGCGGGTGCACGCCGATCTTCTCCGCGGTGCTGCGGATCGTCTCGTTGCGCGCCTGGTCGGGCAGGTAGACGCCAAGGTCGAGCAGGGCTATGGCCAGGCGCATGGCCTTCAGGCGCCGGTTGTGCGTGACGTACCACTCGCGCGGCCGCCCGGCCGGCAGGGCACGCTTCTCCATGGGCACGTAGGGCGAGTCGAGCTGGACGGAACGCTTGGCGGTGGACTGGGTCGGCAACGGCTTGGACTTCAGGGCGGCAGCGGGCACAGGCATCCTCCTGTCGCGGTCAGGGCAGCACCGGAAGGCTCCGGTGATTCCCTCGAACACTGCCTCCAGTTTACTGCTGGGCACTGACAATGAGGGAGCCCAGAGGGTCCGTCAAAGCTCCAGGTCAGCAGGGAAATTGCCATCCCGTCACCGCAGGTTCGGGAGGTGCGCCTGAGGTGGCGGAAATTCGAACAGAACCGAGAGTGAGGGCAGTCCGCGATACCGTGCCGCTCACGCCCGCCGGCACCGAACCGCCCGTGGACGCGGTCACCTACTGGGACCTCCTCACCGAGCTCCCGGCCGACGACGACCCGCTCGGCGCGCTGATCCCGCGACCGGCCGCCGCGTACGGCGAGCCGCGGTGACTCACGTTCCACCTGGCCGACGTCGGTTCCGCCGCGGGCCGCGCCGCCGCACTCGCCGATCCCGCCGCCCGCGTCGGTAGCCAGGACAAGGTGCTGACCGTCGGCGACTACTTGTGCGCGTCCGTGCTCGAGTGGACCCTGCACCACCTCGGCCTGATCGCGCATCTGCCGTCGGCCGCCGAGCCGCACGCCGGCCGACGCGGAGAAGGCCGCTCCGGGCGACCTCGCCGAGAGGCTTCCGCTCGTCCTCGGCCGAGCGGACCGTTCGCTCCCAGGTGGGGAGCAGGGTTCGCGTACCGTGGGCCGCATGGAAATCTGGATCAATCCGGCCTGCTCGAAGTGTCGTAGCGCGCTCAGCCTTCTCGACGCCGAGGGGGCCGACTACACCGTCCGCCGTTATCTGGAGGACGTGCCCGGCGAGGACGAGATCAGGGCCGTACTCGACCGGCTCGGGCTCGAACCGTGGGACATCACCCGCACCCAGGAGGCCGCGGCCAAGGAGCTGGGGCTCAAGGAGTGGGTGCGCGACGAGACCTCGCGGGACCGGTGGATCACGGCGCTCGCCGAGCACCCCAAGCTCATCCAGCGCCCGATCATCACGGCCGACGACGGAACCGCGCTGGTGGCCCGTACCGAAGAGGCCGTGCAGGAGGCGCTCTCCCGGAACAAGAGCTGAGCAGGCTCAACTCCCCTGTGACGCAGGTTACTTCGGCAAACTCCCGCAACCACTGAGTAACCTCGTTCGGGATCTCGTACATAGCGGCGTACGCTCCCCTACCTCTTCAGGAGGCGCGGATGTCGCGCAGGAGAACTCTCGGCACGAAGAAGAAGATCGCGCTGCTCGTCAGCGCCGCGGCGGTGGCGGGCGGCGGCGCCTTCGCGCTGGCGTCCACCTCGAACGCCGCGCAGAGCCCGCAGAACGCCAAGACGCTGTCCGCCGGGGACTCGACCGTCTGCCAGGGGCTGGCCACGGCCCACGGCAACAACGACAAGTTCATCGCGGACCAGAAGGCGAAACCGGACGCGCAGTCGGCGGCCCGGATCGCCAACCGTGAGGCGGTCATCAAACAGATCGAGGTCCAGCAGAAGGCTGCCGGATGCACCGTTGGGGAATCGGCTCAGGGCTCCCAGGCGGCGCAGGGCACGGCCGGTCAGCAGGGCATGGCCGGTCAGCACGGCAAGGCCGGTCAGCACGGCAAGGCCGGTCAGCAGGGCAACGCGGGCCAGCAGGGCAACGCCGGTCAGCAGGGCAACCAGCAGGCCGGCGGCGCGGGGAACAACGGCGGTGGCGCTGCCGCGGCCTCCGGTCAGCAGGTGTGCAAGGGCTCCACGGTCACGCTCTCGGGCGAGGGCGGTGCCCCGGCCGCGTCCAGCAGCCAGTTCCCGGCGGGTACGACCCTGAAGGTCACCAACCTGGACAACAACAAGTCCACGACGGTGAAGGTCACCTCGGTCTCCGGCAGTTGTGTGCTGCTGAACAACGCGGCCTTCGAACAGGTCCGGGAGCCGGGCAAGTTCCTCATCCGCCGCGCGGTGATCGAGAAGGTGGGGTGAGGTTCAGCCACCGGACAGGAAATCGGTGAGGTGACGGGCCAGGCCGGGTGAGGCTGCCTGCGGCAGCGCGTGGTGGGAGACACCGGGCAGTACGACGGCCTCCACGTGCGGCAGCGTTGCCGCGGCCCGGCTCGTCACCGTGATGGGGTCATGGGTCCTGCTGTTCGCCGCCGCGAGCAGCAGGACCGGTATCTCCAGGGCGCGCAGCGCGTCCGGTGCCGGGCGGGGGCCCGTCACCGGCTTCGCGGACGGGAAGCTCGCGGCCGCCTCCTGGAGGCCCAGCCAGTCGGGGTCGAGGTTCGCTCCCCCGGTCTCCCACTCCAGGAACGCGCGGACCCGGCGGGGTGCGGGTCGCAGCAGCATCGGCAGGGCGTGGAGCAGGTACGCCGCCTTGTATCCGGCGAAGCACAGGGTCGGATCGAGGAGGAACAGGCGGCGTACCCGAGCGGGTGCGCGCAGGGCGTGATGCAGGGCGATCCAGGCACCGTACGAGTGCCCGCCCACGTCGGCCGACGTCACTCCGAGGCCGTCCAGCAGGGCGTCCAGCCAGGAAGCCAGGTCGGCGACCGTACGGGGGTGGCGGTCGGTGGCCGGGGTACTCAGGCCGGGGGCGCCGATCAGGTCGGGGGCGTAGACGCGCCGGACGCGGGCCAGGTCGGCGGCCTGGGCGTACCAGGACGCGGAGGTCGCCGTGCCGCCGCCCGGCAGCAGGAGCAGCGGGGGCGCCTCGCGCGGGCCGCAGACGTTGACCCGGGTGTCGCCGAAGGGCGTGGCGACGGTCAGCGCCTCGCGGTCCGCCGGCCATTTCGCCAGCACCCTGTCGTACGCAACCCGGAAGGCGTCGGCGTCGTACACGCTCGTCCACGGCACGGAGGAACCCCCTATTATCTCGCCCAGCAAGATACTTGTTGAGCGAGATAGTACGCCGGGAGGACCCGCATGCCGACCCAGCCCCGTCCCGACGCGGCGCCCGAGATGGAGATCGTCCACCTGCTGCGGGCCGTCGCCGTCGAACTCGGCCTGCACAGCGGCCGGTTCGCGAACCAGAACGGCATGCATCCCACCGACGTACGCGCCCTGATCGCGCTCATGGACGCACGGCGCGCGGGCGAGGAGACGACCGCCGGGCGGCTCGGGGCCGAGCTTGGGCTCAACTCTGCGGGAACCACCGCGCTCGTCGACCGGCTGGAACGGGCCGGGCAGGTGCGGCGGGTGCGCGCGGAGCGGGACCGGCGGCGGGTCGTGGTGGAGGTGGAGGAGCGCGCGGTCGAGCTGGGCCAGGCGTTCTTCGGCCCGCTGATCGAGCGGTCGCTGGAGCTGCTGCGGGGGTACGACGAGCGGCAGCTGGCGGCGATCCGGGGATTCCTGGGCGGAGTTCGGGAGGCCGCCGCCGAGGGCCGCGCGTGAGCGCCCATACCCCGCGGGTGCGGCCCTCACAACGTGAGCCGGGACACAGAACCACCAGGTAACACGGGGTTCACACGAGAGCAATGGCCGGGAAATCGCCTGTTGACAGGCTGCCCCGCAGATCGACGCGGCGCCCCAGTGCCGCAGCGCCGCAAGCACCCGCGAGTGCACCCGCACCCACCCCCGAAGGATGTGGCCCCGTGACCTTCAAGGCTGAGTACATCTGGATCGACGGCACCGAGCCGACGGCCAAGCTGCGTTCCAAGACGAAGATCATCACGGGTTCCCCCGCCGGTCTCGACGCGCTGCCGATCTGGGGCTTCGACGGGTCCTCCACGAACCAGGCCGAGGGGCACTCCTCGGACCGTGTGCTCAAGCCGGTCTTCACCTGCCCGGACCCGATCCGCGGCGGCGACGACATCCTCGTCCTGTGCGAGGTCCTGGACATCGACTTCACCCCGCACTCCTCCAACACGCGTGCCGCGCTGGCCGAGGTCGCCGAGCGGTTCGCCGCCCAGGAGCCCATCTTCGGCATCGAGCAGGAGTACACCTTCTTCGACGGCGCCCGCCCGCTGGGCTTCCCCGAGGGCGGCTTCCCGGCCCCCCAGGGCGGCTACTACTGCGGTGTCGGCGCCGACGAGATCTTCGGCCGCGAGATCGTCGAGGCCCACCTGGACAACTGCCTGAAGGCGGGGCTCGCGATCTCCGGCATCAACGCCGAGGTCATGCCCGGCCAGTGGGAGTTCCAGGTCGGCCCGGTCTCCCCGCTGGAGGTCTCCGACCACCTGTGGGTGGCCCGCTGGCTGCTCTACCGCACCGCCGAGGACTTCGGCATCTCCGCCACCCTCGACCCCAAGCCGGTCAAGGGCGACTGGAACGGCGCGGGCGCGCACACCAACTTCTCCACCAAGGCGATGCGCGAGGGCTACGACGCGATCATCACCGCCTGCGAGTCGCTCGGTGAGGGCTCCAAGCCGCTCGACCACGTCAAGAACTACGGCGCCGGCATCGACGACCGTCTGACGGGTCTGCACGAGACCGCCCCGTGGAACGAGTACTCCTACGGCGTCTCCAACCGCGGCGCCTCGGTCCGCATCCCGTGGCAGGTCGAGAAGGACGGCAAGGGCTACATCGAGGACCGCCGCCCGAACGCCAACGTCGACCCGTACGTGGTGACCCGCCTCCTGGTGGACACCTGCTGCTCCGCCCTGGAGAAGGCCGGCCAGGTCTGATCCGCCCAGCGGCTTCCACGAGGGGCGTCCGCCGTCTTGGCGGGCGCCCCTTGTGTGTTGGCCGGCGTCCGAGGAGTGAGAGCGGGCTCCTGCCCGGGCGGCTCGTCTGCTTCAATGGGTCCATGGCCAGCTTCCGGAAGTACCGCGCTACGGGTCGCCATGACCTGGAGCCCTTCTGGCCGTCCCGTCAGCACCACGACTTCGACCGGGTGTGTTGCCGCGCGACGAACGCGCCGGCCCTCTGAAGCCGTACACCCCGGCCTTCGGCCAGCGCGCACGACGTACGTCCCCAGACGAACCTCTCGCGCGAAAGAGCTGACCTCTCATGGCGACCACTCGTTCCCTGTCCTCCGTCCCCGCCACCTCCCCCGCCCCGCACCGGCTGCGCGCCGTCGACCCCGACGAGGGCTGGGGTCTCCCCGGCTCGAACGAAGTCGAGAGCCTGGGCAACGACGTCGCGGACTTCCTGCCGCCGGGCGCCACCTGGCTGCCCGCGCCCCAGCACACCCTGCCCGCGCTGCCGGGCAGGCCGCCGATGGTCGGATACCTCGTACTCATCCCGGCCGAGCGCCCGCACACCGTGCCGGCCGACCACCCCGGTGTCGCCGGTGACACCGGCGACCCCCTCGTGCGCATCGACGCCGCGCAGCGCACCGCCTCGGTCGACGGCCGCGAACTCGACCTCACCTACCTGGAGTTCGAGCTGCTCGCGCACCTGGTGGCGCACCCGCACCGGGTGCACACCCGCGACCAGCTGGTCACCACCGTGTGGGGGTACGGCCACGTCGGCGACGGCCGCACCGTCGACGTCCACGTCGCCCGGCTGCGCCGCAAGCTGGGCACCCAGCACCGCCGGACCATCCAGACCGTGCGCCGGGTCGGCTACAAGTACACGCCGCCGACCGGGCGTTGACCTGGGCTGTCTGCCTACGGCAGACAGGCCTTTTCTCCCGGGCCGGTACCGGGCACGCTCCCCCGCATGAGACTTCTCGTGCTGGGCGGAACGGAGTTCGTGGGGCGGGCCGTGGTGGAGGCCGCGCTCGGGCGCGGCTGGGAGGTGACCGTCTTGCACCGGGGACGGCACCGGCCTTCCGAGGGGGTGCGGTCGCTGCACGGCGACCGCACCGCCGCCGACGGTCTGGCCGCCCTCGCCGGGGACGACGGCGCCTGGGACGCCGTGGTCGACACCTGGTCGGCCGCGCCCCGCGCCGTACACGAGGCGGCACGACTGCTGCGGGGCCGTGCCGGACGGTACGTGTACGTCTCCAGCCGGTCGGTGTACGCCTGGCCCTGGCCCCCGGGAGCCCGCGAGGACACTCCGCTGGTCGAGGGCGCCGCGGCCGACGCGGAGGCGACCGACTACGCGCGGGACAAGCGGGGCGGTGAACTGGCCGCCGTCGAGGCCTTCGGCACGGAGGGCTCGCTGCTGGTGCGGGCCGGGCTGATCCTCGGCCCCTACGAGAACGTCGGCAGGCTCCCCTGGTGGCTGACCCGGATCGCCCGCGGCGGCTCGGTCCTGGCACCCGGGCCGCGCGAACTGCCGGTGCAGTACATCGACGTGCGCGACCTCGCCGACTGGCTCATCGGGGCGGTGGAACAGAAGCTGAGCGGGCCGTACAACCTGGTGAGCCCGCCGGGCCACACCACGATGGGTGAACTGCTGCGGGCGTGCGCCGACGCCACCGGCGCGGACGCCGAACTGCGCTGGACAGACCCGGAGGTGATCCTGGACGCCGGGATCGAGCCGTGGACCGAGCTGCCGGTGTGGGTGCCGCCGGGCGGTGAGATGTACGACGCCGTGCACCGCGCGGACGTGTCCCGTGCGCTGGCCACGGGACTGGTGTGCCGGCCGGTGGCCGAGACCGTCGCGGACACCTGGCGGTGGCTGACCGGGATCGGCGGTACGGCACCGCAGCGGCCGGACCGGACGGCCAAGGGCCTGGCCCCGGAGGTGGAGGCGAAGGTGCTGGCCAGGGCGGGGGGTGTACCTGACACCACCCCCCAAGAGGGGACCTCCGACGACTGACCCGGGCTCGGGCGTCGGCGAGACTTGCCGCATGAACACCGACATCAAGCGTGGCGCGGTGCGGACCCGTGCGCGAGAGGTCCTGCTGGCCGCCGTACAGGGCCTGACACTGGCCGTGGCCGTGCTCCCCTGCGGTGTGGCGTTCCTCGTCCTGACCCTGGTCTCCGTCGCCTTCGTCCCGCTCGGCATCGGGCTGTTCACGACCCCGGCGATCCTGACCGGCGTACGGGCCCTGGCCGACGTCCGCAGACGGCTCGCGGCCGAGTGGTGCGGGGTGCGGATACCCGCGGCGTACCGGCCCGTCCCCCCGGGTGCCAAGCCGTGGACCCGCACCTTCCACCTGCTCCGCGACCCGCAGGTCCGGCGGGACGTGCTGTGGCTGCCGGTGGACATGACGGCGGGCTTCGTGACCGCGCTGCTCCCGGCCGTGCTGGTGTTCTACCCGGTCGAGGGACTCTTGCTGGCGGCCGGGCTGTGGCGGGCGTACGTGCCGGCCTCCGGCGGCACCTACTGGTACGCCTTCGTGCCGGTCTCCGACCAGACGAGCGCTTTCGGCGCGGCCGCGCTCGCCGCCGTGCTCCTCGTCGTCGCCCACCGTCTGGTCCCGCGCATGCTGACCGCGCACTTCCGGCTCACCCGAGCCGTGCTCGACACCGGCCGGGGCGAACTCGTCGAACGCGTCCGCGTGCTGACCGAGACCCGACGCGACGCCGTGGACACCTCGGCCGCCGAACTGCGCCGCATCGAGCGGGACCTGCACGACGGGGCGCAGGCCTGGCTGGTCGCGATGGGCATGGACCTCGGCACGATCGAGATGCTGCTGGAGAAGGACCCGGCCCAGGCGAAGAAGCTCCTCTCCCAGGCCCGCCGGAACTCGGTGGAGGCCTTGGAGGAACTGCGCGACCTGGTCCGCGGCATCCATCCGCCGGTGCTGGCCGAGCGCGGACTCGGGGACGCCGTGCGGGCGTTGGCGCTGCGGCTGCCCGTGCCGAGCGAGGTGAGCGTGGAGCTGTCCGGCCGCGCGGACGCGCCCGTCGAGTCGGCCGCCTACTTCGCGGTCAGCGAGGTGCTCACCAACGCCGTCAAGCACTCCGGTGCCGACCGGCTCTGGGTGGACCTGCACCACGCCGGCGACACGCTGCGGATCACGGTCACCGACAACGGCAGGGGCGGCGCCGTGATCGGCGGGGGCTCGGGGCTCGCCGGGGTCGAGCGGCGGCTCGGTACATTCGACGGCGTCCTGGCCGTCAGCAGCCCCGCGGGCGGTCCCACCCTGGTGACCATGGAGATCCCGTGCGTGTTGTCCTAGCCGAAGACCTCTTCCTGCTGCGCGACGGACTGGTCCGGCTGCTGGAGGCCCACGGCTTCGAGATCGCGGCGGCCGTCGAGTCCGGGCCGGAACTCACCCGGGCACTGGCCGAGTTGGAGCCGGACGTCGCCGTGGTCGACGTACGCCTGCCGCCCACGCACACCGACGAGGGGCTGCAGTGCGCGCTGCGGGCGCGGCGGGAGCGGCCCGGGCTGCCGGTGCTGGTGCTCTCCCAGCACGTGGAGCAGCTGTACGCGCGGGAGCTGCTGGCCGACGGCAGCGGCGGGGTGGGCTATCTGCTCAAGGACCGGGTCTTCGACGCCGACCAGTTCGTGGACGCCGTACGACGGGTGGCCGCGGGCGGTACGGCGATGGACCCGCAGGTGATCCAGCAGCTGCTGTCGCGGCGGGCGGCCGACGACCGGCCGCTCGGCAACCTCACCCCGCGCGAGCGGGAGGTGCTGGAGCTGATGGCGCAGGGCCGGTCGAACGCGGCGATCGCGGCCCAACTGGTGGTGACGGAACGGGCCATCGCCAAGCACACCTCCAACATCTTCGGCAAACTGGGCCTTGAGGTGTCGGACGACGACAATCGCCGCGTTCTGGCCGTGCTCGCCCACCTCGATCACGGCCGCTGATCCTGAATGCAACTTCCGCTGCTCAGCGGGCATTTGAGCCCCGATCGCGGGGTAAACCTCTGACTAATTCGTGAGACGGCTGAACACCTCTGGGGCGGTGTCCGTATGGATGGACGCCGCTTCACTCCTGTCGGGCGCCTCGATGCTGCCCCGCAAGGAAGTCAGAGGAGTTCCATGGGACGCAACACACGAAAACGCCGTACGCCGCTGGCCACCAAGGCCATAGCCGCATCGGCGGCCCTAGCGCTCGGTGGGGGCGGGCTGATCTGGGCGAACTTCTACGCCTCGGCGCACGAGTCGAACAACCAGTCGTGGGGAGGCAACCAGACCAAGGCCGCGACGGCGCAGGTCGCGACGATCTCCTGCCCGGACGTCGGCCAGAAGCTGACGAACGTGCCGAACCAGGCCCGCCAGGGCGTGGCGGCGGAGCTGGCGAACCTCGACAAGCAGATCACCGAGGCCTACTCCCGGCTCGCCTCCACCCGGCAGTCGCAGACGAACGATCCGAGCTTCGTGCAGAACGCGATCGTCGGCCCCCTCAAGGAGAAGCGGGCCGCGACGATCGACCGGATCAGGATCGACGTCCAGCGGGTCGGCGGTTCCTTCGACAACTCGCTCAAGCAGCTCGCCGCCTGTACGACGCAGACCGCCAACCAGACCACCGCGGGTGGTCAGCAGCAGAACGGCGGCCAGCAGCAGAACACCGGTGGTCAGCAGCAGAACGGCGGGCAGCAGCAGGGCAACGCCGGTCAGCAGCAGAACGTCGGCGGGCAGGCCGGCAACGGCCCGGCCGCGGCCGACTTCGTGGACATCACGAAGGTCGCGCCGAACGTCCAGGGCAAGCCGGCCAGGACCGGCAACGCCTCGAACGGTTCGTTCACCACGCGCTGCGGTGTGAACGCGAACAAGAACCACAACACCGACAACGTGATCGTGGCGCCCGGCGTGGCCAACGGCGCGCACCACCTGCACGACTACGTCGGCAACCAGAAGGTCAACGCGTTCTCCAGCAACCAGACGTTCCTGCAGGGCGGCACCAGCTGCCAGAACCGGAACGACCTGTCGTCGTACTACTGGCCGGTGGTCCGCATCCAGGACGGCACGCAGGACTTCGACCAGAACAGGGACGGCGGTGGCAAGGAAGGCAATGTCGGCAAGATCCTGACGCCGGTCTCGGCACAGATCAAGTACGTCGGCAGCCCGGCCAGCAAGGTCGTCGCGATGCCGCAGTTCCTGCGCATCATCACCGGTGACGCCAAGACCACGACCAACGGTCTGGCCAACGCCAACGCGCACTGGAGCTGCACCGGCTTCGAGAACAAGGTGCAGCTGACGACGCAGTACCCGATCTGCCCGCAGGGCAGCAAGGTGGTGCGTACGTTCGCCTTCCAGAGCTGCTGGGACGGCCAGAACATCGACAGCGCCAACCACCGCACGCACGTGGCCTTCGCCGACCCGGCGAGCGGTGTCTGCGGGAACGGCTTCAAGGCGATCCCGCAGCTGACGATGCGCCTGGTGTACAACATCACCCCGCCGACCATCCAGAACGGCCAGGTGAAGAACGCCTACGCGGTGGACGGCTTCCCGGAGCAGCTCCACAAGCCGGCCACCGACCACGACGACTTCATCAGCGTCACGACCGGCGGCCTCGCGAACAAGATCGCGAACTGCATCAACAACGGTCAGCGGTGCGCGTAGTGACCGCGTAGTGACCGTGTAGTGAAAACCCCCTGGGAAAGCGGGCGGTGGGAATCTCCCACCGCCCGCTTTTCTTGTGCTCCGTTGTTCCTGTGCTCCGCTCTTCCTGTGCTCCGCTCCTCCTGCGCTCCGAACAGGTCAGCCGCTGTGGGCGTGGTGGTTCGTGCCCACCTCGACGTCGCCGCCGAGCGTGCCGCGCAGCGCCTTGACGACCCCGTCGTCGCCGACGGCGACCCACTTGCGGCCGACGAGATAGAAGCCGCCGTAGTCCTTCGCGTCGTTGATCCACTCGCGCTGGCCGCGGTCGGTGGCGAAGGTGGCGAGGATGAACCGACCGTCGGTGTTCTTGCAGATGGCCTGGCGGATCTCGTCGGCGTCGGTCTGCATGTTCGGCTTGCACTTCACCTCGGCGGCCAGGCTCTCCAGACTGCCCGTGGCGGTGGGCGGCACCGCCTTCGCGCCGCCGCCCGAGCCACAGCCCGCCAGCGTCAGCACCGCCGCGGCGCCGATCATCAGTCGCGTCAACCTCATCCGATCCTCCGGTCCTGGTGGGCCAAGCATGCCCCAGTCCCCTCGGATACGGCTCCGGGACGTGGCGCGCTCAAATCCCGCGCCGAGGTGGGCACGGGTGTGCGAGGGTGACCCGGTGAACCGAGACTGGGAAGACCGCGTGACCGCCGCCTGGGCGACCTTCGACGAGTACCCCGAGGAGCGGGCGGCCGAGTTCCGCGCCGTGATCGACGAGCTGGTCGCCGAGCTGCCCGAGGGCAGTGCGCTGGCCCCGTTCGAGCAGGCCTGCGCCTGGGACTCCACGGGGCACTCGGACAAGGCGGTGCCGCTGTACCAGGAGGCGCTGGCGCGCGGGCTGAGCGGTTACAAGGGGCGCCGGACCAGGATCCAGCTGGCGTCCTCCCTGCGGAACACCGGGCAGGCCGAGGAGGGCGTCAAGCTCCTCACCCCCGAACTGGACGCGCCCTCGGACGAGTTGGACGACGCCGTACGGGCCTGTCTCGCCCTGTGCCTGTCCAGCCTCGGCCGCGACCGCGAGGGCCTCTCCCTCGTGCTCGGCGCCCTCGCCCCTCATCTGCCGCGCTACCAGCGGTCGATGGCCAACTACGCGCGCCTGCTGGTCGAACCGGAGGCGTGAGTCACCCGTGGGCGGACAAGCACGCCGGTGACCAACCAACGGCTCGCTCGTTTTCCCGGACGTGCAGTCACAGGATGTAGCCCAGCGTCACGTGCCCTCCTCCGCCGGGGCCACCGGCCCGGTCGTCAACGTCGAACAGGCCGAGGCCGCGCTCGTCGAGCACTACCCACGGCTGGTCCGGCTCGCCCACCTGGTACTGCCGCCGGGCCTCGGCCGCACCCGCCGGGTGCTGACGGCCCACGCCCTCGTCCAGCGCGCCCTGCCCCGGGGCCGCAAGCCGACGTCCGTGATCCCGGCCCAGTCCACGGGCCGGGCGGTCGACCCCGGGTACGCCTTCCTCCGCCTCCGGGTCCTGCGTACGGCGCTGGAGGCGACCCGCCCCCGCAAGGGCCGGCCGCGGCTCTCCCAGCTGCCGCCGCTGCTCCCGCAGGTGTGGGGGCTGCGCCTGTTCCCGCGCTCCGGCGGCGCCGACGAGCTGGCCCTGGACCAGCGGCTGTCCGCCCTGTCCGGCCCGGCCCGCGCCGCGTACGTGCTGCGCGGCCTGGAGAAGCTGCCCGACCCGGACATCCGCAGGATCCTCAAGTCCGCCGGGGTCGACCACCCCGAGTCCGCGCTGGCGGAGGCCAACGGGGTGCCCGCCCAGGACGCGCTGCTCACCTCCCCCGAGTTCGACCCCTGCTGCCTGCAGGCCCGGCCCACCGACCTGATGCGCCGCCGCCAGCACACCAAGGCCGCGCTCGCCGCGGCGGCCGCGCTCGCGGTGTGCGGGGCGCTGGTGGCCGTGCCGGGCGGCGGCTGGGGCCCCGACGGCGCGGCCGCGCCCGTCTACGCGGAGAACCCGGCGGCCGAGGCGGCCCTGGACCCCGGCAAGCTCACCCGCGTCGCCCCGACGGCGTGGGAGTCGGCGGCCCGCAGCGACTTCTCCGTGTGGCCCGCACGCGGCCCGCTCACCGGCGACAAGGCCCTGCTGCGCCGCGCCCTCGCCGTCTGGGCTCGCCCCGGAGAGACGGTCCGCGTCTCGGCCACCCCCGGCACCCAGACCGGCGCCCCGGCCGGCCCGCCCCAGCTGCTGTACGCGGGTGAGGTGGACAACGCGCGCGTGGCGCTCTTCTACGACGGCCTGCGCGTCGCCCGCTACGCCGAGCCCAAGGACGACGACGCGGGCGCCGCCCTCGACTTCGCCCGCGTCGACGGCGCGACCGGCGCCGAGGCGAGCGCGCTGGTGCTCGGCCGCTCCGACGGCAACGTCCGCTATCTGACGGCCCCTTGGGTGAAGAAGGCCGCCGAGCGGGACCTGATGAAGCCGGGCGCGGCCGCGGCGCCCCTCACCGTCACCGACGGCGTCACCACACCGATGGCCAGCTCCGCCCTGCAGCCCGGCAGCTGCACCTCGTGGAACGTGCTCCAGCTGACCGACGCCGACGGCACGCAACTCACCACGGATCTCGGCGAGCTGGTCCCGGCCCATCTCACCGCCGGACGTCCGGGCGCCACCGGTGAGGTGTCCGGCGCGCAGGGGCTGCGCGCCTGGGCGCCGTTCGCCTGCTCGCTGTCCGCGGAACGCTCCGCGGGGGTCCGCAGCGTCAACGCCTGGGCGTTCGCGGACCAGCCGCTGCCCGACGGGAGCGGGGCGGCCGGGTGGGTGTGCACCAGGGCCGAGACCTGGCGCGGCGACGGTACGGCCGCCCTGGCCCAGTTCCGGACGCCGGGCGGGCCGGTCGGGGCGGTCGTGGCCAAGGGCCAGGACGTACGGGCCTGCGGTCCGCGCGACCCGCACGTCCTGGCCGGGGTGCTGTGGAAGTCCCGCGCCGGGAACTGGTACCTGCTGGCCGCGGGCAGCCAGGACACCGCGTCGATCCGGGCGACGGGCGGGGTCACCGCGTCCGGTCCGGGACCGCTGCTGGTGGCCCGGGCCAAGCAGGGGGCGCAGGCGCAGCTGAAGGCCACCCTGACGGACGGCAGGTCGATCAGCGGCCTGCACTAAGTCCTGTCGTCAAACTCCCGTCGTCCGCCCGTCTGACGACAGGACCTAGCTGACACTCGCGTCAACAAGGTGTCGCACGGGGGTTCTCAGATGACCTACCCGTCAGTACATTGACGCCATGTCTAACACGCAGGCCCGGCCGGTGGAGTCCGAGCGCATACCGCTCAAGGCCCGCAACGTGTCCTTCTCCTGGGAGGACACACCGCTGCACTGGGTGCCCGGCGACCCGTTCACCACGCACACGATCAACGTGCTGCACCTGCTGCTGCCCGCCGGTGAGCGGTGGTTCGTGCACGTGTACAAGCAGGTGCTGCCACTCATCCGGGACGACCGGCTCCGCGAGGACGTCGTCGGTTTCATCGGGCAGGAGGCTATGCACTCCCAGGCCCATGACGAGGTCCTGCCCCACCTGAGGGAGCAGGGGCTCGACCCGACGCCGTACACCGCACAGGTCGACTGGTTCTTCGAGAAGCTGCTCGGCGACCGCACGCTGCCGCCGGGCAGGGCGCGCCGCTGGTGGCTGCTGGAGCGGGTCGCGCTGATAGCGGCCATCGAGCACTACACCGCCTTCCTCGGCGACTGGGTGCTCAACGCCACCGAGCTGGACCGGCGCGGCGCCGACCCGACCATGCTGGACCTGCTGCGCTGGCACGGCGCCGAGGAGGTCGAGCACCGCTCCGTCGCCTTCGACCTGTTCCTGCACGTCGACGGCAGCTACCGGCGCCGGGTGCGCACCTGGGCGACGGCCTTCAGCGCGCTGGTCTTCCTGTGGCAGCGCGGGGCCCGCTTCTTCATGGAGAACGACCCCACCCTCGTGGACGGCAAGGCCTCGTTCAAGGACTTCCACCGGAGCGGCCGGCGCGGCACCCTGCCCACCACCGGCGCCATGCTCAGGTCCATCCCGCGCTACCTCAGCCACGCCTACCACCCCTCCCAGGAGGGCTCGACCGCCCAGGCGGTCGCCTACCTGGCCTCCTCCCCCGCCGCACTCGCGGCGGAGAAGACGGGGTCGTGATGCCGAAGCTACGCACCGTCGCGCTCGTCGCGGGCGCCGCCCTGCTGACCCGGCGGGCCCTGCGCCGCCGCATACAGGCCTCGCCGCTGTGGCCGATGCCCGCGCTGGAGGAACCGACCTCGGGCCGGCCTCGCTCACGGGCGCTGAGGCTGCTGGTGACCTCGCACGAGACGGTGGCCGACGGGGTCGCACAACTCCGGCTCGAAGGCGCGGAGTTGCCTCGCTGGGAGCCCGGTGCGCATCTCGACGTCGTCCTGCCGTCGGGGCTCGTGCGGCAGTACTCGCTGTGCGGCGACCCGGAGGACACCTCGTCGTACACCGTCGCGATCCGGCTCGTCGAGGACGGGCGGGGTGGCTCGCGCGAGGTGCACGAGCACGTCACGGAGGGTATGGAGCTGGAGGTGCGGGGACCACGAAACCGCTTCCCGCTGGTCGGGGCGCCGTCGTACGTCTTCGTCGCCGGCGGGATCGGGATCACCCCGCTGCTGCCGATGCTGCGGGCGCTTCCCGAAGGCACGGACTTCCGGCTGCTGTACGCCGGTCGGACGCGGGCGTCGATGCCGTTCCTGGAGGAGGTCGAGAAGCTGGGCCGGGACCGGGTGACCGTGGTGGAGGGGCAGCCCGATCTCGACGCACTGCATGTGCCGGAGGGAGCCATCGTCTACTGCTGCGGGCCGGAGGGGCTCATGGCAGCCGTCGAGGAACGCTTCCCGCAGGTCCGCCTGGAGCGGTTCGCACCGCGCACCTCGGCCGACGGCAACCACGCGTTCGAGGTCGAACTGCGCCGCAGCGGGTCGACGTTGTCGGTCCCCGCCGACTCCACCGTGCTGGCCGCCGTACGCCGCGAGCTGCCCGACACCGCCTACTCCTGCGAGCAGGGCTTCTGCGGGACCTGTCAACAGCGGGTGCTGGAGGGTGAGGTGGATCACCGGGACGAGCTGCTGACGGATGCGGAGCGTGCCGACTCGATGCTGATCTGTGTCTCACGGGCCAGAAGTGAGCGACTTGTGCTGGATATGTGACGGACTCATGTGAACACCGGCGCCGGTCCGGCCCGTTCCGGGCCGGATTCGATCGGTAAGGTGTTCGCATGAGTACCGGGGTTCGCCGCAGGATGGGCGTCGAGGAGCGGCGGCAGCAGCTGATCGGTGTCGCGCTCGACCTGTTCAGCCGCCGTTCGCCCGACGAGGTCTCCATCGACGAGATAGCGTCGGCGGCGGGCATCTCGCGCCCGCTGGTCTACCACTACTTCCCCGGCAAACTCAGCCTGTACGAAGCCGCGTTGAAGCGTGCCTCGGAGGATCTGGCAGGCCGCTTCGCGGAGCCGCACCAGGGCTCGCTCGGGGCCAGGCTGCTGCGCGTGATGCGCCGCTTCTTCGACTTCGTGGACGAGCACGGGCCCGGCTTCTCGGCCCTGATGCGCGGCGGCCCGGCCGTCGGCTCCTCGACGACCAACGCCCTCATCGACTCCGTACGGCAGGCCGCCTACGAGCAGATCCTCGCGCACCTGGGCGTCACCGAGGCATCCGCGCGCATGGAACTGGTCGTCCGTTCCTGGATCTCGCTCGCCGAGTCGACGGCGCTGATCTGGCTGGACGGCCGGCGCATCCCGCGCGCCGAACTGGAGCTGCAGCTCGTGCACGACTTCGCCGTGCTGGTGGCGGTGAGCGCCGCCTACGACGCGGACACGGCCGCCCTGCTGCGCACCATGGTCAAGGACGAGCCGGCCGACGGGCCCTTCGCGGAGCTCGTCGGCCGGCTGATGTCCCTGGCGCCCTGAGGGGCGAGGACCGCTACCGGTCGAACTTCCGGTACGACGGATCCAGGTCGCGGATCTCGGCGGAGGCGTGCAGGGCGAAGCGCTTGTCCGCCACATGCCCCCGGAGCAGATCCAGCACGGCCTCCGTGAGCCTCGCCTTCGTCTCGTCGCTGCGGCCGGCGAGGAGCCCGATGGTCACATGCACGATGGCGTGCCCGTGCTCCGCCGGGTCCTCGTACCCGTACGCCGTGAGTGCGCTCGGCCGGAACTGTGTCTTGCAGGCCTCCGGCTTGGCCGCCGCGATCTCCACGGTCGCCTCGTGCAGCGCCCGCGCGAAACCGGCGCGGTCGAAGGCGGCCTCCATCGTGTTCGAGTAGTCGACGGTGATCTGCGGCATGAGCACTCCTGTTCTACGGCGACGGGGCCGACCCTACGTCGCCGCCCGCGTGAAGACCGCCACCGTCCGCGCGGGAACGGTGAACGTGCCCGAGTCGGCGGCGTAGGAAGAGGTCTTCACCACCGCGTCCGTACCGGCCGCCTGTACCGGGTGCAGCCGGTAGGCCGTGCCGGCGAGGGCGCCGATCCGCTGGTCCTGCTGCTGCGGGGTGGCGTTGAAGACCACGACCAGGTCACCGAGCTTCATGGTGATCACGCCCGGCGTCTCGTCCTTGCCGGACAGCGGGAAGGACAGCCGGTCCTGCACCTGCGCGGCCGTGCCGAGGGAGAACGCCTTCTCCGTCGTACGGATCCTGAGCAGGTCCTGGTAGGCGGCCGAGGAGCCGGTGATCTGCGGGCAGCCGACCTTCACCGCGCCGAGCAGCGGCTTGGCGTAGGTCCACTTGGACTGGTTGTCGGCCGCCATGGGCAGCCCCCGTCCGAAGCCGTTGCCGTCGCCGCAGTTCCAGTGGATGGCGTTGAACCAGTCGCCGCTGTCGAAGGAGTTGCGGTCCAGCGACTTCGAACGCAGCAGGTCGGTGCCCGCCTGGGACAGGGACGGCCCCTGCGAGAGGGCGGCCGTGGCCATCGCCAGCACCTGCATCCGGGCCCGGTCGGACGCCGGGGTGTCCTTGGGCAGCTTGTAGGTGAGGGCGTCGAACAGCGACTCGTTGTCGTGCGCGTCCACGTAGGCGAGGGCGTCGCCGGGTGCGTCCGCGTAGCCGGCGGGCGCGCCGTTGTAGTCGACCTCGGAGCCCTTGACCTCCTTGCCGTCGGTGTCGGTGAAGGCGAAGGACTTCAGGTTGCCGGTCAGACCGACCTTGATCAGGTCCTGGTAGTGCAGCAGCCGGGCCTTCTGTTCGGCCGAGGTGCCGTTCGCCGCCGATCCGTTGGGGTCGGTGTAGAGCCCGGACGCGAAGCCCTGGATGCCGGGGTCCGAGTCGAAGGGGCCGCCGCCGCGCACGGCGTCACGGGCACGGTCGGAGAAGGTGGCGACCCCGGTACCGGCCATGTTCTGCTGCGTGGCCTGCACGAACCGGGCGTCGTTCGCGACCTCCCCGAAGTTCCAGCCCTCGCCGTACAGGATGATCTTCTTGCCGTCGACGCCGTCCTTCTCCAGGGTCAGCGCGTCGAGGGCCTTCCTGACCGCCAGGATGTTGGCCTTCGGGTGGTGACCCATGAGGTCGAAGCGGAACCCGTCGACCTTGTACTCCTTGGCCCAGGTGACGATCGAGTCCACGACCAGCTTGCCCATCATCGCGTTCTCGGGCGCGGTGTTGGCGCAGCAGGTGCTGTTGGCCACGCTGCCGTCGGCGAGGAGCCGCTGGTAGTAGCCGGGCACGACCTTGTCCAGGACGGAGGTGTCCGCCTGGCCGCTGGCCGCCGTGTGGTTGTAGACGACGTCCATCACGACCCGGAGGCCGTCGTCGTTGAGCGCCTTGACCATCTTGCGGAACTGGACCGTGCGGGCGGTGCCGTCCGGGTCGGTGGCGTACGAGCCCTCGGGGACGGTGTAGTGGTACGGGTCGTAGCCCCAGTTGTAGGCGTCCTTCGCGGCGATCTTCGCCACGCACTCCTGCTGCTTGTCGGAGTCGGCCGCGTACGAGGCCAGGTCGCAGTCGGTTCTCGCCTGGTCGGCCTTCTTCTCCGGGATGGTGGCGATGTCGAAGGCGGGCAGCAGGTGCACGTACGAGGTGCCCGACTTCGCCAGCTGCCGCAGGTGCTTGGAGCCGTCGCTGTTCCTGTCCGTGAAGGCCAGGTAGGTGCCCTGGTCCTTCGCCGGGACGGTCGTGTCGGCGACCGAGAAGTCCCGGATGTGCAGCTCCTGGATCTGCGCGTCCTTCAGCGGTACGGCCTTGGGCTTGTGCAGACCCGCCCAGCCGCTCGGGACGAGGGACCTGTCGTCCAGGTCCACGACCAGGCTGCGCTCGGAGTTCGCGGTCAGCGCGACCGAGTACGGGTCGGTGACCTTGTTGGTGACGACCTTGCGGACGCTGGGCGCCCAGACCTTCACGACGTAGCGGTAGGGCTTGCCCTTCCAGGACGCGGGGCCTGTGACGGACCAGACGCCCGTGGTGGCGTTCCGGTGCATCTTCACGGCAGTGCCGTCGAGGTCGAGGTGGACCGACTGTGCCGTCGGCGCCCACACGGAGAGGGTCGGCTTCCCGTCGTGGAAGACCGGGCCGAGGCTGCTCTTCGTCGCGCCGGAGTACAGGTCGTCCAGCACGCCGGCGATCTGCACCCCGGTCGCGGCCAGCACGGCACCGTTCGCCGCGCGCTGCGAGGCCACGAGCTGTCCGCCGAGCGCCGAGCGGACCCGGTCCCGGTCACGCGGGTCGACGGACCAGGCGGTGTAGTCCTTCAGGTGCGGGAACTTCGCCTTCTGGGCGTCGGTGAGCGTGGTCTTCGTCAGCCGCAGCCAGCGCTCGTCGTCGCTGGTCAGCGCACCGTCCTTGACGGCGATGGAGCCGTCGTGGGAGTACAGCAGCTGGGTGGAGGCGGCGCCGTCGGAGCCGTTCCAGGCCACGGTGTTCCGGTCGATCCAGACCGCCTTGGACGTGGTCAGGTCGAGGGCGGCCGCACTGCCCGCGGGCTGCGGCAGCAGGTACTTCTCCTGGCCGTTCAACAGCCACACCTCGTAGCCGTTGGACTTGAGGTCGAGTGACTGGTCGGCGGGGAGATCCTTGTCGTCGCCCTTGTGGATGATGTAGCTGAGACTGGTGGCACCCTCGGTGAGCGGTACCTCGAAGACCGCGCCATAGGCATCAGTCTTCACCGGCTTCAGCGGGTTCGACCAGTCGGTGGGGTTCGCGGCACCCGTCCAGACGTGCAGGCCCCAGCCGTCGTAGTCGCCGTCGGCGCGGTGGTAGTGGATGACCGCCTTGGTCTTGTCCTGGGCGGGATAGTCGGGCCGCTGCGTGAGGACGTCCGCCTTGCCCTGCTCGACCCAGACCTCACCGGTCTTGGTGACGTCGATGGACCGGTCGGCGGAGACGTCCTTGTTGCCGTCCTTGTCGATGACCAGGAAGCCGACGTTCGAGGCGCCCGGCTTCAGCTTGACGTAGGCGAAGGCGCCGTAGGCGTCGCGGCCGACGAAGGGGTGGCTGTTCGGCCAGGTGGTCGACTCTCCGTCGGCGAGGTCGCCCCAGGCGTACAGGCCCCAGTCGGCGTAGTCGCCGTCGGTGCGCTTGTAGTGGACGATCGCGTAGTCCCGGGAGGAGGCCGTGGGGACCTCGGGTGCGGCCGGGGTGCCGGTGGTGCTGCTCGCCAGCGCGCTCGCGGTGCGCCCGGCCGAGTCGATCACGACCGCCTTGTAGCGCAGGGCGGTCCCGGCGGGTACGTCCTTGCCGATGGCCTGGGTGACCTTGTAAGGGGCGTGGTCGGCGGAGCCGAGCGTCTTCCACGCGCCGTTGCCGACCTGGGCTGCGAAGACCACGCGGTTGAGCTGACCGCCGTCGACGTCGGCGGTGACGTCCACGGTGCCGGTGGCTCCGGTCGCCGGAGCCTTCAGGGTGACGGTCGGCTTGGCGGCGGGCTCGGCGAGGGCGCCGGTGGCCTTGAGGACCACGGCGGAACCGGCCGGGACGGTGACGGTGAGCTTGCGGTCGTTGTCGGACTTCACCGTGTCGGAGGTCCCGTAGATGCCCTGGTACGCCATGTCCGCCGAGCCGGTGGAGAAGGCCGCGGACTTCTCGCTGTCGGCGTTGTTGAAGGCGACCACGTACTCGGCGCCCGTCTTCGCGTCCGTACGGGTGAAGGCGTAGACGCCTGCGCCGTCGGCCGCGTACCGCTCGGTCTGGACTCCGTCCGTCAGGGCGGGGTTGTTCTTCCGGAGCTTGGAGAGAGCGGCGATCTCCTTGTAGAGCGGCGCCTTGGTGTCGTAGGCGTCGCTCGCGTGGGTGCGGTCGGTGCCGATCTCGTCGTCGTCCAGGTAGTCGGCGACCTTGGAGGCGAACATCGTCTGGCGGGCGTCCTTGTCGCCGCCGGAGCCGGTGAAGCCCTGCTCGTCGCCGTAGTAGACGACCGGGTTGCCGCGGCTGAGGAACATCAGCTCGTTGGCGAGCCGGTCCTTGCGCAGGATCTCGGCGTCGTCGGCCTTCGGGTTGTCCTGCTTCAGGAAGTACCCGATGCGGCCCATGTCGTGGTTGCCGAGGAAGGTGACCTGCTCGTACGCGTTGGCCTTGTCGGTCGTGTACTTGTAGTCGTCACCGAAGACGCTCGCCAGCCGCTGGGCGCTGCCGCCCTGGGAGGTGTAGGAGCGGGCCGCGTCCTGGAAGGGGAAGTCGAGGGTGGCGTCCAGCCGGCCCCGGGTGACGTACGGGGACGTGATGGACGTGTCCGCCGAGTAGACCTCGCCGAACATGAAGAAGTTCTTCCGCCCGTGCGCGGCCGCGTACTTGTCGAGCGCGGTGGCCCACTGGGTCCAGAACTCCGTGTTCACGTGCTTGACGGTGTCGATCCGGAAGCCGTCGACGCCGAAGTTCTTCACCCACCGCTCGTAGATCTTCTCCATGCCCTGGACGACCTCGGGACGCTCGGTCCACAGGTCGTCCAGGCCGGAGAAGTCGCCGTAGGTCGTGGACTCGCCGGCGTACGTCGAGTCGCCCCGGTTGTGGTACATCGTCGGGTCGTTGAGCCAGGCCGGGACCTTGCTCTGGCTGGTCACCCTCGGCGTGCGCGGGAAGGAGTCCGCGTCGACGGCCGGGAACTTCCTGTTCCCGGCGGCGTAGTCGGAGTCGTCGAAGGGCCGCCCGTCCTTGGTCAGGTACGGGAAGGCGCCCTTGGACAGGTAGTCGTACGACTTCTCCTTGTAGTCCACGACGTCGGCGGTGTGGTTGGTGATGACGTCGAAGAAGACCTTCATGCCCTTGGCGTGCGCCTTGGAGATGAGGGTCTGGAGGTCCTTGTTCGTGCCGAAGTGCGGGTCGACCTGGGTGAAGTCGGTGATCCAGTAGCCGTGGTAGCCGGCGGAGGCGTTGCTGCCCGTGCCCTGCACCGGACGGTTCTTGAAGATCGGCGCCATCCAGATGGAGGTGGTGCCGAGGCCCTTGATGTAGTCGAGCCGCTTGGTCAGGCCCTTGAGGTCGCCGCCCTGGTAGAAGCCCTTGTCGGTGGGGTCGTACCCGGTGCTGAGGCGTGAACCGGTCAGGCCGCCCCGGTCGTTGGACCTGTCACCGTTGGCGAAACGATCCGGCATGACGAAGTAGAACTGCTCGCGGGTGTCGTCGTGCCGGGCGGGCTGGGCCGCGAGCTTGGCGTCCGAGGGCGGCGCGGGCGGCGGGGTGTCCGCGTGGGCCGCGAGCGGCGTCACGAGGGCGGCGGCGAGCGCGGCGACGGTGACGGCCGCGACCCGTCTGACGTGGGCGGTACGGCGCGTCGAGGGCGCCGGCCATCTCGGTATCACAGGCGGGAACTCCTTGCGATTGCGGCTCTCTTGGGTCCGACCCCGCGCGACCGTACCGCTGCCGAAAGGTTTACAGCAAGACCCTTGAAATTCATAGCAAGAAGTTTCAGCGTCAACCTTGACGTCTCCTTCTCAACTGCCCCACGCTCACGGGTTGTTGAACTCTGTCTCCTTCTCTCGAAGTTCGTTTCGGAGCCGCACATGAGCAGACACCGACCCCCGGGTGTCCTTCGCCGCACCGCGACCGCCGCGGCCGCGGGCGCCCTCGCACTGGCGGGAGCCATAGCCCTGCCCTCGACACCCGCGCAGGCGGACACCACCACCAAGGGCGACGTCATCGCCAACCTGTGGGAGTGGAACTGGGACTCCGTCGCCTCGGAGTGCACCGACGTCCTGGGCCCCGCCGGATACGGCGCGGTGCAGGTCGCCCCGCCGGCCGAGTCCCTGAAGCAGACCAACTACTACTGGTGGGACGTCTACCAGCCGTACTCCTACAACCTGAACAGCCGCTTCGGTTCGGCGGCGAAGTTCGCGTCGATGGTGACCGCCTGCCACCAGGCCGGCGTCAAGGTCTACACGGACGCGGTGATCAACCACACCTCCGCGCAGACCGGCACCGGTTACAGCGGCACGACGGTCACCAGCAAGTACGACACCCCCGACTGGGACCGCGCCGACTACCACGACTCGACGTCGTGCCCCACCTCCGACCTGACGATCCAGGACTACTCGAACCTCACCCAGGTCCAGAACTGCGAACTCCTGGGCCTGCCCGACCTGAAGACCGGCTCGGACACGGTCCGCGCGGGCATCGCGAACTTCCTCAACAGCCAGCTCGCCCTCGGCGTCGACGGCTTCCGGGTGGACGCGGCCAAGCACATCCCCGAGGCCGACCTGGCGGCGATCGAGTCCAAGCTGACGAACACCACGTCGGGCTCGGCGCCGTACGTCTTCCAGGAGGTGTACCCGGGCTCGACCCCGCAGCCGTCGGACTACTACGCCTCCGGTGACGTCCTGGACTTCACCTACGCCAGCAAGCTGAAGTCGGCGTTCCAGGGCAACGTGAGCGACCTGGAGTCCCTGTCCTCCTCCGGCATCCTGCCCGCCGCCAACTCGGTGTCCTTCGTGACGAACCACGACACCGAGCGCAACGGCCTGCACATGTCGTACAAGGACGGCGACACCTACAAGCTCGCCAACCTCTTCCAGCTCGCCTACAAGTGGTCGACGCCGACGGTGTACGCCAGCTGGGAGTGGACCCAGAGCGACCAGGCCCCGCCGAACTCGTCGGGCTTCGTGACCGGCACGGACTGCTCGAACGGCTGGTACTGCCTGGACCGCGACACGGCCGTCGTCGGCATGGTGGCCTGGCACAACGCGGTCGACACGGCCGCCGTCTCCAACTGGCAGACCAAGTCCTCCTCCGTGATCGGCTTCGGCCGCAGCGGCGCCGGCTTCTTCGCCCTGAACAACGGCTCGTCGTCGGCGACGTACACCTTCGCGACGGGCATGGCGGACGGCACGTACAGCAACGTCGTCGACGGCGGCGCGACGAAGGTCACCGTCTCCGGCGGCAGCGCGTCGATCACCGTCCCGGCGAAG
This sequence comes from Streptomyces sp. NPDC001450, assembly GCF_053597295.1. Lineage (NCBI taxonomy): Bacteria > Bacillati > Actinomycetota > Actinomycetes > Kitasatosporales > Streptomycetaceae > Streptomyces > Streptomyces sp. NPDC001450. Next base: position 56,142 of record NZ_JBSFHY010000044.1, read on the forward strand.
GGCGCGGTCGCCTTCTACAACGCGTCCTACACCTGCACGGTGGGCTGCGACGACACCGGCGGCGGCGGTTCGGCGTCCACGGTGAGCGCGACCTTCGACGAGTACGCGTCGACCACGTCCGGCACCAACGTCTACGTCGTCGGCTCGATCTCGGCGCTGGGCGGCTGGGACACCTCGAAGGCGGTCCAGCTGTCGTCCTCCGGCTACCCGATCTGGTCGGGCGAGGTGAGCGTGCCGATCAACACCTCCTTCACCTACAAGTACATAAAGAAGGACAGCTCGGGCAACGTCACCTGGGAGTCGAACGCCAACAGGTCGGCGACCACCGCGACCTCGGCGATCACTCTGGACAGCTCCTGGAACGTGGCGAACGCGGACGCCACCGACGTCACCTTCAACGAGACCGCGACGACCGACTGGGGCACCAGCGTCTACGTCGTCGGCTCCCTCCCCTCCCTCGGCTCCTGGAACACGAGCGACGCGATCCCGCTGTCGTCGGCGGCCTACCCGACCTGGAGCAAGCTGGTCATCGTCCCCAGGAGCACGTCCTTCGCGTACAAGTACGTCAAGAAGGACGCCTCCGGGAACGTGACCTGGGAGTCCGGGACGAACCGCTCGTACACGACGGGCAGTTCGTCCGGCTACACCACCAGCGACACCTGGAAGTAGGGCCCCGGGCTCAGCAGCTCGACTTGCCCGCGTAGATCGCGAGCGCCGTGTTCGAGCCCAAGGTGGCGGTGAACTGCCCCGCGGAGTTCACCGCCACCGTCGTGTTGTTCTGGACGTTGCAGTACGTGCCCGCCGGCAGCGAGGTCTGGTACGTGCGGGTCAGGCTGCTGCTCTCGTGGTTGATCGCCACATAACCCTTGCTGCCCCGGCCGAAGGCGATCGCGTTGTTGCCGTTGTCCCACCAGTTGGAGACGGCCTGGCCGCGGGTCGCGTTGCGGAAGGCGACCATGCGGATGATCTCCGGCCAGGCGTGCTGGCACTTCCAGCCGTCCTGCCAGCAGGCGTTGACGGTGCCGCCGCCCGGAGGGCCCGCGTCCACGTCGGACCACTCGTAGCCGGAGTTGATGTCCGGGGCGCCGTAGGGGTAGGCCAGCATGAAGACGTTGGCCAGGGTGTAGTTGGCGCCGTCCTTGTAGTTGAGGGTCGAGCCGTTGCGTTCCGTGTCGTGGTTGTCGACGAAGACGCCCGCCACGGAGCTGCTCAGGTAGCCCCAGCCCTCGCCGTAGTTGGTCAGGTACGCGAGCTTCTCGTTGTTGAAGACGCGCTTGAGGTCGTAGGCGTAGCGGAACTCCTGGACGTCTCCGTTGCCGGTGTACTCGGACGGCTGGACGGCCTCGTTCGCGCCGTAGATGACCTCCTGCTTCCAGTAGACGGAGGGGTTGGTCAGGCGGCTCTTGATGTTGGCCAGGTCGTCCGCCGGGATGTGCTTCGCGGCGTCGATCCGGAAGCCGTCGACCCCCAGCGTGAGCAGGTCGTTCATGTACCCGGCGATCGTCTTGCGGACGTACTCCTCGCCCGTGTCCAGGTCGGCCAGGCCGACCAGTTCGCAGTGCTGGACGTTCCAGCGGTCCTGGTAGTTGGTGACCTGGGAGGTGCAGTCGTCGAAGTCGTAGGAGGAGTACAGACCGGGGTAGTCGTACTTCGTATACGACGAGCCACCCGTGCCGGTGCCCGAGCCCGACGCCATGTGGTTGACGACCGTGTCGACGACGACCTTCACGCCGGCCGCGTGGCACGTGTTCACCATGCTCTGGAAGGCGGTGCGGTCGCCGAGGCGGCCCGCGATCTTGTACGACACCGGCTGGTACGACGTCCACCACTGCGAGCCCTGTATGTGCTCGGCGGGCGGGGAGACCTGGACGTATCCGTAGCCGGCGGGGCCGAGGGTGCTGGTGCACTCGCGGGCGACCGAGGAGTACTTCCACTCGAAGAGGACCGCGGTGACGTCCTTGGTGCCGGGCGGGGAGGCGTAGGCGGCGGTCCCTGGGGCGAGGACGGCCGCCGCCGCGGTGAGGGCGAGGGCACCCGAAACGATTCTGCTTCTGGCCATGTGGGGGTTCCTTCTCCGTTGAAGGCCTTGCTGAAATCTTTCAGAAACCTTGCGGTGGCCAGATGTTAAAGGCCCGCCACCCAAAAGGGCAGCGGGCCGTAAGAAGTTGACGGAAGAAGTTATCGAGCGGTGATCACGCCGTCGTCCACCACACGGTCGTGTCGGCCGGCACCTTCGCCTCGCCGTCGGCCTCGGTCACCTCACCGCTGGCGAGCAGGACGCGGCCGTGGGAGGGGGTGGTCACGGACTCGCCGGTGGTGTTCGCGACGCACACGAACTCGCCCCGGCGGAAGGCCACGACGCCCTCCGGTGCGCGCAGCCACTCGACCGCGTCGCCCGCGCCCAGGTCGGGCTGCGACCGGCGGACGCTCAGCGCCGAGCGGTACAGCTCCAGCGTCGAACCCGGGACGCCCGTCTGCGCCTCGACGCTCAGCTCGGCCCAGTTCGACGGCTGGGGCAGCCAGCTGCCGCCGTGGCCGAAGCCGTACGAGGAGCCCTCGCGGGTCCACGGGATCGGCACCCGGCAGCCGTCACGGAAGCCGTCCTGGCCGGCGCCGCGGAAGAACGCCGGGTCCTGGCGCACCTCGTCGGGGAGATCCACGACGTCCGGGAGACCCAGTTCCTCACCCTGGTAGACGTACGCCGAGCCGGGCAGGGCCAGCATGAGGAGGGTCGCCGCGCGGGCCCGGCGGAGGCCCAGCTCGCGGTCGCCCGCCGTGCGGATCTGGGTGCCGAGACCCGGGGGGTTGGCGAAGCGCGTCGCGTGGCGGGTGACGTCGTGGTTGGACAGGACCCAGGTGGCGGGGGCGCCGACCGGGCGCATCGCCTCCAGGGTGCGGTCGATGACCGTCCGCAGTTCCTTCGCGTCCCACTCCGTGCCCAGGTACTGGAAGTTGAAGGCCTGGTGCAGCTCGTCGGGGCGGACGTAGTTCGCGGTGCGCTCGACGGTCGGGGTCCAGGCCTCGGCCACGAAGATCCGCTCGCCCGCGTACTCGTCGAGGACCGTGCGCCACTGGCGGTAGATGGCGTGCACGCCGTCCTGGTCGAAGAACGGCATGACATCGTTGCCCAGCAGCTTGAGCTGGTCGTGGGCGCCGAGGTCCGGGAGGCCGTCGGCCTTCACCAGCCCGTGGGCGACGTCGATGCGGAAGCCGTCCACGCCCATGTCCAGCCAGAAGCGCAGGATGGAGCGGAACTCGTCGCCGACCGCCGGGTGCTCCCAGTTGAAGTCGGGCTGCTCGGGGGCGAAGAGGTGGAGGTACCACTCGCCGTCCTCGACGCGCGTCCAGGCGGGACCGCCGAAGATGGACTCCCAGTCGTTCGGGGGGAGTTCGCCGTTCTCGCCCTTCCCGGGGCGGAAGTGGTAGCGCTCGCGCACGGGCGAGCCGGGGCCCTCGGCGAGGGCGCGCTTGAACCACTCGTGCTGGTCCGAGGAGTGGTTGGGGACCAGGTCGACGATGACGCGCAGGCCCAGCTCGTGGGCGTCGCGGATCAGCGCGTCGGCGTCGAGCAGGTTGCCGAACATGGGGTCGACGGCCCGGTAGTCGGCCACGTCGTAGCCGGCGTCGGCCTGCGGGGAGGCGTAGAAGGGGCTGAGCCACACGGCGTCCACGCCGAGGTCGCGCAGGTACGGAAGTCGGGAGCGTACGCCTTCCAGGTCGCCCATGCCGTCACCGTTGCTGTCGGCGAAGCTGCGCGGATAGACCTGGTAGATCACCGCGTCCCGCCACCAGTCGCGGCGCTTGGCGACGGTGGCGACGGCGAAGTCGTCGGCCGGGGCTGCAGAGTGCTGCTGGCTCATGGCGTCCTTGATGCGTAAGGGAGTTCGGGTCATGGGTGTGGGTACGGCGACAGGGGCCAGGGGATGTGCGAGGCGGCCGCGGTGTCAGCGGGGTCGGATGGACACCGCGGCCGCCTACCCGCGCGGACAGGCGCGCGGGAGCCCGGTGCGGAAAGGGCCTCAGCCCTTGGTGCCGCCTGCGGTGAGACCGGTGACGAGGTTCTTCTGCACGAGGTAGAAGAACACGGACACGGGTATCGCGATCAGCACCGCGGTGGCGGCCATGTAGTTCCACTGCGCGTCGTGCTCGCTGACGAAGGTCTGCAGACCGACGGCGAAGGTGTACTTCGAGTCGTCGAGCATGAAGGTGGTCGCGAAGGCCACCTCGCCGACGGCGGTGATGAAGTTGTAGAAGGCGGCGACGGCCAGCCCGGGGCGGGCCAGCGGCAGGATCAGCCGGAAGAAGGTGCCGAAGGGGGTGAGCCCGTCCACGCGCCCGGCCTCGTCGATCTCGAAGGGGACGGTGTCGAAGTACCCCTTGAGCAGCCAGGCGCTGTAGGGCACGGCCGTGGTGCAGTTGATGACGATCAGCGACCAGTAGGTGTCGATGAGCCCGAGTTCGCTGAAGATCTCGTACATCGGCACGATCAGGATGGCGATCGGGAAGGCCTGGGTGAGCAGCAGCACCCACATCAGCGACTTGTAACCGGGGAAGCGCATGCGGGAGACCGCGTAGCCGGTGGTCGCGGCGACGAAGACACCGATCAGGGTGGTGCCGCAGGCCACGATCATCGTCGACTTGAACCAGTCGAAGAAGGCGGTGTGCTCCAGCACGAAGCTGTAGTTGGAGAAGGAGAGCTTGCCGGCGATCCTGCCGGGGTGCAGGTAGTCGTCCTTGTCCGGGCCGAGGGACAGGAAGAACAGCCAGGCCACCGGGGCCAGTGCGATGAGGCTCGCGACGGCGAGGCCGCCGTGCAGGAGGGCGGCGCCGAGCGGGCCGCGTTCACCGCGCTGGCGGGTGCGGCGCGCGGGCTGCGGGGCGGGGGCCGGCTCGGCCTGCGTCTTCTCGAGGGTCGTGGTGCTCATGGCGGCGGCTCCTGCGGCGTCAGACGGCGAGCTGGTCATTGCGCTTCAGCCAGCGGAAGTAGAAGGAGGTGAAGACGGTCAGGATCGACAGCAGCAGTACGCCGTACGCGGCGGACTGGGCGAAGTCGCGCGGCTGCTGTCCGAAGCCCAGGAAGTAGGACCAGGTCACGAGGATCTGGGCGTCGGGGGCGCCGGTGGGGCCGAACAGCAGGAAGATGATCGCGAACTGGTTGAAGGTCCAGATGATGCCCAGCAGCACCACGGTGGAGCTGACCGAGCGCAGGCCGGGCAGGGTGACGTGCCGGAACTGCTGCCAGGCGCTGGCGCCGTCCATCTCCGCGGCCTCGTAGAGCGAGGAGTCGATGGACTGCAGACCGCCGAGCAGCGAGAGCATCATGAACGGCACACCGCACCAGGTGTTGACCATGATCGCGGCGAACCGCTGCCAGAAGGTGTCCTCCAGCCACTGCGGCTGGGGCAGGTGGAGGGCGTCGAGGAACTGGTTGAGCACGCCGGAGTCGGAGAGCATGATCCGCCAGGAGAAGACGGTGACGAAGGTCGGCACGGCCCAGGGCAGGACCAGCATCAGCCGGTAGAAGGTGCGGCCGCGCAGCTTCTGGTTGAGCATGAGCGCGAGGCCGAGGCCGATCGTGTAGTGCAGGAACACACAGGCCGCCGTCCAGAAGACGGTCCACAGGAAGTGCGACCAGAAGCGGTCGTACGAGGTCGGGCCGAACAGGATGTCCTTGTAGTTGTCGAGCCCGATGAACTTGTAGGTGGCGGCGATGTGGTTGACGCCGATCGTGCGCGCCGAGTTGAGGCTGTTGGCGTCGGTGAAGGTCAGGTAGACGCCCCGCACCAGGGGGTAGCCCACGATGACACCGAGCACGATGACCACGGGGGCGATCATCGCGTAGGCGTACCAGTGTTTCTGGTAGCCGTTCCTGATGCGCTGCCCCAGCCCGGGCCGAGGCGCGCGGTCACCGCGGCGCTTGCCGGTCGCGCGGTCGATGGCGACTGTCATGGTTCGACACCTTCTGATGGTTCAGGGGTTGGGCTGGGTACAGGCCGGTGGCCGCCGGATCCTTCCCCCCTCGGGAGGATCCGACGGCCACCCGGGCTCACTTGCTGAAGTCGGGCACCAGCTTGGCGATGGCCAGCTCGGCGTTGCTCAGACCCTTGTCCAGCGACTCCTTGCCACCGGCGATCTTGGGCAGCTCGGTGTCCAGCGGACCCCACAGGGAGCTGTACTCGGGCAGCGCCGGGCGGGGCTGGGCGGCGGAGAGGACGCTCTGGTAGCCGGCGATGCCGGGGTCGGCCTTGACCTGGGCGGTGTAGGCGTCGGAGCGGGTGGGCAGCGTGGAGTTCTTCAGGGCGATGGCCTCCTGGGTCTTCGCCGAGGTCATGAACTTCACGAGCTTCAGCGCCGCGGCCTGGTGGGCCTTGTCGGAGCCGGCGTAGACCGAGAGGTTGTGGCCGCCGGTCGGGGCGCCCGCCTTGCCGGTGGAGCCGGCCGGGACGGTGGCGATGCCCAGGTTGGACTTGTCCGTGAAGGCCTTGCCCTTGTAGAAGTTCGTGATCTCCCAGGGACCCTGGACGATCGCGGCGACCTTGCCGTTGACGAACGCGTCCTGGATGTGGGCGTAGGCGTCCGCGGTGGTGTCGGCCTTGTGCAGACCCTTGCCGGAGAACAGGCTCAGCCAGGTGCCGTAGGCCTTCTTGGCGGCGGCCGACTGCACGGTGATCTTCTTGGCGGCGACGTCGACGCTGTCGGTGCCCTCGCCGTAGAGGAAGGACTGGGCGTAGTAGGCCTGGGTGGAGCCCCAGTAGCCGTCCACGCCGGTCTTGGCCTTGACCTTGGCGGCGTCGGTCTTCAGCTCGCCCCAGGTCTTGGGGGCCTCGGTGATGCCGGCCTTCTTGAACAGGGCCTTGTTGTAGACCAGGGCGAGGGTGTCGGTGACCAGGGGCACGCCGTAGGTCTTGCCCTCGTACTGGGCCTGCTTCATCAGGTTCGGCTGGAACTTGGCCTGGTCGGCCAGGGCCTCGGTGCCGTCCAGCGGCAGGAAGTAGCCCTTCTTGGCGAAGGCGGGGGTCCAGCCCACCTCGGAACGCAGGACGTCCGGGGCACCCTTGGAGCTGGCGGCCGTGTCGAACTTGTTCTGCGCCTGGTCGAAGGGGACGTCGACGTACTTGACCTTGATCTTCGGGTTGGCCTTCTCGAAGTCCGCGACCAGTGCCTTGTACGTCGGCGCCTCATTGGTGGCGTTGGAGGTGTCCCACCAGGTGATGGTGACCGGGCCGTCCGACTTGCTGTCGCTGTCGCTCCCGCCGCACGCCGTCGCCGCCAGGGCGAGGGACGCCACCAGCGCGGAGGCCGCTATGCCACGCCGCATGAGTTCTCCTTGAGGGTTAAAGCCCGTGTGATGCAGGGAGGGTCCCGTCCGCCGTCCCCGCGGTCTTGCCGACTGCGCCGTTGCGGCCGCCGGGCGACTGGAACGTAACAGCGATGTAAGCGTTGCGAAAGACCTTGCAGAAAAAAAGTGCAAGAGAACACGGCGGTTACCTCGCTGTGACCTGGGCGGAATCGCATTGCTATCCATACGCAGCCGCTCAGCGGGTTGACGGACACGTGTGCAAGACTCTGCAAGGCCTTGCCATCGGTTTCCGGCACCGGGATCATTCCCTTGCGAAGCGGACACCGTCCGGACGAAAACCCAGAAGGACGAGGGAGCGCGATGACGCAGCAACCCACAGCGGGCCGTGGGACCGCGCGCGCACGGCGTTCGGTCGGTGTCCAAGGGGAGACGCGACCGGTACAGTCCGGTGTCGTGACCACACGGCTTGCCGACATCGCAGCGCAGGCGGGGGTGAGCGAGGCGACGGTCAGCCGGGTCCTGAACGGGAAGCCGGGCGTCGCCGCCACCACCCGCCAGTCCGTGCTCGCCGCGCTGGACGTCCTCGGCTACGAGCGACCCGTCCGGCTGCGACAGCGCAGCGAGGGCCTGGTGGGCCTGATCACGCCCGAGCTGGAGAACCCGATATTCCCCGCCCTCGCCCAGGTCATCGGCCAGGCGCTGACCCGGCAGGGCTACACCCCCGTGCTCGCCACCCAGACCCCGGGCGGGTCGACGGAGGACGAGCTGACCGAGATGCTCGTGGACCGCGGGGTGGCGGGGATCATCTACATCTCCGGACTGCACTCCGACACCACCGCCGACATGCAGCGCTATGAGCGGCTGCGGGCGCAGGGTGTGCCGTTCGTGCTGGTGGACGGGTTCTCGCCGAAGGTGCAGGCGCCATTCATCTCCCCCGACGACCGGGCCGCGATGACGCTGGCGGTGACGCACCTGGCGTCGCTGGGCCACACCCGGATCGGTCTCGCGCTCGGCCCGAAGCGGTTCGTGCCGGTGCAGCGCAAGATCGAGGGCTTCGTACGGGCGATGCAGGACCAGCTGGGGCTGAGCGCCCAGACGATCGAGACCGAGCTGATCCAGCACTCGCTGTACACCCTGGAGGGTGGTCAGGCGGCCGCGACCGCGCTGATCCAGCGCAACTGCACCGCGGTGGTGTGCGCGAGCGACATGATGGCGCTCGGCGCCATACGGGCGGCCCGGCAGCTGGGCCTGGAGGTGCCGCGGGACGTGTCCGTGGTGGGCTTCGACGACTCCCCGCTGATCGCCTTCACCGACCCGCCGCTGACCACGGTCCGCAAGCCGGTCCCGGCGATGGGTCAGGCCGCGGTGCGCACGCTGCTGGAGGAGATCGGCGGGACGCCCGCGCCGCACAGCGAGTTCGTGTTCATGCCGGAGCTGGTGGTGCGCGGTTCGACCGCTTCGGCGCCGAATGTCCTCCGCATGTCGTAGAACGTGCGGGGCGGACCCAACCTTGGGATGATCTGGCGAGGAAGCCTTTTCTGGCAGACTCTGTGCCTATGAGTGACTCGACCGTGACAGAATCGGAAGGTCGCGAGGAGGTGGCCGTTCCGCAGGCCGTCACGGGCGAGGACAGACAGGGTCTACGGCACCGGCTGCGCCGCCCGCACAGACCCCGGTTGTGGTTCGAGATCCTGCTCATCGCGGTGAGTTACTGGACGTACTCCCTGATCCGCAACGCGGTCCCGGAGCAGAAGGCCCAGGCGCTGCGCAACGCCGACTGGGTCTGGCGTCTGGAGCGCCAGGTGGGCGTCGCTGTCGAGGAGTCGGTCAACCACGCCGTGAACGCGGCGAATTGGCTGATCATCGGCATGAACTACTACTACGCCACGCTGCACTTCGTGGTCACGCTGGGTGTTCTGGTGTGGCTGTACCACTGGCATCCCGGCCGCTATGCGGCGACCCGGCTGGCGCTGTTCGCGGCCACGGGAGTGGCGCTCGTCGGCTACTACCTGTTCCCGCTGGCCCCGCCCCGGCTGATGAACGGCGGCCGCTTCGTGGACACGGTGACGGTCCACCACACCTGGGGCTCGATGGCCTCGGGCGACCTGAAGCACATGTCGAACCAGTACGCGGCGATGCCGTCCATGCACATCGGCTGGTCGCTGTGGTGCGGGCTTACGATCTTCGCGCTGGCGTCCGTGCCGTGGGTGCGCGTGCTGGGCCTGCTCTACCCGGCGACCACACTGCTGGTGATCGTTGCCACGGCCAACCACTTCTGGCTGGACGCGGTGGGCGGCGTCCTCTGCCTGGCCTTCGGCTTCACGGTGGCCCTGCTCTGGTACGGCAGCCTGCCGTACGCCCTGCCGAGGCTGGTGCCGGCCCCTGCCCGGGCCGCCGCGCCGGCTCGGCTGCCGTCCGCGTAGAAGGCTCAGCTTCCGTCCGCGTAGAACAGGTCCTGCACGACCGTGCGCGCCCTGCGGGTCGTACGGCGGTAGGCGTCCAGCATGTCCCCGGCGTGCCCGGCGCCGTAGCCCAGGTAGCGGCCGACCGCGGCCAGCTCGCGGGGTTCGGTCGGGAAGGTGTCCCCGGCCCGGCCGCGGACCAGCATGACCGCGTTGCGCACCCGGGTGGCCAGCACCCAGGCCTCGTCCAGCACGGCCGCGTCCTCGGCGGCGATCAGCCCGGCCGCGTGGGCGTGGGCCAGGGCCTCACGGGTGCGAGTGGTGCGCAGGCCGTGCTCGTGCCAGCCGTGGCGCATCTGGATCAGCTGGACGGTCCACTCGACGTCGGACAGCCCGCCGGGGCCGAGCTTGGTGTGCAGCCTGGGGTCGGCGCCGCGCGGCAGGCGCTCGGCCTCCATCCGCGCCTTCAGCCGGCGGATCTCGCGCACCGCGTCGTCGCCCAGGCCCCGCTCCGGATAGCGCAGCGGGTCGATCAGTTCCCTGAAGCGGCGGCCCAGGTCCTCGTCACCGGCGACCGGTTCGGCCCGCAGCAGCGCCTGCGACTCCCAGACCAGGGACCAGCGGCGGTAGTAGGCCTCGTACGATTTCAGGGTGCGCACCAGCGGGCCGGACTTGCCCTCGGGGCGCAGGTCCGCGTCGATGAGCAGCGGCGGGTCGGCGCTGGGCAGCTGCAGCAGGCGGCGCATCTCGGCGACGACCTTGTTCGCTGCCTCCGCGGCCTCCCGCTCGTCCACTCCGTCCTGCGGCTCGTGCACGAACAGCACGTCGGCGTCGGAGCCGTAGCCCAGCTCGTGGCCGCCGAAACGGCCCATCCCGATGATCGCGAACCGGGTCGGCAGGGTGTCGCCCCAGCCGTCGCGGACCACCGCGCGCAGGGTGCCCGCGAGGGTGGCCGCGGTCAGGTCGGAGACGGCGGCACCGACCCGGTCCACCAGGGCGCCCTGGTCGGCCTCGGCGGGGCTCGTCTCGGTGCCGTACGAGGAGACGATGTCCCCGGCGGCCGTACGGAACAGCTCGCGGCGGCGGACCCCGCGGGCCGCGGTGACGCCCTGCTCGGCGTTCTCGGCGCGGCCGGCGGCGGCGAGGATCTCCTGCTCCAGCGGGGCGCGGTCGCGCGGATCCAGACCGCCGCCGCCGTCGCCGTCGCCCAGCAGGGCCACCGCCTCGGGGGCGCGCATGAGCAGGTCGGGGGCGAGGCGGCCCGCCGACAGGACGCGGGCCAGGTTCTCGGCGGCCGCGCCCTCGTCCCTGAGGAGCCTGAGGTACCAGGGGGTCTTGCCGAGCGCGTCGGAGACCTTGCGGAAGTTGAGCAGGCCCGCGTCCGGGTCGGCGGAGTCGGCGAACCAGCCGAGGAGGACGGGCAGCAGGGTGCGCTGGATGGCCGCCTTGCGGGTCACGCCGGAGGCCAGGGCCTCCAGGTGGCGCAGGGCGGCGGCCGGGTCGGCGTAGCCCAGGGCGACCAGGCGCTCGCGGGCCGCCTCCGCGCTCAGCCTGGCCTCGCCGGGGGCGAGTTGGGCCACGGCGTCGAGCAGCGGGCGGTAGAAGAGCTTCTCGTGCAGGCGGCGTACGACACCGGTGTGCCGCCTCCACTCGCGCTGCAGCTCGGCCACCGGGTCGGTGCGCAGGCCCAGGGAGCGGCCGAGGCGGCGCAGGTCGGCCTCCGCCTCGGGGACGAGGTGGGTGCGGCGCAGCCGGTAGAGCTGGATGCGGTGCTCCATGGAGCGCAGGAAACGGTAGGCCTCGTCGAGGCGGGCGGTGTCCTCGCGGCCCACGTAGCCGCCGGCGGCGAGTGCCTGGAGGGCGTCGAGAGTGGTGCCGCTGCGCAGGGAGGGGTCGGTGCGGCCGTGCACCAGCTGGAGGAGCTGGACGGCGAACTCGACGTCCCGCAGGCCGCCGGGACCCAGTTTGAGCTCGCGCTCGACCTCCGCGGCGGGGATGTTCTCCACCACCCTGCGGCGCATCTTCTGCACGTCGGCCACGAAGTTCTCGCGCTCGGCCGCCTTCCAGACGAGGGGTTCGAGCGCGTCGACGTACGCCTGTCCCAGGGTGGTGTCCCCGGCCACCGGGCGGGCCTTGAGCAGGGCCTGGAACTCCCAGGTCTTGGCCCAGCGCTGGTAGTAGGCGAGGTGGCTGCTGAGGGTGCGGACGAGGGGGCCGTTGCGGCCCTCGGGGCGGAGGTTGGCGTCCACCGGCCAGATCGAGCCCTCGATGGTCGTCTCGGAGCAGATCCGCATCATGTGCGAGGCCAGCTTGGTCGCGGATTTGAGGGCCTTTCCCTCGTCCGCGCCCTCGGCCGCCTCAGCCACGAAGATCACGTCCACGTCCGAGACGTAGTTCAGCTCGTGGCCGCCGCACTTGCCCATCGCGATCACCGCGAGGCGGCACACCGCGGCGTCCCCGGGGGCGGCGGCCACAGCCATGGCCAAGGCCGTGCGGAGGGTGGCCGTGGCCAGGTCGGCCAGTTCGGCTGCGGTCTCGTGGAGGTCCGTGGTGCCGCACACGTCACGGGCCGCTATCGACAGCAGGCAGCGGCGGTAGGCCACGCGCAGGGAGATGGGGTCGGCGGCCTCGGCCAGGCCGCGCTCGAACTCCTCCACGCCCGGGTGCAGGTCCCGGGGCTCGTAGGTGACCAGGGCCTGCCAGTCGCTGGGGTGGCGGGCGAGGTGGTCGGCGAGGGCGGCGGAGGCGCCGAGGACGCCCAGGAGGCGGTCCCGGAGGGGCTTGGCCGCTATCAGGGTGTCCAGCAGTTCGCGGCGGGCGGTGGGGGCGGGCTGGGACTCCAGGAGGCGGACCAGGCCGTGCAGGGCGAGGTCGGGGTCGGCGGTGGCGCCCAGGGCCTCCAGGAGGAAGGGATCGTCGCGGAGGGGGGCCAGTTCGCCGCTCTCCAGGAGACGCTCGGCGGCGGAGGGGTCGGTGAAGCCGTGCCGCAGCAGTCGCGTGAAGGTACTGCTCCTGCGCCCCGGCGTCATCCGTGGCCTCCCCTGGATCGCGGTCGTCCTGGCCAGAGCGTAACCGGAGAGGGCGCCTGCGGCGCATGGGCGGCTCCGTTGTGCTGGTGCGTCGTGCCTGCGGCGGGCTGCACGGCCCCCCTACGCGGGCGCGTCGTACCTGCGGCGAGCCGCACGGCTCCCCTACGCCGACGCCTCCTCCCAGCGGCAGCCTGTTGTGCGGGCGCCTCGCGCCTGCGGCGAGCCGCACGGCTCCCCTACGCGGGCGCCTCCTCCCGGCGGCAGCCTGCACGGTGCGTCGTGGCTTGCGCCCTGCACCCGCGGCAGTTGCACGGCGCATCGCGGCTCGCGCCCCGCACCCGCGGCAGCCCGTTCGGGCGCGCGGTGCGGTGCGCCATGCCTGCGGCGGCCCCTGCGGGTGCTTCGTGGCTTGGGTCGCGTCCGTTGTGGTGGGTGGGCCGGGGCCGCGCCGGGTGGTGTCCGTCCTCGGTCCGGCGGGCTGTGGGGTGAGTCCTGACCGAGTTCTCGCCGGCCGCCGCGAGCGGACACCACCCGGCGCGTCCCCTCCCCGCCGTGCGCGGGTGCGGCGTCGTGGGGGCGCGGTACGGCCGGAAGGACGGCCGCAGTGGGCAGGCGAGGTTCTCGGTTTTGGTGGCACCGGGCGCCGTTTTCGGCTTCGGTAAGGGGGCGACGTTCAGTCAGACGGGGAGGAGTCGTTTCATGGAGATGACGCTCGAGGTGATCCTGCTGCCCGTGTCCGATGTGGACCGGGCCAAGGAGTTCTACCGGGACAAGGTCGGCTTTCACGTCGATCTCGACGGTGAGGTGATGGAGGGCGTGCGGATCGTGCAGCTCACGCCGCCCGGGTCGGGGTGTTCCATCGCGCTCGTCGACGGGTTGCAGGTGCCCACGGGGACGCCTCGGCCGGGGACGTACCACGGGATGCAGCTGTGTGTGACGGATGCCAAGGCCGCGTACGAGGAACTGACCGCGCGAGGGCTCGAGGTGAGTGAGCCGGTGCAGTTCGCGCCTCAGGACGGGGCCACGTTCATGTACTTCAAGGATCCGGACGGGAACGGGTGGGCCATCCAGGAGTACAAGCGGCGGGTCACCGAGCCGCTGCATCAGGTGCTCGCCGCACTGGCCCACCGGGAGAAGTAGTTCACGTGGTCTTCATCCTCCGGGTTGAGTGACAGGGAGCGGGGGAATGTTGACGCGCGCATGCCCTCGGTCCCGGGCGGGCCGCGCACCGCCTCGGGCACTTCGGGCACCGGAGTCTGCCTGCAGGCGGTGCCCGACCCGGTCTCGGTCACCTACCGCGCCCTGATCCTGGACTCCCGTCTCCGCACCCGGGACCACTACGACGTCCCGGGCATCCCCTCCCGGGCCCGGGTCTCCCCCCACCGCGACGCCGGCGACCAAGGGCAGCTCCCATCTGGTCCGGGGCGACCTGCACACGCGCACGGTCACCACCCTGCACACGAACGTCGAGTGCCCCCCTCTCCCCCGACGGCACCCGCGTCGCGTACAAGAAGCGGGTCAAGGGCCTGCCAAGAACGCCCCTCGGCGCCTGTACGTCCTCGGCCTGCGCGCGATGCGCGAGACTCCCCTCGCCGAGCCGCGAGGTTCCGGCGGACGGGTCGGGGCAGTCCCGGCGGATCAGCAAGGCGGCGGTGTCGCCCGCGTTCCTGCGCTGATCGGAGCAGCGGGCGGGTCACAGTAGGTACATGGACGACACAGACCTTCTGGCCCAGGGCCGTGTGGCCACCCGGCTGCCCGCCCAGGACCTGGACCGGGCCCGCCGTTTCTACTCCGAGGTGCTCGGTCTGGAGCCCGTCGACGAACGCCCGGGCGGGCTGCTGTACCGGTGCGGGGGCACGGACTTCGTCGTGTTCCGCTCGTCGGGATGCTCGCCCGGCACCTTCACGCAGATGGCCTGGGAGGTCGAGGACATCGAGGCCGTCGTCGCGGAGCTGCGGCGGCGCGGGGCGGTCTTCGAGGAGGTCGACCAACCCGGCTTCCACACCCGGGACGGCATCGCCGAGATCGACGGCAACTACCCGAGCAAGGGCGCCCGGGGCGAGCGTGGTGCCTGGTTCCGGGACAGTGAGGGCAACCTGATGGGCATCGGCCAGCCCATCCGCTGAGGGGGCACCCGCAACCCTCTCCGGGGCGCCGGTCAGGCGAGCGTCGAGGTGTCGATGACGAAGCGGTAGCGCACGTCCGAGGCGAGCATCCGCTCGAAGGCTTCGTTGATCTTCGCGGCCGGGATGATCTCGACCTCGGCGCCGATGCCGTGTTCGCCGCAGAAGTCGAGCATGTCCTGGGTCTCGCGGATGCCGCCGATGAGCGAACCGGCGCAGATGCGGCCGTGCATGACGAGGGAGAGCACGTTCAGTGAGAGCGCTTCGGGGGGAGCACCGACGTTGATCAGGACTCCGCCCGGCTTCAGCAACCCGAGGTGGGAGTCCAGGTCGACTCGCGCGCTGACCGTGTTGACGATGAGGTCGAAGGCACCGGCGAGCTGCTCGAAGGTGGCCGGGTCGCTGGTGGCGAAGTACTGGCGGGCGCCGAGGCGCAGGCCGTCGTCCATCTTCTTCAGCGACTGGGACAGGACGGTGACCTCCGCACCCAGGGCGTGGGCGATCTTGACCGCCAGGTGACCGAGTCCGCCGAGCCCGACGACCGCGGCCTTCCTGCCGGGACCCGCGCCCCAGCGTCGCAGCGGGGAGTACGTGGTGATGCCCGCGCACAGCAGTGGAGCGGCCTCGTCCAGGGCGAGAGCGTCGGGGACACGGACGACGAAGTCGTCGTTGACGACGATGTGCGTGGAATAGCCGCCCTGTGTGAGGGTGCCGTCCTCGTCGACGGAGCCGTACGTGAGGGTGTTGCCGTTCAGGCAGTACTGCTCCTCGCCCCTCAGACAGGGTTCGCACGCCCGGCAGGAGTCGACCATGCAGCCGACGCCGACTCGGTCACCGGGAGCGTACGCGGTGACCTCGGAACCGACCTCGGCGACGACGCCGGCTATCTCGTGGCCGGGGACCATCGGATAGGACGCCGGGCCCCATTCACTGCGGACGTTGTGGATGTCCGAGTGGCAGATACCTACGTACTTGATCTCTATCAGGACGTCGTGCGGGCCCACGTCCCGTCGCTCGACGGTCGTGGGGATGAGCGGTTCGGTCGCGGACGTCGCGGCGTAGGCGGGAACGGTGAGCACGTGTCTCTCCCGTACTTCGAGGGTGCGTGGGTCGCAACAGCGGACATCTCCACCCTGCGCCACACCCTCGGCCCGAGCCACCCGAGCGGGTGGCGGCCGGCTTCAGGAGCCGGGCTGCGAAGCGCCGTGGGGGCGGCACGACACCAGCTTCACCCGGGACCAAGACGTGTGCACGCCCGACTGATGAGGCCAGGCAAGGAGTGCGCGTCCCTTTCTCAACTTCCGGCTCACAGGCCAGGATCATCGAACTGGTCGAGAAGAAAGTCGACCGGGGCGAGGCCCGAGGCGACGGATGCGCCGTCGTGAAGAAACTGCTCCGTCCAGATGACCTTGCCGTGAGTGGTGTACCGCGTCCCCCATCGCTGGGCGAACTGCGCCACCAGGAACAGCCCCCGCCCGCCTTCGTCGGTGGTCGCCGCCCGCCGCATGCGCGGCGACGTGCCGCTTCCGTCCGACACCTCGCAGATCAGACAGCGTCCGTGGAGCAGCCGTACGCCGACCGGTGGCGAGCCGTACCGGATCGCGTTCGTGACCAACTCGCTGACGATCAGCTCCGTGGCGAATGCGGTCTCCTCCAGCCCCCACTCCAGCAACGTCTCCCGGCAGCGCGCCCGCACCGAGGGAACCACCGCCGGGTCCGGCGGCACGTCCCACATGGCCACATCCGAGCGCGGGAACCTCCGGGTACGTGCCGTCAACAGCGCGATGTCGTCGGAGGAGTGTGACGGCTTCAACGAGTCGATCACCGCCCGACACGTCTCCTCCGGCGTGCGGCCCCCGGACCCGCCCAACGCCCGGCGCAGTCGCTCCATCCCGACGTCGATGTCGTGGGTACGGTCCTCGACGAGGCCGTCGGTGTACAGCACCAGTTGCGAACCCTCCGGCAGGGACAGTTCCACGGTCTCGAAGGGGTAGCCGCCCAGGCCGAGCGGCGCCGAGACCGGCACGTCAGGACAGGTGACCGTCCCGTCCGGGCGCACCACCACCGGCTCCGGATGCCCCGCACGGGCCATCGTGCAGGCCTCCGTCACCGGGTCGTAGACCGCGTAGAGGCAGGTCGCTCCTGTCACGCCCTCGCCTTCCTGGCCTTCCCTGGCATCGTCCGCGTTCTCCTCGTTGTCCATGCGGACGACCAGGTCGTCCAGGTTCCCGAGCACCTCGTCCACGGGCAGGTCCAGGGTGGAGAAATTGTGCACCGCGGTGCGCAGCCGGCCCATCGTCGCCGCCGCGTGCAACCCGTGACCGACGACATCACCCATCACCAGAGCCACGCGAGCGCCCGGAAGCGGGATGACGTCGAACCAGTCACCGCCCACCCCCGCCTCCGCGGGCATATACCGCCAGGCCACCTCCAGTGCGTCCTGCTCCGGCTGCCGCCGCGGCAGCAGGCTGCGCTGCAGCGTCACCGCCATCGCGTGCTCCCGGGTGAACCTCCGGGCGTTGTCGATGGCCACCGCCGCCCGGGCGGCCAGTTCCTCCGCGAAGGTGAGATCCTCCGGCTCGAACGCCGGGGAATCCACCGTCCGGTAGAAGTTCGCCACGCCCAGTGGTACGTTCCGCGCCCGCAGCGGCACGGCCACCAGCGAACGCAACCCGCGCTCCAGGGCCTTGCCGGCGCGCTCCGGATCCTGTTCCCGCCAGCCATGCGCCTGCCGCAGGTCCTCCTCCAGCACGACCCGTCGCTCCTGCAGCGACCGCATCTGCGGCGTTCGGCGCGAGAACGTGATCACTTCCCCCAGCGGATACACCGGTACCATCCGCTGCTCGCCGCCGATCGCCGCCCGGCGCAGATGCCGCCAGCCCTCCGCGGTGGGCTCCCACCCCCGCAGCACCGCTTCGAGCAGGTCCACCGTCACGAGGTCGGCGAACTGCGGCACCGCCACGTCGGCGAGCTCCTGGGCCGTACGCTCCACATCCAGCGTGGTCCCGATCCCCACCCCGGCCTCGTACAGCAGCTTCAGCCGCTCCCGCGCGACCTCGGCCCGCCCCGAGACCGCCGCCAGCTCCGTGGTGTCCCGCAGCGTCACCACGCTGCCCTCCGGGTCGGCCTGCGGGTACGTCGGCCGCTTGTTCACCGCCAGCAACCGGTCCCCCGCGAGACAGACCTCATCGGTGACCGCCTCCGGCGACGACAGCAGACGCGTGATCGGCTCCGGCAGTCCCAGCTCCTGCACCGGGCGCCCCCGCACGTCCGCCGGCAGTCCGAGCAGCCGTGTCGCCTCGTCGTTGGCCATCAGCAGTCGCCCGTCGGCGTCGGTGATCAACACTCCTTCCCGCACCGCGTGCAGGACCGCGTCGTGGTGCCTGTACAGCTCCGCCAGCTCCGCCGGCGCCATGCCGTGCGTCTGCCGCCGCAGCCGCCGGGACACCAGCGTCGTTCCCGTCACGGCCAGCGCTAGCGCTGCCACGCCGCTGCCCAGGATGATCGGCAGCTCTGGCAGCCACAGCACCGCCACGTTCCTGACCGTGATTCCGGCGGAGACCAGGCCGACCACCTTGCCGTGCGAGTCGGTCACCGGGACCACCGCCTGCACGTCCGTCCCCTTGCCCGCGGGCAGAGGCGGCCCGCCGGCCTGCTCGACGACGGTACGGCCCTTCAGCGCCGGTTCGATGGTGCCGACGAACTTCTTCCCGATCTCCCGCGGGTAGGGATACGTGTAACGAATCCCGTCCGTGTTCATGGCGATGACGAAGTCCACGCCCGCGCGCTTCCGCGCCTCCTCGGCCCGGGGCTGGAGCACCGCCGTCGGATCCGGGCTCTGCAGCGCCTCGGCCACGCCAGGAGCACTCGCGAACGACTGCGCCGCGACGATCGACTCCCTGCGCCCCTGCTGCAAGGCGCCATTTGCCGCCTGGAGCACCATGACCCCCACGGCGGCCACGACCAGCAGGACCACGACCACCGACAAACTCACCCAGCCTTGGGCGATCGAAATCCGAAACCCCGTCAAACATAAGCAGAATCTTCACTGTGTCTGGGTTCAGGGCACCGGCGTCCAGGAAATCAATGGCATGAGGCTTGATTGGGCGTGTCACTCAGATGACCAATCGCCCACCCATGTCACCGGATACGCTCTAGGCCTCCTCGATAGATCACATCGTCTTAATACCGTACCTTTCGCTCCTGCCGGGAGCAGTGAAGTACGGGATGCCGATGTCACCGCCATTTGGCCCTAATAAGAGCTGTCCCGTCAACCACCAGGTCGCCATCGACGCCGACACCCGGCTCGTCGTCACCGTCGGCCGGCCACTGCCGGGCAACCGCAACGACTGCAAGGCATGGGAGCTGTCCGGTGCAGAAGAGGCCATCGGCAAGACCACGGTCATCGCGGACGGCGGCTACCGGGGCACCGGCCTGGTCATCCCGCACCGCCGCGAGAAAGGCCAGACCGCGCTCCCGGCCTGGAAGGAGGAACCCAACACTTCCCACCGCAAAGTCCGCGCCCGCGTCGAGCACGCCTTCGCCCGGATGAAGACCTGGAAGATCCTCGAACAGTGTGGTCTTTCGTCTGGACTTGGTGGCGATATGGGCGTCAAAATTCTGGCGGCCCGGTTACCACCCATTGAAACGCCGGTCCGTTATCGCGGGTGAATTCCCGCAATGTGCTGCCCACACGAGCGATGACTTCCAGACCGGTCGGTCCCAGGGTGCTTTGAATCATAGTGACCGCGTCCACCATGCCTAGGTCTGTACCAAATCTTGTTGGCCCACGCCAGGGCAGAGCAGGCTCGTCATTGAACCGAGCGAAGTGACCCAGACCCCCCTCGCGCAGTGGAGTCACTAGTTCGAAATTTCCGTTATGCCCCAAATCGCTTTGAAGAAGGACCGGGTTCCCCGTGACCCCGTCCGCAATGAACATTGGCCTGCTCCAGGGCGTGCCGGGATCCCCGCGGGAGAAGTGGTGGAGCGAGTCACCGATGCGGGCCGCGACTTCGAAGTTTCCAGGTCCAAAGGTACTTTGGATCAGGCTGACCGCCTCGACGTGGCCAAATTCGGTGGCGAATCGCGCTGGGCCAAGCCATGGGGTGCCGGGATCCGCGCGAAAGAAGTGGGCCAGCCCGCCCTCGGCCATGGGCGTCACGACTTCGAAGTTTCCGGGGCCGAAGTTGCTTTGGATGAACGCAGGAGTTCCACTCACCCCGGATCCGATAGGGATTGGCCCGAACCATGCAAAGGGCGGCGTGGACTCGCGAAAGAAGTGCTTGAGCTGGTCACCGATGCGGGCCACGACTTCGAAGTTTCCAGGTCCAAAGGTACTTTGGATCAGGCTGACCGCATCGACAAATCCAACGTCGACAGCGAATCGCGTCACGAAATCCCAGAAGAAGGAACCTGCCTTGTTTTGGGACGCGTGACCGATACCTCTCCTTTCCAGGGGTGCCGCACACTCGAAATTGTTTCGACCCCCAAAATTGCTTTGAATGAGCGCGGGGACCCCGCGGACACCTGGCAAGTTCAGGGCAGAATCGCGGCAAACGGCGATAAGGCCAGCGGTCACATCGGCCACGATGTGCAGCATGTCATCGCCCGACGCATCTTCCCACAGGGGGTGAAACTCTTTCCCCCACTCGACTACGAAAGCGAATATCTTGCCCTGACTCGAATCGACGGAATGACGAGAGCTGGCATAGTCATCACTCGTTCCGCTAGTTGGGTAAAGATTGGCCGAAGGCATCCCACTGTAAAACTTGCCGCGCACCAGGTGGACGCCGTTTATAAAAGTCTCCGCAATGGATCTCAAAACCTCAAGATCGGCCGATTTAATGAACTCTCCATAGGCGGCATCCCCCCTAACGCCGCGCTTCCCATCAAAGTCGGAGTTGAGAAAATGCATTGACGCATCGATCGTTTGACTGTCATCGTCACCCCAAGCGAACAGGAAATCCTGGGAGTAGCTGTGAATGTCCCCGAACCAGCGGATTTCCGGGTGGGAATCGAATAGAAATTTCACATTCTGAGTCTCCGGTTCGGAGAACGGAGCCGGGCCATGATACTCCTCGTGATCACATGGGTCAGTCGACGTATGCTCGCGCACCTTCGAGAGGGGAGAGAATGCGTTGTCGAAGTCGAAGAGGAAGTCAAAGTTCCGATTGATATCAACGCCGACACATTCGGAACGACCACCAGAGTTGGCTGGATTTCGGTTCTTGCGCCAATAGTGTGCTTCCTCGGGGCCAGTGTCGTGGATCAGACTGTAATGGCGACCGTCAGGGTTGACTTGCGGGAAGAGCAGAATGTCAAGCCGATTGAGAATCACCTGCACATCAGACGCTGCGAAGAATGCGCCTCCGTAGCGCAAACTCGAATGATCAGTAAATGCCCTCAGGAGGTCCGTTGCCAGATTGATTAGTATCTCGCAACTGCCCCACTCGCGTGCGTGCAAGCCACCTGTGAAAAATATGGCTGGCCGATTGTCGGCCATCCCGTTTCTTAGCCTGATCGCATGGCAGGTCCGGCCCTCGACGGTTCGATGAGGCAACTCGATCAGCTCGCAAAGCGATGGGAAGGACGCGGCTAGATTAGACAGTGCGCTCTCTACCTCTTCAACATTTAGGTATCTGTTCGGGTCGGTCATGATCGCTTCAAATCCTCTCTCCGACGCCAGACGGAATCGAGCCATCAGCAAAGCAATTGCCCTGTACGACTACATCTCGCCGGGCCAGGTCTATGGCTGTCTGATCAGCCACGATCTCAACGGCAATGCCTCTATTGCGCAGAATCTCGAGCTTCTCGCTCGGCGCATAACACTCAATTCGGCCCACACCGTCGTCCCCCAGGCGGATACCCCCGGCTGCATAGATGTCCCGGTGGAACTCCCGCACTGCTGACGACAAGAGATCCAGGTTCGCCATCGCCAGCACCGCGCGCATGATCCGTAGTCCAGGAGCGCGCGCATACAGGGCGGTCAAGTTCGCCAGGGCACCCTCCCGACTCGAGTCATCACCGTGCACGAGGTGGATACTGGCGGACTCAGCGCCGGCGGTGACGGCGTCGGGAAGGTGATCATTGGCGGCCAGCAGTCCCGACAACGAACTCAGTTGGGCGGCAATCTGCAGAACATCCGCACCAGGGACGGCGGCCGCCCGCTCATACGCGGTAATCGTCTCGCGCGCCACGGCCACGGCGTCGGCATCGCGTTGCACAGCCCACAACCGGAAGGCCAGCGAATGCAGGAAGGACGCCAGGTCAAACCGGTACACAGCGAGTTGACCGGAGTCCAGGGTGTGACTTTTGAGCACGTCGACAGCAGCCTGCTGCGCAGTGACCGCATCAAGAAGGTGATCATTGGCGGCCAGCAGTCCCGACAACGAACTCAGTTGGGCGGCAATCTGCAGAACATCCGCACCAGGGACGGCGGCAGACGCTCGCAGAGCCTCGATCTCAGACGCTTCCGGCCCAGACGCTGGGGTCCCCTCTGGCATCAGGCACCTCCTTGTCTCGGCCCGCCTCGCCGGCCACAGGGCTGGTGCTGCCACTGATCCGCCAGGTCGAGTTTCCAGCGCTCCGCCGACCAGCGAACTAACGGACATTGACGATGAGCGCATCACGGGTTGGTTCGATACCTTCGATGACCACTCCGCAGCCAGAGCTCAACCACCGGCCCCCTATGCCAGGCAAACAGACACCGGCCGCTGACGCAAACGGGGGCGGTCTGGATCGTGCAGGCCACCGGTGCCGTCTTCCATGCCCTGCTGATGTAGGCGTGGCATCAGAATCGAACTCCTAGGAACTCCCCCGGCACGACGGCCCAGGAGCTGTGAGACACCGTGGGGCCGACGGTCCGCGACCGTCGGCCCCACGGGATCGTTTCGCCGGGAAACCCACTCGACCTGCCCTTACAGCACCGGCAGGTTCTTCCGCAGCTCGAACGCCGTCACCTCGGAGCGGTACTCCTCCCACTCCGACTTCTTGTTGCGCAGGAAGAAGTCGAAGACGTGCTCGCCGAGGGTCTCGGCGACCAGGTCGCTGCGCTCCATGAGGGTGAGGGCCTCGCCGAGGTTCTGCGGGAGGGGTTCGATGCCCATGGCGCGGCGCTCGGCGTCCGAGAGGGCCCAGACGTCGTCCTCGGCGCCCGGCGGGAGTTCGTAGCCCTCCTCGATGCCCTTGAGGCCGGCGGCCAGCAGCAGCGCGTACGCCAGGTACGGGTTGGCGCCGGAGTCCAGGGAGCGGACCTCCACGCGCGCGGAGCCGGTCTTGCCGGGCTTGTACATCGGCACGCGGACCAGGGCCGAGCGGTTGTTGTGGCCCCAGCAGATGTAGGAGGGGGCCTCGCCGCCGGCGCCGGCCGTGCGCTCGGAGCCGCCCCAGATGCGCTTGTAGGAGTTCACCCACTGGTTGGTGACCGCGGAGATCTCCGCCGCGTGCTTGAGCAGGCCCGCGATGAAGGAGCGGCCGACCTTGGAGAGCTGGTACTCCGAGCCGGACTCGTAGAACGCGTTCCGGTCACCTTCGAACAACGACAGGTGCGTGTGCATGCCGCTGCCCGGGTGTTCGGAGAAGGGCTTCGGCATGAAGGTCGCCTGGACGCCCTGTTCCAGGGCCACCTGCTTCATGACCAGGCGGAACGTCATGATGTTGTCCGCCGTGGAGAGTGCGTCGGCGTAGCGCAGGTCGATCTCCTGCTGGCCGGGGGCGCCCTCGTGGTGGGAGAACTCGACCGAGATGCCCATCGACTCCAGCATGGTGATCGCCTGGCGGCGGAAGTCCATGCCGACGTTGGTCGGGGTGTGGTCGAAGTAGCCCGAGTTGTCCGCCGGGGTGGGGCGGGAGCCGTCCAGCGGGCGGTCCTTGAGCAGGAAGAACTCGATCTCGGGGTGGGTGTAGAAGGTGAAGCCCAGGTCGGAGGTGCGGGCCAGGGCGCGCTTGAGCACGTAGCGCGGGTCCGCGAAGGACGGTGAGCCGTCGGGCATGAGGATGTCGCAGAACATGCGGGCCGTGCCCGGGGTCTCCGCACGCCACGGCAGGACCTGGAAGGTGGAGGGGTCCGGCTTGGCGATCATGTCGGACTCGTAGACCCGGGCGAAGCCCTCGATGGCGGAGCCGTCGAAGCCGATGCCCTCGTCGAAGGCCTGCTCCAGCTCGGCCGGGGCCACGGCGACGGACTTGAGGAAGCCCAGCACGTCCGTGAACCAAAGGCGTACGAACCGGATGTCGCGCTCCTCCAAGGTCCGGAGCACGAACTCCTGCTGCTTGTCCATCTTCCGCTTCCCCATCCTTGCTGGTCAGGCCGCCTGGGAGCATCTCACCACAACACCGTTTCAAGCGCGTTGCGGACCTTGATCGCCCTGGCGTCCTAGGCCTGAATGCCTGTCGTACGGCAGGTGTACTGCTCTGCCGCCCATCTTGCCTCCTCTCACCGACATCCGTAATGGCCGGTCCGCTTCCCCAGTGAGCGAAGCCACACCCAGTTAATTTGCATCTCAGATGCAAGTTTTCATAGCGTGCCGATCAGCCGAGCCGATCCGTCGAGCCGAGCAGTCGAGCCGTGAGGAGTCACGATGCTGTCCGAGCAGTCCGCAGCCACCGTCCGCGCCAGCCTTCCCGCCGTCGGCGCGGCCATCGGCGAGATCACCGAGCGCTTCTACGCCCGGCTGTTCGCCGCTCACCCCGAACTGCTGCGGGACCTCTTCAACCGCGGCAACCAGGCCGCCGGCTCCCAGAAGCAGGCCCTCGCCGGATCCATCGCCGCCTTCGCCACGCACCTGCTGGAGCACCCGGACCGGCGGCCCGACGCCCTGCTCGGCCGTATCGCGCACAAGCACGCCTCGCTGGGCGTGGCCCCCGAGCAGTACCCGGTGGTCCACGAGCACCTCTTCGCCGCCATCGTCGAGGTCCTGGACGAGGCGGTCACGCCCGAGGTCGCCGCCGCCTGGGACGAGGTGTACTGGCTGATGGCGAACGCGCTCATCGCCATCGAGAAGCGGCTGTACGAGGAGAGCGGCAGCACGCGGCGACGGCCGTGGGAGGTCGTGGAACGTGTCGAGGAGACGGCGGACGTCGTCACCTTCCGGCTGCGGCCCGCCGACGGCGGCCCGGTGCGCGACTTCCGCGCCGGGCAGTACGTCTCCGTCCAGGTCGAGCTGGCCGACGGGGCCCGGCAGATACGGCAGTACAGCCTGTCCGGCGCGCCCGGCGAGACGCTCCGCCAGTTCAGCGCCAAGCGCGTGCAGGGCGACGACGCCACGCCCGAAGGCGAGGTCTCGAACCACCTCCACGCGCGCGTGCGCGAGGGCGACGTCCTCGACCTCTCCGAGCCGTACGGCGACCTCGTGCTCGGCGACACCGCCGGCCGGCCGCTCCTGCTCGCCTCCGCGGGCATCGGCGTGACCCCGATGATCGCGATGCTCGCCGCACTGGCGGCCGACGGCCACGCCGCCCCGGTCACGGTCGTGCACGGCGACCGCTCCCCCGCCGACCACGCCCTGCGCGCCGACCACGAGGCGTACGCCGCCAAGCTCCCGGACGCGTCCACGCACTTCTTCTACGAGCGTGACGCCGAGCCCGGGACCCGCACCGGCCTGGTCGACCTCACCGACGTCGCAGTGCACCCCGGCACGCGCGCGTACCTGTGCGGCCCGCTGCCCTTCATGCGCGCGGTGCGGTCACAGCTGATCGAGCAGGGCGTGGCTCCGGCGGACATCCACTACGAGGTGTTCGGGCCGGACCTCTGGCTCGCCCAGGGCTGACGGATGCGGCCCGGGCCACCGCCACGCAGGCCGTGCGCGGCGGTGGCCGCAGGGTGGTTCTCAGGCCCCGAAGCGCCGCGCCCCCTCCCGGCCGATCTCCTGGTTCTCGGTCACGTACGGGCGCAGCTCCTGCTCGTAGGCCGCGAAGGCCTTGGTGTGGTCGTCGGAGGCGGCGAGGTGGCGGGCGAGGGTGTGGGCGCCGACCAGGGCCTGGGAGGTGCCCATGCCGGAGGTCGGGGCGGCGCAGTAGCCCGCGTCGCCCACCAGGACCACGCGGCCCTCGGACCAGCGGTCCAGGTGCACCTGGCAGGCCGAGGAGAAGTAGAAGTCGGTGGCGGCGGACATGTCCTCCAGCAGGCGGGGCAGCAGCCAGCCCGCGCCGGCCATCCGGTCCCGGGTGACGCGCTCCTGTTCCGCGCGGTCCAGCAGGTCCAGTGCCGCGGAGTCGCTGGCGAAGGACAGGCTGACGGACATCCGGTCCCGGTCCGCCGCGCTGAACGTGTAGACCGCCCGACCGGGGGTCTGCCACAGCGCTCCCCGGTGGTCCAGGCCGAGGTGGTTGGCCGTGCTGAAGCCGACGCCCGAGAGGCCGAGGTGGCGGATCGCCTCGGAGTGCGGGGCGAAGACCAGGCGGCGCACCACGGAGTAGATGCCGTCGGCGCCGACCACCAGGTCGTACGTGTCCGGGGCGGACCGCTCGAAGCCGACCCGGACACCGGTCGCGTCCTGATCGATGCGGTTGATCGAGTCGTCGAAGACGTACCGCACCGTCCGAGCCGTGTGCTCGTGGAGGATGCGGGTCACCTCGCGCTTGGGGACCTCCAGCTCACCGGCGAAGGTCTCGGGCGGCAGCTCGCCGGCGCGGTCGCCGTCGGCGTCCAGGAGGTCGGTGCCCGTCATCCCGGTGGCGTGGGCGCGCATCTCCTCCAGGATGCCCAGTTCCTCCAGCACCTCGAAGGCCGGTCCCCGGAAGTCGACGGCGTAGCCGCTGTCGCGCAGGGCCGGGGCCCGCTCGACGACGGTCACCTCGTGGCCGTCGCGGTGCAGCAACCAGGCCAGGGCGGGTCCGGCGACACTCGCGCCGGAGATCAGGATCCTCATACGTACCCCCGTTGTCGATCAATGCGGAGGTCCCAGCCTTCACGAGACCCAGGGAGTCGATCAACGGCCGTTTCCGGCCAGACGGCGGCCCTTCAGACGCCCCGCGGTCCCCTGGAGATGCCCAGCAGCAGGGGCCCCGTCGGTTCCGCCACCATGTCCCCCACCGTCACCGGGTCCAGCGTCGCGAAGAACGCCTCCTGGGCCCGGCGCAGGGCGCCCCGCAGGCGGCAGGCGGAGTTCAGGGGGCAGGGGGTCGTGCCGCCCTCGCAGTCGACGACGTCGCCGTCCCCCTCGAAGGTGCGCACGACCGCGCCCACGGACGCCGTACGGCCCCGTTCGGTGAGGGCGAGGCCGCCGCCCCTGCCGCGGCGGGCGTCGACCAGACCCAGGTGCTGGAGTTCCGCCACGACCTTCGCGGCGTGCGTGTACGGCACGTCCATGTCCGCCGCGACCTGGCGGGTCGTGGGGCTGGAGTCGCCGGCGACGGCGAGCCGCATGAGGACTCGCAGGGCCAGGTCGGTGGAGCGCAGCAACCGCATACCGCGAGGGTAGGTAATGCGCATCCGGGGTTCAAATTATCCGGTTGCTGCGCCCTCCCTACGGACAGGCACTCCCCGCGCACTACGATCAGCGAGCCCCACCATCCACGTCCCTTTCCCCCAAGAAGGACACCTCATGGGTTCCGCCAAGAACAGCAGCAGCGCGGCGCGCAAGGCCCGCATCGAGGAGTTGCGGCGCGCCGAGCGTGCCCGGGAGCGCCGTAACCGGGCCCTCACCATCGCCGCCAGCGTGGTGGTCGTCGGCGGTCTCGTCGTCGGCGGTGTGGTCCTCGTGAACTCGCAGTCGGACAAGTCCGGCAAGAACGACACGGTCTCGAGCGGCGACGCCAAGAACTCCGGGGACTCCGGGCACTTCACCACCGGCAAGGACGGGGTGCAGACCTGGTCCGGGAAGCTGGCGCGGACGCACGTGACGACCAAGGTGTCGTACCCGATGCACCCGCCGGTCGGTGGCAACCACAACCCGGTGTGGCTCAACTGCAACGGCGACGTCTACACCAAGCCCGTGCAGGACGAGAACGCCGTGCACGCGCTGGAGCACGGCGCGGTCTGGGTGACGTACACCGGCAAGGCGCAGAAGGCCGACGTCGACGCGCTCGCGGCCAAGGTGAAGAAGACGCCGTACTCGCTGATGAGCCCGTACGAGAACCAGGCCGCCCCGCTGGTCCTGTCGGCCTGGGGCCACCAGGTGGCCGTGAAGAGCGCGAGCGACCCGGAGGTGGACAAGTTCTTCGCCTCCTACGTGCAGGGCGCACAGACGCCCGAGCCGGGGGCCTCGTGCACCGGCGGGGTCATGAAGTGAGGCGGCAGCACATCGGCTGGGTGGCGGGCGCCGCGGCGGCGGTGCTCGTCGCCGCCGGGGCGATCACGTACGCGGTCGCCGAGGACGGCGGATCCGACACGAAGACGCCCGCGGCCGAGTCCGCCGACGCCGGGTTCGCGCGGGACATGGCCGTCCATCATCAGCAGGCCGTCGAGATGTCGTACATCGTGCGGGACCGCACGAAGGACGAAGAGGTGCGGCGGCTCGCGTACGACATCGCGCAGACGCAGGCCAACCAGCGCGGGATGCTGCTGGGCTGGCTGGATCTGTGGGGGCTGCCGAAGGTGTCGGCCGATCCGCCGATGACCTGGATGGGCATGGGCGACATGGCCTCCGGCAAGGACGGCGCACTGATGCCGGGCATGGCGACCAACACCGAGCTGAAGAAGCTCCAGTCGCTGAGCGGGAAGCAGGCGGAGATCTTCTATCTCCAGCTGATGACGGACCATCACAAGGGCGGTATCCACATGGCCGAGGGGTGTGTGGCCAAGTGCACCGTCGGGGTGGAGAAGCGGCTCGCGCAGGGCATGGTCGACGCGCAGCAGTCGGAGATCGAGCTGATGACCGGCATGCTCAAGGAACGGGGCGCACAACCCCGTTCGTAAGCCGCCGTACGGACGAAAGCCTCAAATCACCCTGGATTACGGTTACTTGAGCTTCTCTTGACCTTTGCGTTCCCCTGGCATGAACGGTTCATCGAAAGAGTGGCCCCCATCGTGTGATCCCTTCGCGGGCCGACGCCGCCGCGGGCCGGTGTGCGGATCCACGACGTACCGACCACTACATGCATGCGAACCGCATCGCAGGGGGTTCTATGAGATCCAACCGCGCCAAGGTGCGCGCCGGCGTGAGCATGGCAGCGACACTGCCCATGATCGCCGGAGCGCTGGCGTTCGGTATATCCGCGGCGCACGCCGCGGACACCCCGGCACGTGACGCTCTGGCGGGCACCAAGCCCGCGTGGGCCACGGCCAAGGCGGACAAGGGTGCCACCGCCGACAATGCCCAGGTCAAGGCCCGCGTGTACCTGGCCGGCCGGGACCGGGCCGGACTCGCCGCCTACGCCAAGGCCGTGTCCGACCCCAGCTCGCCGCAGTACGGCAAGTACCTGAGCGCCAAGAAGGCGCAGGCCCGCTTCGGGGCCACCAAGGCCCAGGTGGCGGCGGTCAAGTCCTGGCTGAAGGCCGCCGGGCTCCAGGTCACCGAGGTCACCTCGCACTACGTCGCCGTCTCCGGTGACGTCGCCGCCGCCGAGAAGGCGTTCGGCACCCAGCTGCACAACTTCGTCAAGGGGTCCAAGACCTACCGCGCCCCGGCGAGGACCGCCTCGGCGCCGGCCGGTCTGCAGGGCGCCGTCCTGACCGTCACCGGTCTGGACAACGCCCCGCACAAGTCGACCCACGACGACCAGCTGCCGCCCCCGGACGCCGTGTTCAAGAACTCCGGGCCGTTCTCCTCGTACTTCGGCTCGAACATCGCGACCACGCTGCCGGACGCGTACGGCGGGAAGATCCCGTACGCGATCAAGGGCTACACCGGCAAGCAGTTGCGTGCCGCCTACGGCGCGGGCGACTACACCGGCAAGAACGTGCGCATCGCGATCACCGACGCGTACGCCTCGCCGACCATCGCCTTCGACGCGGGCAAGTACGCGCTGAAGCACGGTGACGCTGCCTGGAAGACCGGCCAGCTGCACCAGGCGCTGCCGAAGAACTACACCAAGACCAAGGAGTGCGGCGCGGCCGGCTGGTACGGCGAGGAGACCCTCGACGTCGAGGCCGTGCACGCGGTCGCGCCGGCCGCCGACGTCACCTATGTGGGCGCCGCGTCCTGCTACGACGACGACCTGCTGGACTCCCTCAGCAAGGTCGTCGACAACCACCTGGCCGACATCGTCTCCAACTCCTGGGGCGACATCGAGGCCAACCAGACGCCGGACCTCGCGGCCGCCTACGACCAGGTCTTCCAGCTGGGCGCGGTCCAGGGCATCGGCTTCTACTTCTCCTCCGGTGACAACGGCGACGAGGTCGCCAACACCGGCACGAAGCAGGTCGACACCCCGGCCAACTCGGCGTGGGTGACCGCGGTCGGCGGTACCTCGCTGGCCGTCGGCAAGGGCGACACGTACCAGTGGGAGACCGGCTGGGGCACCGAGAAGGCTCTGCTGTCGGCCGACGGCAAGAGCTGGACCAACTTCCCCGGCGCGTTCACCTCGGGCGCGGGCGGCGGCACCAGCAAGACGGTGGCGCAGCCGTACTACCAGAAGGGCGTCGTCCCGGACAAGCTCGCCAAGGCCAACAGCGCCGACGGCAACCGCGTCGTCCCGGACATCTCGGCCATCGCCGACCCGAACACCGGCTTCCTGGTCGGCCAGACCCAGACCTTCCCGGACGGCACCGAGCAGTACAGCGAGTACCGCATCGGCGGCACCTCGCTGGCCGCCCCGGTGATCGCCGCGGTCCAGGCCCTGGCCCAGGAGGCGCACGGCGGCAAGGCGCTCGGCTTCGCCAACCCGGCGATCTACGCGAAGTACGGCAAGAAGGGCGTGTTCCACGACGTCACGGACAACCCGACCGGCTCCGGCCTGGCGGTGGCCCGTATCGACTTCGTGAACGGCCTCGACGCCTCCGGCGGCCTCGCGACCTCGGTCCGCAGCCTCGGCAAGGACAGCTCGCTGTCCGCGGTGAAGGGCTACGACGACGTCACCGGCGTGGGCTCGCCCGCGAACGGCTACGTCCAGTCGTACCGCCGTCACTGATCCGCTGACGCGGTAGGCACCGCAGGGGGGCGTGGGGTATGCAACACCCCGCGCCCCCCATTGCGTCGCTCTGACGATTACACTGGGCGCGTGCCTCCGTTGAACTTCTGGTCGATCTATCAGCATGGCTTCGCACGCGTCGCCGCGTGCACGGGCCACACCGTCATCGCCGACCCGCACGCCAACGCCGAAGCGGTCCTGCGCCACGCGCGCCGGTGCGCCGGGGAGGGGGTCGCCGTCGCCGTCTTCCCGGAGATGGTGCTGTGCGGCTACTCGATCGAGGACCTGCTGCTGCAGGACGCGCTGCTCGATCAGGTCGAGGAGGCGCTCGGCGAGGTGGTGGCCGGGTCGGCGGACCTGCTGCCGGTGCTGGTCATCGGTGCCCCACTGCGCCACCGCAACCGGATCTACAACTGCGCGGTGATCGTGCACCGCGGCCGGATCCTCGGTGTGGTCCCCAAGTCGTATCCGCCGAACTACCGGGAGTTCTACGAACGCCGGCAGATCGGCGACGGCGCCGACGAGCGCGGCGGCTCCATCCGGGTCGGCGGCGAGACCGTGCCGTTCGGCGTGGACCTGCTGTTCGCGGCCGAGGACGTTCCCGGTCTCGTGCTCCATGCCGAGATCTGCGAGGACATGTGGGTGCCGGTGCCGCCCAGCGCGGAGGCGGCCCTCGCCGGTGCGACCCTCCTCGTCAACCTCTCGGGCAGCCCCATCACGGTCGGGCGGGCCGAGGACCGCAAGCTGCTGTGCCGTTCGGCGTCCTCCCGCTGCCTCGCCGCGTACGTCTACGCGGCGGCCGGCCTCGGCGAGTCGACCACGGACCTGTCCTGGGACGGCCAGGCCATGGTCTACGAGAACGGCGCGCTGCTGGCGGAGACCGAGCGGTTCCCGCTCGGCGACAGTTACGCGGTGGCCGACGTGGACCTCGACCTGCTGCGGCAGGAGCGGCAGCGGATGGGCACGTTCGACGACAACCGCCGTACGCACCGCGCCCGGACCGACGACTTCCGGACGGTCGCCTTCGAGCTCGATCCGCCGCACACCGACCTGGGGTTGCGCCGTCGCCTGGAGCGCTTCCCGTTCGTGCCGGCCGACGCCGACCGTCTCGCCCTGGACTGCTACGAGGCGTACAACATCCAGGTCGAGGGCCTCCAGCAGCGACTCGCCTCGATCGGCGGCCCGAAGGTGGTCATCGGGGTGTCCGGCGGCCTGGACTCCACGCACGCGCTGATCGTCGCCGCCCGCGCGATGGACCGCGCGGGCCGCCCGCGCAGCGACATCCTGGCCTGGACGCTGCCCGGCTTCGCCACCAGCGACCACACCAAGGACAACGCCCACGCGCTGATGCGGGCGCTCGGTGTGACCGCGGCCGAGCTGGACATCACGCCGACCGCGCGACTGATGCTGAAGGAGATGGAGCACCCGTTCGCCTCCGGTGAGCCCGTGTACGACGTCACCTTCGAGAACGTGCAGGCCGGACTGCGCACCGACTACCTGTTCCGGCTGGCCAACCAGCGCGGCGGCATCGTGCTCGGCACAGGTGACCTCTCGGAGCTGGCGCTCGGTTGGTCCACGTACGGCGTGGGCGACCAGATGAGCCACTACAACGTCAACTCCGGTGTGCCGAAGACGCTGATCCAGCATCTGATCCGCTGGGTCATCAGCAGCGGCCAGTTCGGCGAGGAGACCGGCAAGACGCTCGCCGCGATCCTCGACACCGAGATCAGCCCGGAGCTCGTACCGGGCGAGGAGATGCAGTCGACGGAGTCGAAGATCGGGCCGTACGCGCTGCACGACTTCACGCTGTTCCATGTGCTGCGGTACGGGTTCAGGCCGTCGAAGATCGCCTTCCTGGCGTGGCACGCCTGGCACGATGCGGAGGGCGGCGCCTGGCCGCCAGGGTTCCCCGAGGCCAAGCGGGTGGCGTACGACCTGCCGGAGATCCGGCACTGGCTGGAGGTCTTCTGCCGCCGCTTCTTCGGGTTCGCGCAGTTCAAGCGATCGGCCATGCCCAACGGGCCGAAGGTCTCGGCCGGCGGTTCGCTCTCACCGCGCGGCGACTGGCGCGCACCGTCCGACAGCAACGCACGGGCCTGGCTGCGGGACTTGGCCCGGTTCGACGCGCCGGAGGCGTGACGGTGGCGGCCCCTGGGCCCTCAGTTCACCTCTTGAGCGAGGCGACGAAGGGGGCCCAGGCGGCGGCGCCGAGGATGAGGGCGGGGCCGTGGGGGACCTTGGAGTCACGGACGGGGACGAGTCCGGGGATGTTGTCGGCGACTTCGACGCAGTTGCCGCCGTCCCCGTTGCTGTAGCTGGACTTGCGCCAGAGGGCGGCGCCGGGGAAGTCGCCGGCCACTTCGACGCATTCCCCGCCGTCACCGTTGCTGTAGCTGCTCTTGAACCAGAGCGCGTCACTCAAGTCGACCCGGTTGCTCGCCATTTCGGAAATCCTCTGCCGCTGCCTTGATCATGTCGAGGGACGTGTCTGGTGACAGCGCGACGGCCCTGAGCCGATCGTATGCCTTGCGGTACTGCTTCACGAGGGCCGGATCGTCGATGGTGTCACCGCTGTACGATGCCTCGGTGTAGATCAGCGGCGGCGCGTCCGGGAAGGTCATCACCATGATGGAGGCGGCCATCAGGGGATACGCGCCGCACGTCCGCGGAACGATCTGCGGAGTGATCCGGCGCCGCTCGGCCAACTCCACGACCCGGTCCAACTGTTCGGCCATCTCCAGCGGAGGAAGGATCGGATCCACGATCAGCGACTCGTGCAGGACCGCCCAGTACTCCGGGGTGGAGTGATCCTCCTCGAAGAGGCGGGCGCGGGCGAGTCGGGCCGTCACCTTCTCCTCGACCCACTCGTCGGAGGCCGCCGGGTGGGCCGACCGGACCAGCGTCCGAGCGTACGGGGCGGTCTGGAGCAGCCCGGGGAAGGTGATGGGGCACCACTCCTCAATGGACTCCGCGTACTTCTCCGCCTCCAGGACCTTCTCGAAGTACGCGGCATGCGGCCCCCTCCGCGCCTTCCGCACATCCTCACAATGCCGCTCGAAGAACCTGTCAGTCTTCAGCACCCGATCGGCATGCCGAGCCAGATCGATCGGCATCCTCCGCTCCCCGCGCTCGATGTCGCTCAGGAACGTCTTGCCGTAGAAGCTGCCCTCAAGGAACGCCTCCAACGACAGTCCGGCAGCCTCCCGCTTCCACCTCAACTCCTTGCCGTAGAAGGTCGGGACGCTCATCGAGCCGTCGATGTCCTTGCGCCGTGCCATCGTTCACCTTCCGCTGTCCCGGTCGCGAACGCGAAACCCCTTTCACCGTAGCGACCCCAACGACAGGCTGTGAGGCATTCGTCACACGACGCACAGGAAGAGGAAGGCCCCACCCATGCCCGACCACTCCCCCACGGCCTACGACGTGACCCTCTGCGTGGAGGAACTCCGCACCGCCCTCGCCCTGCACGGCATCACGTTGCCCTCCCTGCGCGTGGACCTCCCGAGCTTCGCGGGCACGTACACACCGCCCGCCGGTCTCATCACACTCGGGAACTGCAACACCGCAACGGCCCAGGCGCTGTCCACCGCACTCAGGAAGACGGCAGCCGGGAAATGACCTTCGAACTCAACCTGCTCGCCACCCCGAAGGCCGTACCGGAGCTGCGCCACCACCTCCGCGCACTCGGCTTCGAAGTGCACCTGTGCGCCACGGAGTTACTGACGAACGTGATCGACCACCTCGGCGAGGGCACACCAGTGACCGTCCGCGTGACCGGCACGGCCCACGGCCACACCCGCATCGCGGTCACCGACCCCGACGCGCGAACCCTCCCCATCCTCCTGTCGGCCACCAACACGGCCGAGTCCGGCCGCGGCCTGACCCTGATCGACGCGCTCGCCCAACGCTGGGGCGTGGACCAGGGCGCGGACCACAAGACGGTCTGGTGCGAACTGGCCGGACCGGGTCCCCGGCCCGAGACGCCGGCCGCCTCGGCCCGAGCGAAAACCAGTGGAGCAGCGCCGCTGTGCGCCACTACCGTGCTGCCGGACCAAGTCGTCTAGTCAAGGACGTGCCGTTGTACACCCTGTGAGACCTCCCAAGCGCTGATTCGTCGCGCGTCGCGCATGTGCGCCGCGCTGCTTCTTGCTGCGGACTTCTCACTGAAACCGGTGTACTTCTGTGCTCAATAACTGGGCGGTCGTGCCCACCTGCCTGCCGCTCGTTCTCCGCCGTTGCCACGCCTGCGCGTCCAAGCGCTTCCGGGCAAGCGGCAAGTTTCGCGTCAACGCCAACCACAAGCTCATCGACGCCTGGCTCCTCGTGCTCTGTACCGCTTGCGGGGACACTGCGAAGCTCACGGTCCTGGAGCGGATGAATGTGCGCTCCGTACGACCTGAGCTGCTGGACCGGTTGCATGACAACGACCCTGACCTGACAGCTGAGCTGCTCCAGGATCCGGTCGTGCAGCGCCGTAATCGCATCGCACTCGACTGGGACAACGCCTGGCACCTCGACACCGGCAGATCGGACCACCTGGACCACGAGGTGATCGACGTCTCGGTCCGCTTCGCGGCGCGGATCCCTGTCCGGCCGGTGCGACTGATCGCTGAAGGTTGCGGTCTTTCGCGTGCCGAGGCCGAGAGACTGATCACGGAGGGGAAGCTCGTCTCGGCAGTCCGGCTGAGCGACAAGCTCTCCGGCGACTTCACCTTCACGCTCAAACGCTGAGCCTTCCTCGGGACCAGGGCCTGTCCGGCAAGATCCGCCGGACAGGCCCTGGCGCCGCGTGGAGCCGCCCTCCACTCCATGCCCTGATGGCTAGTGACCCGTCATGCGGAGCCACCGCATCGTTGTGACGAGTTCTTCGCCGAAGTCCTCGCAGTGCGCGAGCAACTCGCGACCGGTGGACGAGTCGAGCAGCCCTGCGGAATCAGGGAGAGCCGTGAGTGCGCCGTGGCAGGCGGACGCGACGGCGAAGTTGCGTGACGCGAAGTACCCCCCGTTCGCCCGGTCCGCCAGGTCGGCGAGGGGGTCTGCTGCAGGTTTGGGTGACAGGTTCAGTCACGCGGCCTGGAGGGCCGGTGTGGTCATGACGGTCTCGAATTCGACGGGGGTGAGTCGGCC
>NZ_JBSFHY010000045.1:0-89096 GCF_053597295.1 Streptomyces sp. NPDC001450
CCTGGTGCGTGCAGCTGCAAGGCGGAGGAGGGAGGCGACGCGGAGCGTCGGCGAGTGACGACAACGCCGCAGATGTGCGTGCCAGGCCCCGCGGCGCCGGGATGATCCGAACGACACCCCCTAGGCGTCACCGGACGGCCGTGTGCTCCAGCCGCTCCTTGAGCAGCCGCTCGTTGCGCGGGAGTTCCTTGCGCAGCTGCGGCCGCACGACGAGGGGCAGCAGGACCTTGCCGATGCCCCGGCCCTCGAAGCCGAGATCCATGGTCACGCGGGTACGGCCCTCGGCGAGCGGGATGACCTCGCCGTGGACGCTGCCCCGGACGGGTCCGTCGATGCCGCGCATGCCCCAGGTGTGCGGCGGTTCGAACTCGGTGACCTCCATGGTCATCGGGACCTCCCGGCTGCCGACGTGCCGGATGACCCGGATGTGGGAGCCGGGGCCGAACGGGCCCTCGTCCAGTTGCTCGACCGAGACCGCGCTCGCCTGCCACTCGGGCAAATGGGAGGGGTCGCTGAGGTAGGCCCAGACATCACCGGGGCTCCGGTCGACGTCGATCTCCTCGTGGAAGGCGGACATGGCGCCCTCCTTTCCCTTGCGTCCGGTCCCTTATATGCGAAATCGTCCCACTCGGGCGTGCGTACGACCATCCCACGCCGACCATTCCCGCCGGGTACGACGACGGGCCCCGCCCTGCGTTCAGGACGAGGCCCGGAAGCCGTATCGCGCGTGGCTCAGGCCGAACCGACAAACACCACCATCAGCAGCCACACCACCGGA
The DNA here is from genome assembly GCF_053597295.1 of Streptomyces sp. NPDC001450. Classification (NCBI taxonomy): domain Bacteria; kingdom Bacillati; phylum Actinomycetota; class Actinomycetes; order Kitasatosporales; family Streptomycetaceae; genus Streptomyces; species Streptomyces sp. NPDC001450. Next base: position 779 of record NZ_JBSFHY010000045.1, read on the forward strand.
GCCGTCGGCAGCAGGGAGTCCAGGCGGTCCATGATGCCGCCGTGCCCGGGGAGCAAGGTGCCCATGTCCTTGATGCCCAGGTCACGCTTGATCATGGACTCGCCCAGGTCGCCCAGAGTGGCGCTGGCCGCGACCGCGAGGCCCAGCAGCAGGCCCTGCCACCAGCTGCCGCCGTCGATCAGGAACTGCATGCACAGCGCACCCGCGACCATGGCGAACAGCACCGCGCCGAGGAGGCCCTCACGGGTCTTGCCGGGGCTGATGCGCGGGGCGAGCTTGTGCTTGCCGAAGCGCCAGCCGACGGCGTACGCACCGGTGTCGCTGACGACTGTCAGGAGCAGGAAGGTCAGCACGCGCCAGGAGCCGTCGTCGGCGGTGAGCATCATCGCGACGAACGTCGCCAGGAACGGCACGTAGAACGCGGCGAAGACACCGGCCGTGACGTCCTTGAGATAGCCCTCCGGCGGCTCGGTCATGCGCCAGACCAGGACGGCCAGCGCCGTCAGGGCCATCGCGACCCAGGCACCCTCGGCACCCCGCACGTACCCGGCGACCACCATCGCCGCACCGCCCAGCGCGAGCGGCACGAGCGGCGCCTTGATGGCCTTGCGCTCCTGCAGCCTGCTGGTCAGCTCCCACAGACCCACGACCACGGCGACCGCGACCACACCGACGAACACGGCCTTGTAGATGAACAAGGACGCGATGATCACCACACCGAGCCCGACGCCGACCCCTATGGCGGCGCTCAGGTCGCGGCCCGCGCTCTTCTTCTGCGGCGCGGGCGCCGGCTGCGGGGCGTCGGGCATGGGCTCCGGATTCTGCGTCTCGTGTTCGAACGTGTTGCCTTGGAACGTGTGGCCTTGAAACGCGCTGTCTTGGAACGTCTCATCTCGGAACAGGGGGCCGTTCAGGTGAGCGGCCCCCCGGTCGTCGTCCTGGTCTCCGCCATACGCGGGTACGTCGGGCACGATGGGCATGGGGCGAGTGTGCTGCGCCTCAGGCGCATCGTACGCGGGACCCGCCGGGGCAGCCCCCTGGACAGGCCCACCCTCGGTGGGCCCCCAGTACCCGGCCTGCCCCGCCATCGGCGGCGCCCCCCAGGAAGAGTCGCTCATCAGACTTCGAGCAGCTCCGCTTCCTTGTGCTTCAGGAGCTCGTCCACCTGAGCGACGTACTTCGCGGTGGTGTCGTCCAGCTCCTTCTCGGCACGGCGGCCCTCGTCCTCGCCGACCTCGCCGTCCTTGATCAGCTTGTCGATGGCGTCCTTGGCCTTGCGGCGCACGGAACGGATCGAGACGCGGGAGTCCTCGGCCTTGGCCTTGGCCACCTTGATGTAGTCGCGGCGACGCTCCTCGGTGAGCTCCGGGAACACCACACGGATGATGTTGCCGTCGTTGCTCGGGTTGACGCCCAGGTCGGAGTCGCGGATCGCCTGCTCGATGTTGCGCAGGGCGCTCTTGTCGAACGGGGTCACGACCGCCATGCGCGGCTCCGGCACGGAGAACGAGGCCAGCTGGTTGATCGGCGTCAGCGCGCCGTAGTAGTCGGCCACGATCTTGTTGAACATCGCCGGGTGCGCACGGCCGGTGCGGATCGCGGCGAAGTCCTCCTTGGCGACCACGACGGCCTTCTCCATCTTCTCCTCGGCCTCGAGGAGGGTCTCTTCGATCACCACTTGCTCCTGCGTGTCTTGAGTAAGGCCCGGCTGCGGTTCCTCGTCGGGGCGGCGGCCGGCTGCGTCGCGTCTTCTTCCTGCACGGTTCCCGACCGGCAGGACATTGTCCATCCCCCGGCCAGGGTGCGTCCCGTCCGTCCCCCGGACAGGTGTCGTACCCCGGGTGACGGGGGTGTGCCGGTCAGGCCCGGCTGCCCTGATCACTCACCAGCGTGCCGATCTTCTCACCCTTGACGGCCCGCGCGATATTGCCCTCCGCGAGCAGCTCGAACACGAGGATCGGCAGCTTGTTGTCGCGGCACAGCGTGATGGCGGTGGCGTCGGCGACTTTGAGGTCGCGGGTGATGACCTCGCCGTAGCCGAGGGCGTCGAACTTGACGGCGTCGGGGTTGCTCTTGGGGTCGGAGTCGTAGACCCCGTCCACACCGTTCTTGCCCATGAGCAGCGCCTCGGCGTCGATCTCCAGGGCGCGCTGGGCGGCGGTTGTGTCGGTGGAGAAGTACGGCATGCCCATACCGGCGCCGAAGATGACCACGCGGCCCTTCTCCAGGTGGCGCACGGCGCGCAGCGGGATGTACGGCTCGGCGACCTGGCCCATCGTGATGGCGGTCTGCACCCTGCTGTCGATGCCCTCCTTCTCCAGGAAGTCCTGGAGGGCGAGGCAGTTCATCACGGTGCCGAGCATGCCCATGTAGTCGGAGCGGGCGCGGTCCATACCGCGCTGCTGCAGTTCGGCGCCCCGGAAGAAGTTGCCGCCGCCGATGACGACCGCGATCTCGGCGCCGTCGCGGACGACCGCGGCGATCTCGCGGGCGATCTTGTGCACCACGTCCGGGTCCACGCCCAGGCCCCCGCCACCGGAGAAGGCCTCTCCGGACAGCTTCAGCAGAAACCGCCCGCGTACTTTGCCGTCGTCGCTCTTCTGGGCCTTGGTGGTCATGGAGATCCCGCCTCTTTCACGTGTTGCACATACGAAGAAGGCCATTGCCGGTGGGGTCGCTTTTCGCTCCCATGCGCGGCAATGGCCTCCTCGTCAGATCTGCTGCCGTCCGCCACGTGCCTGGGTGTGGCGGTGTGCGCGGACGACTGCTGTCGACCCTATCGAGAATTCTCCTCGGGTCGCGCGTCGATCGCGGTACGGACTCAGATGCCGACCTTGATGCGCGTGAAGCGCTTCAGGGTGACACCGGCCTCGTCCAGCACCTTCTGGACCGACTTCTTGTTGTCGAGCGCGTACGGCTGGCCGAGCAGCGTGGCGTCCTTGAAGAAGCCGTTGACGCGACCCTCGACGATCTTGGCGATCGCGGCCTCGGGCTTGCCCTCGGCGCGGGTGGTCTCCTCGGCGATGCGGCGCTCGGACTCGACGACCTCGGCCGGGACGTCCTCCTGGGAGAGGTACTTCGGCGCGAAGGCGGCGATGTGCTGGGCGATGCCCTTGGCGACCTCGGCGTTCGGCTTGTCCAGCTCGACCAGGACACCGATCTGCGGGGGCAGGTCGGGCATGGTGCGGTGCATGTAGGCGAGCACGAAGCCGTCGGCGAACTGCGCGAAGCGGTCCAGGACGATCTTCTCGCCGAGGTTGGCGTTGGCCTCGTCCACGAACGCCTGGACGGTCTTGCCGGCCTCGATCTCGGAGGCGAGCAGGGCCTCGAGGTCGGCCGGGGAGGTCTTGGCGACGTGCCCGGCGATCGCCGTGGCGACGGCCTGGAACTTGTCGCCCTTGGCGACGAAGTCCGTCTCGCACTTCAGCTCGACGAGGACGCCGGAGGAGTTGTCGTCGGCGATGATGGAGACCACGGCGCCGTTCTCGGCGGAGCGGCCCTCGCGCTTGGCGACGCCCTTCTGGCCCTTGATACGCAGCGCCTCGACGGCCTTCTCGACGTTGCCCTCGGCCTCGTCCAGCGCCTTCTTGCAGTCCATCATGCCGGCGCCGGTGAGCTCACGGAGCTTCTTGACGTCGGCGGCGGTGTAGTTCGCCATGAGTCTGTGAGTCTTTCTCGAAGTCTTGGGAGATCGGAGATCGGTACGGTCTGCGGTCCACATGTGAGCGCGGATCGCGGACTACGCGCCGACCTACGGGTGAACAGCGGGGGCGGACTTCACCGCGCCGGAGGCGCTGTTGGTTGCAGTGCCGCCCCCGCCGTCAACGCTGACGTCAGGCCTGCTCGCCCTCGGCGGCCTTCTCGGCCTCGGCGGGAGCAGCCTCGGCGGCCGGAGCCTCGACAGCCGGAGCCTCGACAGCCGGAGCCTCGGCGGCCGGAGCCTCGTCCTTCTTCTCACCCTCGAGCAGGTCGCGCTCCCACTCGGCGAGCGGCTCGCCCGCGGCCTTCTCGCCCTTCTCGCCGGTGGCGACGCGAGAGCGGGAGATGAGGCCCTCGGCGACGGCGTCGGCGATCACGCGGGTGAGCAGGGTGACGGAGCGGATCGCGTCGTCGTTGCCCGGGATCTTGTAGTCGACCTCGTCGGGGTCGCAGTTGGTGTCGAGGATGGCGACGACCGGGATGTTGAGCTTCCGGGCCTCGCCGACCGCGATGTGCTCCTTCTTGGTGTCCACGATCCAGACGGCGCTGGGCACCTTCTGCATCTCGCGGATACCACCGAGGGTCTTCTCCAGCTTGGCCTTCTCGCGGGAGAGGACCAGGAGCTCCTTCTTGGTCAGACCGGAGGACGCGACGTCCTCGAAGTCGATCTGCTCGAGCTCCTTGAGGCGCTGCAGACGCTTGTAGACGGTCGAGAAGTTGGTGAGCATGCCGCCCAGCCAGCGCTGGTTGACGTAGGGCATGCCGACGCGGGTGGCCTGCTCGGCGATGGCCTCCTGCGCCTGCTTCTTCGTGCCGACGAACATGACCGTGCCGCCGTGGGCCACGGTCTCCTTGACGAACTCGTAGGCGCGGTCGATGTACGACAGCGACTGGAGCAGGTCGATGATGTAGATGCCGTTGCGCTCGGTGAAGATGAAGCGCTTCATCTTCGGGTTCCAGCGACGGGTCTGGTGACCGAAGTGGACGCCGCTCTCCAGCAGCTCCCGCATCGTGACGACGGCCATGGCCGTATCTCCTTGAAATTCTCGGTTGTGCCGCGGATGCCGGACGGCTCCCGCGCCTGACGCCCACCTGCGCCGTGCCACGAAGGACCGAGGAGCGCTGACACCGGCTTGTGATCACCAGGTGTCGGGGCGTGCGAAGTCGACCCGGTGACCCGGATCGCCAGAAGAAGTGTACGGGACCGTGGGGGCACCGGGTGACGCCGCTCTCCACAACCGGGGAGTAGTCCACAGATCCCGGCCATGATCGGCGGGGGTGCGGGAGGGTCTTCGCATGCGACGAGTGATGCGATGCGTGGGCGTGTGGGCGGGATTGCTGCTGGCCTCGGCGGCGACGGCGCCGACTCCCCCGGCCTGGGCCTCCCTGCCCCCACCTGCCCGAGAGGAACGGGTTCCGGCCATCGCCCGCGCCTGGCCGGTGGGCCTCCGCCCACTGGTGCTACGGGGCTGGCAGCCCCCGGCGACGGCGTACGGCCCCGGCCACCGGGGCGTGGACCTGGCCGCATCACCCGGCGCCCCGGTACGCGCGGTGGCGGCCGGCCGGGTGACCTTCGCGGGCCGCGTGGCCGGGCGTGGCGTGGTGTCGATCCGACTGACGGGCACGAACCTGCGCACGACGTACGAGCCGGTCAGCCCCTCGGTGCGGAAGGGGGACGCGGTGGAAGCGGCCGAGGTGGTGGGCACGGTCGAGGCAACAGGCTCCCACTGCTCGGGCACGTGCGTGCACTGGGGCCTGCTGAGAGACGAGACGTACCTGGACCCTTTGTCCTTGCTGCCGCCGTGGCTGCTGCACAGGGGGCCGTCGAGGCTGCTACCGGTGCTGGGAGTGCCTGCGTAGCTGCGGGCCGGTGGGGGCTTGGTCGCGCCCACGCGGCGGAGCCGCATATCGATACAGCCCCGCGCCCCTGGGGAGTTGCGGTGCGGTCGGCTGCGTCGGCGCCGCAGCCACGCAGCCGCAGACAGCAACCCACCCTCTCCCAGCGACAGCCGACCTCAGCCCTGCACACCCCGCAGCGCCATGGCCACCGCAGCGTCCGTCACCACAGAGGGATCCTCGGCGGCACCGAGCTCGATCCGCCGCACAGCCGCATCCACAATCCCCTGCAGCAGCATCGCCGCCAGCCGGGGCTGCCCGTGCCCCATCTCCCCCAACGCCTCGACGACCATGGCGACCAGCCCGCCGTGCGCGGCCCGGATCTTCTCCCGCGCCCCCGCGTCCAGCTCACTCGCCGAGATCGCCACCACAGCCCGGTGCCGCCGGTCCCCGACCAGCGCCAGCTGCTGGCGCACATACGCCTCGACCTTGCCCTCGGCCGACGCCGCACGCTCCATCGCCGCCGCGACCTCCGCCGCCCACACGGGGAAGTCGACCTCGCACAGCTCCTCGACCACGGCGGCCCGCGAGCGGAAGTACTCGTACACGGACGACCGCGCCAGCCCCGTCCGCTCGGCGAGGGCCGGGAAGGTCAGCGCCTCCGTCCCGCCCTCGGACAGCAGGGACCGCGCCGCGTCCAGCAGGGCGGCTCGCTGCATCGACCGGTGCTCGGCCACGGAGGCCGCTCGAATCCTTGGCACGTCAACCACTTTACGGACACCCCACCCCGGAAGGGAGGACTCAGCGCCCGAAGCTCGCCAGCTTGGCCCGCAGTTGCAGCACCGACTTGGTGTGGATCTGGCTGACCCGGCTCTCGGTGACGCCGAGCACATTGCCGATCTCGGCGAGGGTGAGCCCCTCGTAGTAGTAGAGCGTGACGACGGTCTTCTCCCGCTCGGGCAGCGTGTTGATCGCCCGCGCCAGGAACCGCCGCAGCTCCCGGTCCTCGGCCACCTCCACCGGATTGTCGGCGGCGGTGTCCTCCAGCGTGTCCATGAGGCTGAGCCGGTCCCCGCCCTCGCCTCCGACGTGCAGCAGCTCTTCCAGGGCGACCACGTTGGCCAGCGACAACTGGCTGAACACGGCATGGAGTTCGTCGACCTCCATGCCCAGCTCGGTGGCGACCTCCCCTTCCGTCGGTGTCCGCCGCAGCCGCGCCTCCAGGGTGGCGTAGGCCCGCTCGACGTTCCGCGCCTTCTGCCGGACGGACCGGGGGATCCAGTCCAGCGCCCGCAGCTCGTCGATCATCGCGCCCCGGATCCGGGTGATCGCGTACGTCTCGAACTTGATCTCCCGGTCGATGTCGAACTTCTCGATCGCGTCGATCAGCCCGAACACCCCGGAGGAGACGAAGTCGGCCTGCTCCACGTTGGGCGGCAGGCCGACGCTCACCCGGCCGGCCACGTACTTGACGAGCGGCGAGTAGTGCAGGATCAGCTGCTCCCGCAGCCGGTCGTCCCCCGTCTCCTTGTACGACCGCCACAACTCGTCGAGCGTCGAGGGAGCGGGCGGTCGCACGCTGCCACCGTCGCGGGCGGCCGCGGGGATCGCCGTCCGGTCGGACCCGGAGGTGTGCTGGGGCATTCGTCGCCTTGTGCCGTTCTGCCGTACCTGGGTGAGCTGTCGGTCTGATGTCGAGTTGGCGCGGTCTGCGCCCGGGCTTTCGTGAGCGTAGCGTGACTGAGGAGTCGCGGTGCGCGAACACTGAGGGTCCACCCCTGCGCGGTCCCCTTCCGGTGTCCGTACCACCGCACTCCGCAGCTCGCTCTGCGTGACCGGGCAAAGGGGTCAACTCCGGGAAATCCCAAGGGCTTAGGGGATTCCCCCGGACGGCCGAACCCCCTCCGTCAGCACGGACCGTGACAGCTCCGGGCCGAGATCATCGCCTGGCGTGTCAACTTCCAGCCGTCGCCGTGTCGTTCGACGTAACCAAGTGCTCGGAGTTCGTACAGCCTCGCGATCGCGTCGTCCGGCGTGGTGCGCGCGCCGCACGCGATCTCCCCGACAGGGGCCGCACGGCTTCCGGGCAGGGCGGCGAGGACGGCCCGGGCGGCCGGTTCCAGCAGGTCACGCGGGAGTACGGGGCCTCTCCGGGGCGGGGCCAGCTCACCGATGTCGCCCACGAGCTCGACGACGTCCGCGGCGTCGGTGACCAGGACGCCCTCGCCGCGCAGCAGTTCGTGCACGCCGGCGGAGAGCCCGCTGGTGACGGGCCCGGGCACGCCCATGGTGAACCTCCCGAGGCGGGCGGCGGCCCGGGCCGTGACCAGCGAACCGCTGCGGCAGGCGGCCTCCACGACGACGGTGCCCCTGGTGAGCGCCGCGATCACTCTGTTCCGCAGGATGAACCGGCTCGGAGTGGGGTGATCACCGGGAGGCAACTCCCCGACCACCAGACCCTGTTCCGCGATTCTGTTGATCAGGGCGGTGTGGCCGCGGGGGTAGGGCCGGTCGACGCCGCAGGCCAGGACGGCGACGGTGGCTCCGCCGGCGGCGAGGGTGCCGCGGTGGGCGGCTCCGTCGATCCCGTACGCACCGCCCGACACGACGACCCAGCCCCGCTCGGCCAGACCCGAGGCGAGGGTGGCCGCGACATGGGCGCCGTACTCGGTGCAGGCGCGTGCCCCCACGACGGCCACGGACCTGAGCGCCCACATCCGCAGGCCGGCCCGCCCCCGCACCCACAGCCCCGTCGGCCGCCCGTCCCCGAGGTCATCGAGCTGTCCGGGCCACTCCACGTCCCCCGGACAGACGAACCGCACCCCGGCAGCCCGCGCCACCTGGAGATCCCGCTCCGGCTCGGCCCGCCGGGCCCGTCCGACCAGCCCGCCCCACCGAGTCCCGCTCACCCCTGGCAACGGCTCCCCGCCATCCCGCAACCGCCGCACCACCTCCCCCGCCCCGAACTCCCGCAACCACCGCCCACCGACCTCGTCCCCGGGCTCGATGACCCGAGCGAGAAAGACCCGGTCGAGCAGCTCCCCGTTCGGGTCGGGTCCTGGGGTCATGTCAGGGCCCCGAGGGCCATGGGCACGCCCCGCGGCACTCCGGTGCGCAGTTGCAGGGCGAGGCAGACGTCGGCGGCGTCCGGGCGGTCGTGGCCGACGAGGTCCGCGACCGTCCAGGCGACGCGCAGCACCCGGTCGATCCCGCGGGCGGTGAGCACGCCCCGCTCGAGGTTGCGTTCGGCCTCGTCCATCGCGCCGGCGGCGGCATGGAAGCGGCTGCGCAGCTCCCGTCCGGGCACCTCGCTGTTGGTGCGCCAGGGGGTTCCGGCGAGCCGGACTGCCGCCCGCTCGCGGGCTGACCTGACCCGGTCGGCGACGGTCGCGGTGGACTCGCCCCGGGCGCCGGGTTCGGTGAGCTGGGCGCGGGTGACCGGGTCGACCTCGACCCGCAGGTCGACCCGGTCCAGCAGCGGGCCGGACAGCCGGGCCTGGTAGCGGCGGATCGCCGACGGCGGGCAGTCGCACAGGGAGTCCCGTTGCGAGAAGCGTCCGCAGGGGCAGGGGTTGGCGGCCAGGACCATGAGGAACCTCGCCGGGAACCGGACCACGCCGGCACTGCGCGCGATCACCACGTGTCCGGACTCCAGGGGCTGTCGCAGGGCGTCCAGCGTCTGGCTGTGGAACTCGGGTGCCTCGTCGAGGAACAGCACGCCCCGGTGGGCGAGGGAGACCGCACCGGGCCGTGCGATGCCCGGGCCGCCGCCGACGAGTGACTGCATGGTGGCCGAGTGGTGCGGGGCGCAGTAGGGCGCGGCGTCGATGAGCGGCTTGCCGGGTGGCAGCAGCCCGGCCACCGAGTGGACCGCGGTGACCTCCAGCGACTCGTCGCGGGTGAGCCGGGGAAGCACGGCGGGCAGGCGCTCGGCCAGCATGGTCTTGCCCGCGCCCGGCGGGCCCTCGAGGAACAGATGGTGCCCTCCGGCCGCGGCGACTTCCACGGCCGTACGCGCCGAGGTCTGGCCCACGACATCGGCCAGGTCGTGGTCCTGTTCGTGCTGTGCGGCACCGACGCCGTGCATGCCTGTGGCGGCGCCCGTGCCCGGCACCCGGAGGCCGGCCAGCAGGGGGTCCGGGCGTTTCTGGTCGTCCGGCTGTTCCTCGGGCACGGGCTCGTCGGTGAGCACGGCGATCAGCTGCCGCAGGCTGCGGATGCCGAGCACCGACACGCCGGGAACGAGCGAGGCCTCGGCGGCGGCGCACTCCGGTACGACCACCTGTTCGTAGCCCGCGTCGGCGGCCGCGAGGACCGCGGGGAGGATGCCCCGCACCGGCCGCACCCGGCCGTCCAGTCCGAGTTCTCCGATCATGACGATGTCGGCGAGGACCCGTGGGTCGATGCGCTCGGCGGCGCCGAGCACCGCGCAGGCGACGGCCAGGTCGAAGCCGGAGCCGGCCTTGGGCACGGACGCCGGGCTGAGTCCGACGGTGAGCTTCTTCTGCGGCCACTCACCGCCCGAGTTCGCCACGGCCGCCCGAACCCGGTCCCTGCTCTCCGTCAGGCTCTTGTCCGGGAGGCCCACCAGGGTGAAGGCGGCCACTCCGGGTTCCAGGTCGGCCTGGACCTCGACGACCACGCCCTCGACACCGACCAGGGCCACGGAGCACGTACGGGCGAATCCCATCTCAGGCCACCCCCCGCGCGTGCTCGACGGACGGGGCGCCCCGGCGGGGCAGGAGGACGCCGATCAGGTCGATGCGGACGCCTCCGGGCGGGGCTCCTCCGTGGGCCTGGATCCAGCGTTCGGCCAGGGTCAGCAGCCGTTGTGCCTTCTCGGGTGTGACGGCGGCCATCGGGTGCTGGAAAGCGCCGCCCCTGCGCGTCTTCACCTCGCAGACGACCAGCGTGCTCCCGTCCCGGGCCACGATGTCGATCTCGCCGGACCGTCCGCAGCGCCAGTTGCGCTCCAGGATCGTCATCCCGGCCTCGGCCAGCCGCCGTGCGGCCAGATCCTCGCCGTACCTGCCGAGTCCACTGCGTGCCTTGCTCATGTCGGCACCACCTCCGGCGCCAACCGTCACGCATCCCGCCCGGAGAAGTGGATCTTGGTGGATTACTCAGCGGTTGTGGAAAACTCCCTCACCCGCCCGGGAGCTCCAGGTCACTCTTGTTCAGCTCCTCAATGTTCACGTCCTTGAACGTGAGGACGCGAACCTGCTTCACGAAACGGGCCGGCCGATACATGTCCCAGACCCAGGCGTCCGCCATCGACACCTCGAAGAACACCTCGCCCTGGACCGAGTGCACCTGCATCTCGTAGTCGTTGGTGAGGTAGAAGCGCCGCTCGGTCTCGATCACGTATTTGAACAGACCGACGACGTCTCGGTACTCCCGGTAGAGCTTCAGCTCCATCTCGGTCTCGTACTTCTCGAGGTCCTCGGCGCTCATGGCATGTTCCCCTTCAGCCGTGCGGTCCCACCATTGTGCGCCAGTCCGACGAGCCTTCAGACGATTTCCGTGTCAAGGGTCACGGGCCTGGCCGGGGGACCTTCGTCGAGCAGCGTGCGCAGCAGCTCGGCGAGTCTGGTCGGATACACCGTCTCACGTGCCCGGGTCAGTTCCTGACACGTCCACCAGCGCGCTCCGGCGACGCTGCGCCGCTCAAGATCCGTCAGTCCCTGGGCTTCGGTCTCCGTCTGGGTCGTACGGGCCAGGTAGTACCACTCGTCCTGGTCCCAGCGGCGGCCCGCGAACGGGAAGGAGCACCGCCGACGCCACAGAACGGGACCGAGTTCGACTTCGGTGATGCCGGTCTCCTCGGCGAGTTCCCTGAGCGCCGCCTCCTCGCGCGTCTCGGTGCCCTCCAGGCCGCCGCCGGGGGTGAACCACCAGTCGTCGGCCGGGTCCTCCGGCTCGTGGCCGTGCAGCAGGAGGACGCGGTCCTGGGGGTCGAGCAGGACCACCCGGGCGACCTTGCGCAGACCGCCCTCGTAGGTGTCCTCGTCCGTCCGCGTGGTCTCAGCGGGCACTGGCGGGCTCCGCGCCGGTACGGCTGCGGGAGCGGCCCAGCCGCTTGGCGATGGGGCCGTAGGCGCCGCCGCCGAGCACCAGGACGGCGCCGGCGACGATCATGAGTTCGATGGTCCGGAGCGGGCCCGGCTGGGAGAGGGTGCCCAGCGTCTCGAAGCCGGTGGGGCGCTTGAGCATGCCCTTCATGGGCCAGACGACGGCGTCGACGCGGGCGGCGACCGCGTCCCGGGACACGGTGCCCTTGGCGGCGTCGGTGAGGTGGGCGGTGGAGTCCAGGGAGCCCTGGCGTTCGTCGCCGAGGAGGAAGAGCCGGCCCTTGGGGACGGTCACGGTCGGGAAGTTCTGGATCTCGGCCAGGCTGCCTGCGGGCAGGTAGGGCTCGTCGATCTGCTTGCCGTTGACGGTGAGCTTGCCGTTCGTGCAGCAGGAGACGGTGTCGCCGCCGACCGCGACGACCCGCTTGACCACGTTGGCGTTGGTGACCCAGCTCTTGTCGCGGAAGACGACCACGTCACCGCGCCGGACGTCGGTGCCGTCGACGCGCTGGGCCAGCACCCGGTCGCCGATGGCGATCGTCGGGCTCATCGAGCTGGTGGGCACGGTGTACGGCCGGTAGACCAGCGCCGCCCAGCCGAAGCCGGCCAGGAACAGCACCAGGCCCAGTGCCATGGCCACCCCGGACAGCCGGTTCCCGATCCGGCTGCCGCCGGCCTGTGCCGTGCCTGCGCCCGCGCTGCGCGGGGCCGTACGCGTCGTGCTCTCGCCACCCATGGACCCGCACCCTACCCGGCAGTACCGAGCAGGGGCAGCCCCTCTTTCGCGGCCTGAGCCGCTGCTTACCGCTTCTTGGGCTCCGGGCGGTCCGCCCGCCTGCGCCGCCACACCGCGACCGGCAGGACCGCGGCCACCGCGACACCCTCGGGCGCCACCGACAGGGACGCGGCCGCGGAGGACTTCTGGTCCAGGCCCTGGTCGAAGGTGTCCGGGACCGGCAGGGTGCCCCAGCGGTTGATCGGCCAGGCCTTGACGATGGCGCGGCCGACGACCTTGTCGACGGGGACCATGCCGTGGTTCTTGTCGGACTGGTTGTAACGGGAGTCGCGGGAGTTCTGGCGGTGGTCGCCCATCACCCAGATGTGGCCCTTGGGGACCGTCACCTTGAACTGGCCGCCCTGGTCGTCCTGGCTGCACGGCGTGTTGCCGGGGTAGACGTACGGCTCGTTCAGCGCCTTGCCGTTGACCGTCAGCGGGCCGGTGCCCTTGCACTGGATGGTGTCGCCGCCGACCCCGATCACACGCTTGATCAGGTCCTTCTCCTCCGCGGACGGCATCAGGCCGATCCAGCTGAGCACCTTCTGCACCGCGTTCGGGTTGGGCGCCGGCTCACCCGCCAGCCAGTTGTCCGGGTCGTGGAAGACGACGACCTCGCCGCGCTCGGGCTCGGAGCCGAACCACGGGGTGAGCTTGTCGACCAGGACGCGGTCACCCTGCTGGAGGGTGTTCTGCATCGAGTCGGACGGGATCGAGAACGCCTGCACCAGGAACGTCTTGATCAGCAGCGCCAGGACCAGCGCGATGCCGATCAGGATCGGCAGCTCCTTCCAGAAGGAGCGCGGCTTCTTCGGCGGGCGTGCGGCCTCGTCCGTGCCGTCACTCCCGGTCTGAGGCTGCCGATCCTCGGGCGCGCCGTCGTCGGCCGCCGAGAACTCGGAGGTCCCGGGGGTCACGGACCCGTCCGGAGCCGGGACGTTCCCGTCCACGGGGTGACCGCGGTGCTCCTCGCCGTCGTGTCCCGACCGTGCGCCAACCGCCACATCCCCCACGCCAACTCCTTACTCTGTGCCGCCGCCTGCGCCATCCACGGTGCAGGCCCACCACTCCCATAACGAGCGGGAGTTCCGCAGGGGTCGGGAGTCGGGTCAATGCGTTCGGATCGTCGGAGGCAACCCTATGCGACGGCGGAGGGGCCGCGGACGACCCCGACACGGAGTTGGAAACGCTTGCGAAGGTTTTAGGTTCGTCGAGGCTGGTCCAGTGGCCGACGGGCCAGCCGATGACCATGGCACGGCCGACCACGGAGTCCTCGGAGACCGTGCCGCCGTACGGGGTGTTCTGGTGGACGCGGGAGTCCGCGGAGTTGTCCCGGTGGTCGCCCATCACCCACAGACGTCCCTTGGGCACGGTGATGTCGAAGGGCGTGGAGGAGGGGGAGTTGCCCGGGTACAGGTAGTCCGCTTCGGTCAGCGGAACGCCGTTGACGGTGACCCGGCCCTGCGCGTCACAGCACTTGACGTGGTCGCCGCCGACCCCGATGACCCGTTTGATCAGGTCCTTCTCGTTGTCGGAGGGCAGCAGGCCGATGAAGGTGAGGCCCTCCTTGAGCTGCTTGACGACGACCGGGTCGTGCTTCTTGGCGGTCTGCTCGTCGGCCAGCCAGCCGCCCGGGTCGTGGAAGACGACGACGTCCCCGCGCTGCGGCTTGGAGCCGAACCACGGGGTGAACTTGTCGACCAGGACGCGGTCGCCGATCCGGATCGTCTGCTCCATGGAGCCCGACGGGATCACGAACGCCTGGACGAGGAAGGTCTTCAGGACCAGCGCTATGAGGACGGCGACACCGACCAGAAGGGGGATCTCCCGAACAGCCGACCGCCTGCGCTTGCGCTTCACCTTGCGCTGGAGCTTGCGCCGCTCCGCGCGCGTGCGGCCGCCGCCGGACGCGGAGGTGCGCCGCGAACCGGTGGGCAGCAGGTTGTCCGCGGGCGTGCCGGGCACTCCGCGCGGTTTTCCGCGGTTACCCATGTGCACCGTCCGGAGCGGGCACGCGCGCGTACGCGGGCGGCCGCGTCAGGTGCGTCCAGTGGGCGTACGGCCAGGCGATCCAGTCGGCCCGGCCGATGACGTCGCCGACGGGGACCATGCCGCCGCCGGGCGAGCCGAGGTGGTCGCGGGAGTCGCTGGAGTCGCTGCGGTGGTCCCCGAGGACGAACAGGCGGCCCGCGGGCACGACGACGTCGAAGGGGACGGAGGACGGGGTGTCCCCGGGATGGAGGAACGCCGTCTCGTCGACCGGCCGGCCGTTCACCTCGAGCCTCCCCTCCTTGTCGCAGCAGACCACATGGTCTCCCCCCACCCCTACAACGCGCTTGATGTAGTCGGCGTCCCCGAAATACCCGGTCCCGTCGAAGACAACCACGTCGCCGCGGCGTGGCTCGGAACCGAAACGGTACGCCAACTTATTTACGAGAACGCGGTCGCCGATCCTCAATCCCTGTTCCATGGATCCGCTCGGAATCTGGAACGGTTGCACCACGAAAGCGTTGAGGAGCAGCAAAAACGCCAGGCAGGCGAAGAGAGTGAGGGTGATCCTGCCGCCCGGCAGCCACTCGGCGAGCCGCGACACCAACGCGAAACGCGACCGGCCCTCCGTCCCCGGAGTACCGGGGTGGGAGGAGCGGTCGCGTTCCGTCGGCTGTGCTTCGGTGTCCATCGGAGCCAGATGTTATCCGGCCCCGCTGTGACCCCGGGAAAGCGCTCAGCTCTCGCGCTTCTCCTTGATCTTCGCGGCCTTGCCGCGCAGGTCACGGAGGTAGTACAGCTTGGCGCGGCGCACGTCACCCCTGGTGACCAGCTCGATCTTCTCGACGATCGGGGTGTGCACCGGGAAGGTGCGCTCGACGCCGACGGAGAACGAGACCTTGCGGACCGTGAAGGTCTCGCGGACACCGGAGCCCTGGCGACGGATCACAACGCCCTTGAACTGCTGCACACGGGAGCGGTTGCCCTCGATGACGCGGACGTGGACGTTGACGGTGTCGCCCGGGCGGAAGGCCGGGATGTCGCTGCGCAGCGACGCGGCGTCGACGGAGTCGAGCAGGTGAGACATTTCGTCTGCTTTCTTCGCTGATGCCACAGGTCATCAACGGGAGCTAGGTGTTTGCATGAAGCCGTGTGCGGGTCGGGACGGGCGTCGTGTCCCCCTGTGGCAGGGGCGCACGCCGGACGGACGCACAACAGCGGTCTATTCTTCCACGCCCTCGGCCCGGCGCCAAAATCGGCCGTACGGCTTCCCGTCCGGGTCCGGTTCCCAGCCCAGGATGGAGAGCATCTCGCGGTCCTTCTTGTCGAAGGCCTTGGGGTCGCAGCGCTCGATCAGGTCGGGCCGGTTGGCCGTCGTGCGCTTCAGGGCCTCGTCGCGGCGCCAGCGGGCGATCTTGCCGTGGTGGCCGCTGAGCAGCACCTCCGGGATGTCCCGGCCGCGCCAGACGGGCGGCTTGGTGTAGACGGGGCCCTCCAGGAGGTTGGCCATCGCGCCGGGTGCGAAGGAGTCGTCCCGGTGGGACTCGGCGTTGCCGAGGACGCCGGGCAGCAGCCGGGCCACGGCCTCCGTGACGACCAGGACGGCCGCCTCGCCGCCGGCGAGCACGTAGTCGCCGATGGAGACCTCGTAGACGGGCATCCGGGTGGCGTACTCGTCCATGACACGCCGGTCGATGCCCTCGTAGCGGGCCGGGGTGAAGATCAGCCAGGGGCGCTCGGAGAGTTCGACCGCGAGTTCCTGGGTGAAGGGGCGGCCGCTCGGGGTGGGCACGATCAGTGCGGGGGCCTGGGCGCCGGTCTCGTAGCCGTCGGCGAGGACCGTGTCCAGGGCGTCGCCCCAGGGGTCGGTCTTCATGACCATGCCGGGGCCACCGCCGTACGGCGTGTCGTCGACGGTGTTGTGCCGGTCGTACGTCCAGGACCGCAGATCGTGCACGTGCACGTTCAGCTGTCCGCGCGCGCGTGCCTTGCCGACCAGGGAGACGTTCAGGGGCTCCAGGTACTCGGGGAAGATCGTGACGACGTCGAGGCGCATCAGGACTCGTCCCGGGTCGAGTCGATCACCGCACGGTCGTCGATCAGGCCCGGCGGAGGGGCGATGACCGCCTTCTGCTCCTCCAGGTCGATCTCGGTGACGATCTCCTCCACGAAGGGGATCAGCACCTCGCTGCCGTCAGGGCGCTCCACGATGAAGAGGTCCTGGGAGGGCAGGTGGGAGATCTCGGTGATCCGGCCGACCTCCGTGCCGTCCTCGGTGACCACGTCCAGGTCGATGAGCTGATGGTCGTAGTACTCGTCCTCGCCCTCGGGGAGTTCCTCGGGGTCGATTTCGGCGATCAGCAGGGTGTTGCGCAGGGCCTCGGCGGCGTTGCGGTCGCTGACGCCCTCGAAGCGCAGGAGCAGGCGGCCGCTGTGGACGCGGCCGGTGGCGATGGTGAGGGGCCCGGCGGAGGCCGGGTCGGTGGCCAGAACGGCGCCCGGGGCGAGCCGCAGCTCCGGCTCGTCGGTACGTACCTCGACGGTGACCTCGCCCTTGATGCCGTGGGCGCGGCCGATCCGTGCGACTACCAGCTGCACGTGTACAGATCTCCTGTCATACGACTGCGGGCCGGGGACGGCCCAGTGGCCCTCCCCGGCCCGAGCCGGTTGCGATGAAGCGTCAGCGGACGTGGTCCACGTCGACGAGGTCGACGCGGACACCGCGGCCGCCGATGGCGCCCACGACGGTACGCAGAGCGCGCGCGGTACGACCGTTGCGGCCGATCACCTTGCCGAGGTCGTCGGGGTGGACCCGGACCTCCAGCACGCGCCCGCGGCGCAGGTTGCGCGAGGCGACCTGCACATCGTCAGGGTTGTCGACGATGCCCTTCACGAGGTGCTCAAGCGCCTCTTCGAGCATGCTGCTCAGGCCTCGGTCGACTCGGACTCAGCCGCAGCCTCGTCCTTCTTCTCAGCCTTCTTCTTCTGGGTGATCGCCTCACCCTTGCCCTCGTCGTCACCGCCGAGAGCCTCGAACGACGGACGCCCGGCCTTCGGCTCGGCGACGAGCAGCGGCGCGGGGGCCGGCTCGCCCTTGAACTTCTGCCAGTCGCCGGTCTTCTTCAGGATGGCGAGGACGGGCTCGGTCGGCTGCGCGCCGACACCCAGCCAGTACGCCACACGCTCGGCGTCCACCTCGATGACCGACGGGTTGTAGGTCGGGTGGTACTTGCCGATCTCCTCGATCGCACGGCCGTCACGGCGGGTGCGGGAGTCGGCGACGACGATGCGGTAGTGAGGCGAACGGATCTTGCCCAGACGCTTCAGCTTGATCTTGACTGCCACGGGAGTGGATTCTCCTGGAATTGACGTGGTTGGGCACGGCGAGCTGCCGCGTGGGGTTGCGGTACCCGAATGCCCGATGGACGCGTCAGCCGGAGGAGAGAGGGGTCCTGTGCGGCTGTCGAGTACAGCTAGCCATTGTGCCACACCCTGCGGGTCGCTCTCGGCCGAGGGGGTCGGGTGATCTTGGGCATGCCTGAGGGGCACCCGGCGTGGAGGTGACCGTACGTCGGGTGCGCCACTCGGCACCGGCAAGTCGCCGGCCGCGCCCACCCGTGCCGCCCTGCGGCACAGGTGCCCGCGGTGTGCGTTGCGAGCGGACTGCGGCTGCCACGAGCAGTCGCAGTCTCAGCTCGCCGCCGCTCCCACGACCTCCGGGATGCGGAACGGCTTGCCGCAGCCGCCGCACACGATGGGGGCCTGGGCCAGGACCGACGGGACCACCCGGACGTTGCGCCCGCAGTCGCAGACCGCCTTCACGCGGACGCCGCCGCCCGAGGAGCCGTGCCGGGCTGCCGGGCCGCGGAAGGTGCGGGAGGTGTCGGCGGAGGTGGCCACCGTGTGGGCCTTCAGTGCGCGCTGGAGCCGCTCGATGGTCGGACGGTAGCGGCGCTTGGCCTCGGGGTTGAGCGTGACCAGGGAGAAGCCGCTGCTGGGGTGCGGCTCCTCGGGGTGGTCCAGGCCCAGCTCCTCGGCGATCGCGAGGAATCTGCGGTTGTGGTAGCGGCCGGCCCGGGAGGTGTCGCGCACGCCGCGGGCGGCGGCGAGGCCGTGGACTGCCTCATGGAGCAGTCGCTCGAAGGAGAGTTCGTGACCGCACGCGGACGACGACTCCCCGATCAGGGACTCTGGCGCGGCAAGGTCCGGCAGCTCGGGGTGGTACCGCTGAATGTCGGCCCACGCCTGCGCCAGCTCTGCGGCGAGAACAGGTGGTGTCTGTGTCGTGCTCACGTAATGACAACGAGCGGGGGTGCCGCTGTGTTCCTATTCCGGGCCATCCCAAATAATTTGCACTTACCCGTCAGTTGGCACTGATGCGTCCTGACGAGGGCGGGTGCGCTGATCTGCGGAGAAGCCACCCAGCTCGTACCAAGCCGGTGCGTAGTCTGACGTACGAACCACCATGTAGCCGCGGGACGGCGGCGGGGGGCGGATGCGCAAGAGGTGTTTCGGTCGCTCTCGCACGAGGCCGTCACCTCAGTCAGCGTCCGCGACGCCCGTGACGTTACCGGGTCCGTACGCGCCCTTGGCCACCGGCCGCCCCGGGTGAGTGGACACCGTACGGTCCCCCAGATTGCGTGGATGTGAAATCTCGCCACACTCGGCACCGGTCCCCAAGCCGGGACCCACGACCCCTGGACGGCACCGCGAGCCGGGAGTTACCTGGCATACGTGGATAGTGCGAGCGCACGGCACGGGGGGCCACGCAATCGGGCACTGCGGCGAACTGTCGGCGGAATGGGGCGCTTACCTATGACACCTACGCTCGTGCGGGAACACCTGTCTCATCCGGGCTCCGTACCGCCCCGGTTGAACCTGTGCGCACGCGCGCGTGACTGGTCCGAGATCCAGGAGCGGATGCTGGTGCCGCTCTACGAGACCGTCTACGAGCGACTTGAAGTGGGCCCTGCCACGAGGCTGCTGGGCCTGCGCTGCGGTTCCGGGCTCGCCCTGCTGATGGCGGCCTCCAGAGGGGCCGCGGTCACCGGTGTCGACTCCTCCCCCGAGCGACTCGCCCTCGCACGCGAGCGCCTGCTGCCGGACGTTCCGCGCGGCACGCCCGCGCGTACGCGCACGAGGCTCGTCGAGGGCACGCCCGGGGACCCGGCCGACGCGGAGACGCCCCCGTACACCCTGGTGACCGTCTTCGAGCCGATCGGCTGTCTGGCGGGGGACTCCGAGGGGCTCGGCGAGCTGCTGGCGGCAGCGCTGCCGCTGGCCGAGCGCGGCGCGGCCGTGGTGCTGGCCGGCTGGGGCCCGCCGGAGCGCTGCGCGACCTCCTCGGTGCTACGGGTGGCGACGAAGCTGGCCGACCCCCTGCGCAGCGCGAACAGTTGGCGCCCCGCCCGGCGCGACGACCTGGAGGAGGTCGCCCAGCGGGCCGGTCTGAAGCCGGACGGCTCGGGGCGGGTGGCCTGCCCGTTCGGGTACGCCGGCCTCGACAGCGCCGTACGCGGTCTGCTGTCGACGGGCCTGTTCGACGCGGCGGTCGCGGCGACCGACCGCAAGCAGGTGGACAAGGAGCTGGCGGAGGCGCTGCATCCGTACCGGCGCCCGGACGGCACCGTGTGGATGCCGAACGTCTTCCGATACCTGATCGCCCGCGTGCCCTAGGCCTCCGAATCCTTGGTGAGGCGTGTGATCCCGGCTATCCGGTAGGCGTCCACCTCCTCCAGTGTCTCGTTCTCCATCAGGGCCTGGGCCAGGGCGTCCAGCTGGCTACGGTGGTCGCGGAGTTTGCCGCAGGCCTCCTCGTAGCACTCGTCGACGATCCGGCGCATCTCGGCGTCGATCACGTCGAGGGTCTGTGGAGCGGCCGACAGCCCGTACGCCTGCTGGGCATCGCTCGGGAGGGCGGACAGACGGCCGACGCGCTCGCTCATGCCCCAGCGGGCCACCATCCCGCGCGCGATGTTGGTGACCTGCTCGAGGTCGTTCTCCGCGCCCGTGGTGACGACTCCGTAGACGACCTCTTCGGCCGCCATGCCGCCCAGGGCGCCGATGATCCGACCCCGCAGGTACTCCTCCGAGTGCGCGTAGCGCTCCACCTCGGGCGTGGACATCGTCACCCCGAGCGCCCGGCCCCGCGGAACGATGGTGATCTTGCGGACCGGGTCGGCGCCGGGCTGCAGCATGCCGAGCAGAGCGTGGCCACTCTCGTGGTACGCGGTGCGGCGGCGGTCCTCCTCGGGCATCACGAGGGTGCGCTCAGCGCCCAGCTGGACCTTCTCCAGGGCCTCGGACAGGTCGGCCTGGGTCACCTGTTCCTGCTTGCGCTTGACCGCGAGCAGAGCGGCCTCGTTGGCGAGGTTGGCCAGATCCGCACCCGTCATGCCGGGGGTGACACGCGCCAGCTGGGGCAGGTCCACGTCGGAGCCGAGCGGGATGTCCCGGGTGTGTATCCGCAGGATCGCCTGGCGGCCGGTACGGTCCGGTGGGGCCACGCTGACCACCCGGTCGAAACGGCCGGGCCGGGTCAGCGCCGGGTCCAGGATGTCCGCGCGGTTCGTCGCGGCGATGACGATCACGCCCTCCGAACCCGAGAAGCCGTCCATCTCCGTGAGGATCTGGTTCAGCGTCTGCTCGCGCTCGTCGTGGCCGCTGACCGAGGCGCCGGCGCCGCGCACCCGTCCGATGGTGTCGATCTCGTCGATGAAGATGATCGACGGTGCCACCTTTCGGGCCTCGGCGAACAGCTCGCGGACGCGGGACGCGCCGACACCGACGATCATCTCGATGAACTCGGACGCCGAGGCCGAGAAGAACGGCACGCCGGCCTCACCCGCCACCGCTCGTGCCAGCAGGGTCTTGCCCGTGCCGGGCGAACCCGCGAGCAGCACGCCCCGGGGCATCTTCGCGCCCATCCTGCGGTAGGTGTCGGGGTGTTTCAGAAAGTCGACGACGTCGTCCAGCTCACCCTTGACCTCGTCGATCCCGGCCACGTCGGCGAACGTCGTGCGCCCGGTGCCCGGTCTCAGCTCGACCGGCTTGGGCGGCGCCTTGCGCCCGAACATGCCACCCGCGCCGCCCAGACCCGCACCGAACCGCCGTGCGAAGAAGATCCACACCGCGACCACGATCACGATCGGGATCAAGGAGATCAGAAGGTTGGACAGGAAGCTGCGCTCCTGGACGACGGGCCGCGCCGTCACCGTGACGCCGCGGCTGCTCAGGTTCTGCCACAGCTTGTCGTCCGCGAAGGCCGGTCGCTGCGTCTTGAACTTGGTGTACCTGCCGCCGCCGTCCGGATTGTTCTGAGCGGTCTTGAGCTGCCCCTGGATCGCATCGCCCTTGGAGTAGATCGTGGCGACGTTGCCGTCGCCGACCTGCTTGCTGAACTCCGTGTACGAGATCGTCGGCTGGTTGCCCTGGCCGAGGTAGTTCAGCCCGACGTAGGCCAGCAGGAAGACGATCACCGCGGTGACGAGCAGGCCCCACCATTTGCCACCCCTGCGTCCGCCGGTCCGCCGGGGCGACTCGTCCGGTGTGCCCTCGGCGCGCCACGGCTGGTCAGGGGCCTTGCGCGGGGGCGCCGCATTGCTCATATCTGGACGTTACGGCACACAACGGACCCCGGCACGCGCTGGGGGCGACTCCCTCTGAGAGGAGCCGCCCCCAAGGCCGTACTACGGCACTCAGCCCATGAACTTCTTGAACTCGTCCGGGAGCTCGAAGTCCTGACCGCCCTGCTGCGGCAGCCCGAAGGCGCCGCCGTTCTGAGCGGCGGCCTCGCGGCGCTGGGCCGCCTCCAGCTCCTGCTGCTTGCGCTTCATCGGGTTGCCGGAGCGCTGCTTGCCCTTGGCCTGCTTCGGCTGCTTCTTCTGCCGGCCGGGGCCGCCGCCCATGCCCGGGATCCCCGGCATGCCCGGCATGCCGCCGCCCTGGGCCATGCGGGACATCATCTTGCGGGCCTCGAAGAACCGCTCCACGAGGCCCTTCACCGCGCTGACCTCGACGCCGGAACCCTTGGCGATACGGGCGCGGCGCGAGCCGTTGATGATCGTCGGGTCCTGGCGCTCGCCCGGGGTCATCGACTTGATGATCGCGGCCGTGCGGTCGACGTCCCGCTCGTCCAGGTTGTTGATCTGGTCCTTGATCTGGCCCATGCCCGGGAGCATGCCGAGCAGCTTGGAGATGGAGCCCATCTTCCTGACCTGCTCCATCTGGGCCAGGAAGTCGTCCAGGGTGAAGTCCTGGCCCTTCTTCGACGCCAGCTTGGAGGCCATCTTGGCGGCCTCTTCCTGGCTGAACGTCTTCTCCGCCTGCTCGATCAGGGTGAGCAGGTCGCCCAGGTCGAGGATGCGGGAGGCCATCCGGTCCGGGTGGAACGCGTCGAAGTCGTCGAGCTTCTCGCCGTTCGACGCGAACATGATCGGCTTGCCGGTGATCTGGCGGATCGACAGGGCGGCACCACCGCGGGCGTCACCGTCGAGCTTGGAGAGCACCACACCGTCGAAGCCGACGCCGTCGCGGAAGGCCTCGGCGGTGTTGACGGCGTCCTGACCGATCATCGCGTCGACGACGAACAGGATCTCGTCCGGAGAGACGGCGTCGCGGATGTCCGCGGCCTGCTGCATCATCTCCTGGTCGATACCGAGACGGCCGGCGGTGTCCACGATCACGATGTCGTGGACCTTGGTCCGCGCGTGCTCGATGGAGTCCTTGGCGACCTTGACCGGGTCGCCGACGCCATTGCCCGGCTCCGGGGCGTAGACGGCGACACCGGCGCGCTCGGCGACGACACTCAGCTGGTTGACGGCGTTCGGGCGCTGGAGGTCGGCGGCGACCAGCAGCGGCGAGTGGCCCTGCTCCTTGAGCCACTTGCCGAGCTTGCCCGCGAGGGTGGTCTTACCGGCACCCTGCAGACCCGCCAGCATGATCACGGTGGGGGGCTGCTTGGCGAAGCGCAGCCGCCGGGTCTCGCCACCGAGGATGGTGACGAGTTCGTCGTTGACGATCTTCAGGACCTGCTGGGCCGGGTTCAGCGCCTTGGAGACCTCGGCGCCGAGCGCGCGCTCCTTGACGTTCTTGATGAACGTGCGGACGACGGGCAGGGCCACGTCCGCTTCGAGGAGCGCGATCCGGATCTCGCGCGCGGTGGCGTCGATGTCCGCCTCGGAGAGCCGTCCCTTGCCGCGCAGGTTCTTGAAAGTCGCTGACAGGCGATCGGAGAGAGTGTCGAACACGGCGCTCGCGGTCCTCGGGGTCGGTGGTGGCTGCTGGGAATCGCCCTCCAGGGTATCCCGGCGGTGAACTCATCGGGGAAAGGTCACCCCCGCAAGGTCTCCTCGAGCACCCGGGCCAGCGAGTTCGCGTCCTGTCCCGGCAGGGGTGCGCCCGCGCCGGTGGTGACGTAGAACGCATCGACGGCGTTGGCGCCCAGGGTGCTGACGTGCATGCTGCGCACCCGCACCCCGGCCTTGTCCAGGGCCATCCCGATCCGGTGCAGCAGTCCGGGGGCGTCCTGGGTCCGCACCTCGATCACCGTGGCGTGGTGCGAGGCCGCCGAGGCGACCGTCACACGGGGCGGCGGGGCCACCCAGCCGCGGCGGCGCGGGTAGGCCGCGTCGCGCTCGGCGAGGCGGCCCGCGATGTCGAGGGAACCGTCGAGGGCGCGGACGAGGTCGGCGCGCAGCCGGGCGGCCTGCGGCAGGGAGCCGTACTCGGCCGCGACCCGCCAGTTCAGCAGCAGGACCGAGCCGTCGTCGACGTCGGGCAGGCTCAGGGCGCTCAGCTCGGCCGTGCGGACGGTCAGGCGGTGCACGGCGAGGACACCGGCGACCGCGGGCAGCACGCCGGGCTGGTCCGGTACGGCGATGAGCAGCTCCACGCCGAGCGGCTCGGGCGCGCCGGAGGCCTCCTCCTCCGGCACCGGCTCCCTCTGCGCGCGCAGGGCGAGGACCGGGCTGCCGGTGCGGAAGGCCTCGATGGCGAGGCGTTCCTGCTCGGCCGTGGGCGCGGCGGGCTCGGGTTCGTCGGGGGTGTCCCCGGCGAGGACGGCGGCGACGCGCCGTACGAGGTCGGCGACGAGGGAGCCGCGCCAGGACGACCAGGCGGCGGGTCCGGTGGCGAGGGCGTCCGCCTCGGTGAGGGCGTGCAGGAGTTCCAGCGTGCTCTGCGTGCCGACGGCCTCGGCGACCGAGCGGACGGTCGCGGGGTCCTCCAGGTCGCGCCGGGTGGCCGTTTCGATGAGCAGGAGGTGGTGCCGCACGAGCGTGGACAGCACCGCCACGTCGGCGCTGTCGAAGCCGATCCGGCCGGCCACGTCCTTGGCGATGATCTCGCCGGCCACGGAGTGGTCGCCGGGCCAGCCCTTGCCGATGTCGTGCAGCAGGGCGGAGACGAGGAGCAGGTCGGGGCGGCTGACGCGGCGGGTCAGCTCGGAGGCGCGGACCGCCGTCTCGATCAGGTGCCGGTCCACGGTCCAGATGTGGACGGCGTTGCGCTGCGGGCGGCAGCGGACCCGCTCCCAGTCCGGCAGGAGGCGGCTGATCAGGCCCTCCGCCTCCAGGGCCTCCCAGACGTCCACGGTCGGGCGGCCGGAGCCGAGCAGGGTCACCAGCTGTTCGCGGGCCTCGGCGGGCCAGGGCGTGGGCAGGGCGCGCGCGGTGGCGGCCATGCGCCGTACGGCGTGCAGGGAGAGCGGGAGTCCGGCCTGCGCGGCGGCGGCCGCGGCGCGCAGCGGAAGCACGGGGTCGCGTTCGGGGCGTGCGGTCCGGGCGAGCACCACCTCGCCCTCCTGCTCCACCACCCCCTCGGCCAGCGGGGAGCGCTCGGCGACCGGCTTGCCGCCGCCCAGCATGGCGCGCAGGCGCGGACGGACGGCGCGCGAGCGCAGCACGCGCCCCACTTCGCGCCAGGTGACATCGCTGGCGTACGAGATCACGCGCGCCGCTTCGTAGACCTGCCGCAGCAGCGTGTCGGCGTCCAGCAGGCCCAGCTCGGCCGCGACCTGGTCCTGTTCCTGCAGTGCGAGCCGGTCGGTGGCCCGGCCGGTGGCCAGGTGCAGGGCGTCCCGGACGTCGAGCAGGCGCCGGCGTGCGTCGGCGAGGCCCTCGCGCGGGGCGTCGGCCAGCCAGGAGGCGGCCACGGCGCGCAGGGCGGTGGCGTCCCGGAGGCCGCCGCGGGCCTCCTTGAGGTCGGGCTCCAGGAGGTACTGCAGCTCGCCCTGGCGTTCGGCGCGGTCGGCGCAGAGTTCCTGGAGTTCGAGGAGGCGCTTGGGTGCCTGGTTGCGCCAGTCGGCCAGGACGGCCGTGCGCAGTCCGGCGGTGAGGCCGAGGTCGCCGGTGAGGTGGCGGGCGTCCAGGAGACCGAGTTGGACTTTCAAATCCTCTCCGGCCGTCTTGCGGGCCTCCGCGGGGGTGCGGACGGAGTGGTCGAGGGCGAGGCCCAGGTCCCAGACGGGGTACCAGAGGCGGTCGGCCAGGGCGGCGACCGCGCCCGGGTCGCTCCCGTCGTGCAGCAGCAGGAGGTCGAGATCGCTGCGCGGAGACAGCTCGCCGCGGCCGTAGCCGCCGACGGCGACGAGCGAGACGCCCTTGAGGCCCTCCCGTCGCCCACCACCGCCCTGCTGAGGGAGTCGCTCCGCTCCCTCTCCTTCTCCGGCCGCCGCCGTGAAGAGTCCGGCGAGCCAGTCGTCGGTCAGTTCGGCGAGGGCGGCACGGCGCGGCGGCCCGGACCGCGCCTCCTCGGTGAGGAGGCGCAGCCGGGCCGCCGCGTAGCCGCTGGGTCCCGAGTCATCCGCTTCGTTCCGCACATCCGTACCCGTCACCCAGCGACTCCTGTCCTTCTGTCGTCTCAGAGCGCGTCCGGGCCGCGCTCGCCGGTACGGACTCGTACGGCCGTCTCGACCGGCAGGGACCAGACCTTGCCGTCACCGATCTTGCCGGTGCGGGCCGCCTTGACGATGACCTCGATCAGCTGCTCGGCGTCGTCGTCCTCGGCCAGCACCTCGATGCGGATCTTGGGGACCAGGTCGACGGTGTACTCGGCACCGCGGTAGACCTCGGTGTGGCCCCGCTGACGACCGTAACCGCTTGCCTCGGTGACCGTCAGCCCGTGGACGCCGAAGGCCTGCAGGGCCTCCTTGATCTCGTCCAGCCGGTGGGGCTTGACGACGGCGGTGATGAGCTTCATGCGTCCACCTTCTTGCTCTGCGTGCCGGCCAGGGCCGGGGAGGCTGCGACCGATCCGATGACACCGCCGCCGGCGCCGCTGAAGTCGTATGCGGTCTCGGCGTGCTCGGCCTGGTCGATGCCGGAGACCTCCTCGTCCTCGGTGACCCGCATCCCGATGGTCTTGTCGAGGAGGAAGGCGAGGACCGCGGAGACGATCAGGGAGTAGGCGAGGACCGCGCCCACACCGGCGCACTGCTTCCACAGCTGGGTCCAGGTGTGGTCGCCGTAGAAGACACCGGTCGCGGTGGACTGGCCCTTGCCGGTGGCGAAGAAGCCGATCAGCAGGGAGCCGATGATGCCGCCGACCATGTGGACGCCGACGACGTCGAGCGAGTCGTCGTAGCCGAACTTGAACTTCAGGCCGACGGCCGCGGCGCAGGCGACACCGGCGATGGCGCCGACGGCGATCGCGCCGAGCGGGGAGACCGCGCCACCGGACGGGGTGATCGCGACCAGACCGGCGACCGCACCGGAGGCGGCACCCAGCGTGGTGAACGCGCCGTGCCGGATCTTCTCGTAGGCGAGCCAGGCCAGCATGGCGGCGGCGGTCGCGACCTGCGTGTTGACGAACATCAGCGCGCCGACGCCGTCGTCGTTGCCGAGCCACGAGCCGGCGTTGAAGCCGAACCAGCCGAACCACAGCAGACCGGCACCGAGCATGACCAGCGGGAGGCTGTGCGGGCGCATCGGGTCCTTCTTGAAGCCGACGCGCTTGCCGATGACCAGGATCACGCCGAGCGCCGCGGCACCCGCGTTGATGTGGACCGCGGTACCACCGGCGAAGTCGATCACGCCGAGCTTGTAGGCCCAGCCGTCGGCGCCCCAGACCCAGTGGGCGACCGGCACGTAGACGATCGTGAGCCACAGGGCGATGAAGAGCGACCAGGCCGAGAACTTGACGCGGTCCGCGAGGGCGCCGCTTATCAGGGCCGGCGTGATGATCGCGAACATCATCTGGAAGACCATGAAGACGAAGATCGGGATGTTGTAGCCGTCCCACAGCTCCGTCAGTCCGATGTTGCTGAGGCCGAACCAGTCGGAGTTCCAGCCGATCAGGCTGTTGTTCGTGCCGAAGGCGAGGGAGAAGCCGTAGAGCACCCAGAGAATGGTGACGATGCCCATGCTGATGAAGCTCATCATCAGCATGTTGAGGGTGCTCTTGACGCGGACCATGCCTCCGTAGAAGAAGGCCAGGCCCGGGGTCATGAGCAGGACCAGGGCGGAACAGATGAGCATGAAGCCTGTGTTCGCGGATGACAGCTTGGGTGCCTCCGCGGCAAGCGTGATGGCTGGTGCCATCGGCGTCTCCTCGTCGGTTGGTACGGCCCCGTGCGGGCGGTGCCTGAGCGGTCCGGTCAGTTGAGGGGTGGGCCGGTTATGCGCCATGAGATTGGCGCAGCGCGGTTTCGGTGGAAGCCCCTCGTTGTTTCGCCGGGGTGACGAAGGCGCCCTGTGTGTTACGCGTAGATGAAGTGCGAGATGTCTGGCCGCGGGATCGTTATCGTGGCGCAACCTTCTCCGGAGGATCCCTGCGGAGGAAAAGGGGCCGGCCGCGGCGGCCTTCCGATGACCTGGCATGGGGGAGCCGAGTCGGGCAGTTCGGGAGGACCGGCCGCGGCCGGGGCATGCGTGTCCTGCGGTGTCAGACGGCCTCGGCGGTCTCCGGGAGGTCGACGGCGAGCTGGTCGGTGAGGTCGACGACGGCGCTGAGATCGCCGAAGTCACGCGCGGCCGTGTCGACCGTCTTTCGAATACGAGTGTTCACACGCTCGGAGCGGACCTTCTTGGCGATGGCCATGGCCTGCGAGGCGTACTCCGTGCTGCGCTCGGGCTCGCGCTGGAGCAGGTGCACGGTGGCCATTCCGATCAGGTTAAGGGCGTACGACCGCTGGTGCTCGCTGTCCTTGGCGAACAGGTCCACCGCCTGCCGCATCAGTGGCTCGGCCAGCGAGGCGTAGGCGGGGCTGCGTCCGGCGACGTAGGCGAGGTCGCGGAAGGAGTGGGAGTTCTCCCCGTACAGCTCGGCCTCGGAGAAGAAGCGGATCCAGTCGGGATCCGGC
Source organism: Streptomyces sp. NPDC001450 (assembly GCF_053597295.1). NCBI lineage: Bacteria > Bacillati > Actinomycetota > Actinomycetes > Kitasatosporales > Streptomycetaceae > Streptomyces > Streptomyces sp. NPDC001450. The sequence continues at coordinate 29,448 of NZ_JBSFHY010000045.1, forward strand.
TCGTCCCACTCATCGGCCTCGGCGAAGGTGTCCTCGGCCATCCGGACGGCCCGCTTGCACTTGCCGGGCTGGCCCATGTTGGCGTATGCGCGGGCCTCCATCGCATACAGCATGGCCTGGGTGCGCGGGCTCGCGCAGTCACGGCTGCCGTACTGGGCCAGGTGGATCAGCTCCAGGGCGTCGTCGGGCCGGCCGAGATGGATCATCTGGCGGCTCATGCTGGAGAGGATGTAGGAGCCGAGCGGCTTGTCGCCGGCCTCCTTGGCGGCGTGCAGGGCGAGGACGAAGTACTTCTGCGCGGTGGCCTGGAGCCCGACGTCGTACGACATCCAGCCGGCCAGCTCGGCCAGCTCGGCGGCGACCTTGAAGAGCTTGCGGGCGGTGGCCTCGGGCTGGGGCTCCTGGAGCAGGTCGGTGACCTCGTGCAGCTGGCCGACGACCGCCTTGCGGCGCAGGCCGCCGCCGCACTGGGCGTCCCACTGGCGGAACATCCGGGTGGTGGACTCCAGCAGGTCCAGCTCGGGCCTGGACAGCCGGCCGGGCCTGCGGGACTCGTAGACGGGCTCGGGCTCGTACTCGAGCGGGAGCGGCGAGGAGGGGGCCGGCACGAGCCAGCGCTGCATGGGCTCGATGAGGGACGGGCCCGCGGACAGGGCCAGCGAGGTCCCGAGGAAGCCGCGCCGCGCCAGCATCAGGTCGCTGCGCGAGAACTCGCTGAGCAGGGCCACCGTCTGCGGACCCGTCCAGGGCAGGTCGACGCCGGACGCGGAGGGTGACTGACGGGCGGCGCGCAGACCGAGGTCCTCGATGGAGACGACACAGCCGAAGCGCTCCGAGAACAGCTCGGAGAGGATCCGCGGAATCGGCTCGCGCGGGTTCTCCCCGTCCAGCCAGCGGCGTACCCGTGAGGTGTCCGTGGAGATGTGGTTGGCACCCAACTGGCGTGCTCTGCGGTTCACCTGACGGGCCAGCTCGCCCTTGGACCAGCCGCTGCGCACGAACCACGAACCGAGCAGCTCGTTGGGGCGCTTGTCAGCGTTCGTCCCGCTACCGCCGTTGCCGCCCACTGGAACGCCCCCATCCCTGAGACCACTTGTCGCCGAATGCGCCAAGCCCTATCAGAATGCCGGTAAATACGGCTTCTCGTCCGCCGATTCTCACCCTTCGAACGAGCTGACGACTCGCCTCCGGCATACCCATGGGTGCATATGCCCCCAGGACTCGCGCACTCACAGTAATCCTACGATCACCCGTCCAGCCATGGCGATCCCTGAAACGCCACCATTCGCCACCCCTTCGAATGAACTCACGATGGCCTCCTCGCGATTCACTTGACACAGGACGGCCGGAAGTGGGCGGAGTGATGCGCACAAGGGCGCGCGAACTCCCACGCACCACCCGTGGCGCTGCAAAGCGCCGCCTTGGCCTCGCGGGAGCGAGGGAAGGCGGAGCCGTAGCGTCACGTTCCGCTTCCGTCTCGCTCCGTGTCGTAACCACCGGCGCGCTGGACCCGTTGGAGGGGGCATGGGCTTCACGATCGGCGGCATCCGCGAGATCCGCTCCGGCACGCGCCGACGCGGCCGCTCGTCGGAGTGCACCGCCGTCGCCGAGTTCACCGGGCTGTGGGGCTGGGACGTGGTGCCGGGCGCGCGGGCCGCGGCGGGCACCTGCTCCTGCGGGCACCCTGACTGTCCGGCGCCGGGCGCGCACCCGCTCGACTTCTCGCCGCAGGTGTCGGCCGGGGCCACGCTCGACGAGGTGTCCAAGGCCTGGGCCGAGTTCCCGGGGGCGTCCGTGATGCTGCCCGTCGGCCGCGCATTCGACGTCGTCGAGGTCGCCGAGCCCGCCGGGCGCCGCGCCCTGGTCCGTCTCGAACGCATGGGCCTTCCGCTCGGCCCGGTCACCGCGACCCCGGACGGCCGCGCCCACTTCTTCGTCGCCCCCGGCGCCGCCGCCGAGCTCCCCCAGCTGCTCTACCGCATGGGCTGGGACGACCCGTCCGCCCTGGACCTGCGCGGCCTCGGCCCGGGCACCTACGTCACCGCCCCGCCCTCCGACCGGGGCGGCCTCGGTCCGGTGCGCTGGCTGCGCCCGCCGGCCCTGGACTCGGCGACCCGGCCGCCGGCGGCCCGGCTGCTGCTGGGCACGCTGGCGTATGTGGCACACCGGTCGCGGGCCCGCGCCTAGCCGAGCCGCACAAGGCGAAGCGCCCGTCCCCAACTGCACCTTGGGAGCGGGCGCTTCTTTGCAGCGGGGGTGTTTTCACTCCCCCGGCGGTCAGTCACCGATAAGGGCATCCACGAACGCCTCCGGCTCGAACGGCGCCAGGTCGTCCGCGCCCTCGCCGAGGCCGACCAGCTTGACCGGCACGCCCAGCTCGCGCTGGACCGCGACCACGATGCCGCCCTTGGCCGTGCCGTCCAGCTTGGTCAGCACGATGCCGGTGATGTCCACGACCTCGGCGAACACCCGGGCCTGCACCAGACCGTTCTGGCCGGTGGTGGCGTCGAGGACGAGCAGCACCTCGTCCAGCGGCGCGTGCTTCTCGACCACGCGCTTGACCTTGCCAAGCTCGTCCATCAGGCCAGTTTTCGTGTGCAGACGCCCTGCGGTGTCGATGAGGACGACGTCGACCCCCATCTCCTTGCCTTCCTTGACCGCGTCGAAGGCCACGGAGGCGGGGTCACCGGCCTCCGGCCCGCGCACGGTGTACGCGCCGACGCGCTCGCCCCAGGTCTGCAGCTGGTCGGCGGCGGCGGCACGGAAGGTGTCGGCCGCGCCGAGGACGACGGTCCGGCCGTCGGCGACCAGGACGCGGGCGAGCTTCCCGGTGGTGGTGGTCTTGCCGGTGCCGTTGACGCCGACGACCATCACGATGCCGGGCTTGCGGTCCTCGGGCTCGGTCTTCACCGTGCGGTCGACGTCGGTACCGACGAGCTTGAGCAGCTCCTCGCGCAGCAGGCCGCGCAGCTCCTCCGGGGTGCGGGTGCCGAGCACCTTCACGCGCTCGCGCAGCCGCTCGACCAGCTCCTGCGTGGGCTGCACGCCGACGTCGGCGGTGAGCAGCGTGTCCTCGACCTCCTCCCAGGTGTCCTCGTCGAGGTGCTCGCGGGACAGCAGCGTGAGCAGGCCCTTGCCGAGGGCGTTCTGCGAGCGGGACAGGCGGGCGCGCAGGCGGACCAGCCGCCCGGCGGTGGGCTCCGGGATCTCGAGCTCGGGAACCTCGAGGGCGGGGCCAGCGGGAGGCTCCTCCACGGCGACCGGTGCCGAGCCGCCGGGGAGATCCACCTCCTCTATCGTCCGGCGCGGTTCGTCGCGCGGCGTCTCGGCCTCGTCGCCGACGTGCGGCTCGGCCGGGGGCGCGGTGATGTCGGGCGCGGCGGGCGGCGGCGGGGGCAGCGGCTTCCTGCGCCGGCTGCTGACGATGAGCCCGCCGAGCGCGCCGAGCACGACCACGGCGATGACTACAGCAAGGATGACGGTTTCCATAACGGCTCCAGTATGCGTGACCCCCCTGCTCGGTCCGTCGTTCTGCGGTGGGGCCGCGTGCCCTCCGGACCGGGCCGGCCCGCCCGCCCGGCTTCAAGCCTGCGGGAAGCCCTTGAGGGTGGAGGTCACAACCCGTCCAGTATCAGCTGGCGCGGGTGGGGTCAGCGGAGGCACACCCGGGGCGTGTCACGACCCGTTCCGTGGGCCGCGACCCGCCCTCGCCACCGAAGCGCAGCGCGCTCGCGGTGGCCGCGCGCCGGTCGTGTCGTACGGCCTGGTCGGGCTGATCGGCATCGCGGGCAAGCGCGGCGGGGCGCCCGGCATGGCGCTGTCCGTCGGCGCCCGACTTCACCCGCTACCCGCCGCGCACGGCGTCGTCGAAGGCGATCGCGGGCACGGCGGTGCGCGGCGCCGGCATCGTCGTGCTGCCGATGGTGCTGATGGGCGCGGTGACGGCGGCCTCCACCCCGGACCTGGCCTCGGTCTCCGACCCGGTCTCCTCCTCGGCGAGATCGTGCCGACCTGGATCGCGGTGCCGTACCTGCTGATCGCGCTGATCGGCTTGCTGCTGATCAACTCCATGTCGATGTACTCGGCCGGTTTCACCGCGCAGACCCTCGGCTTCAAGGTGCCGCGACACTGGACGGTCTCGGGCAACGCCGTGATCTCGCCGGTCTTCGGCGGGGTGCTGACGCTGGTGGCGACCAGCTTCCTGGGTTCCCTCATCGCCTTCCTCTGCCTGCTCCCGATGACCTTCCCCGCGTGGGTCGGCGTGTTCGGCGCGGACATGCTCCGCCGGACCGAGTACTACGGCCAGGCCATGACCGAGACCACCCGCACCAGCGCCTACCGGTACCGGGGCGGCCTCTCCCCGGCCGCGGTGGCCGCCTGCGCGATCGGCCTGGTGGCGGGCCTGATGTTCACCGCCTCGGACTGGTTCACCGGCCCGCCGGCGAAGAACAACGTCATCGGCGAGTACGGCCTCGGCCGGGTCGCCACGATCGTGATCTCCGGCCTGCTGTACCTGGCCCTGCCGAACCCGGCGGTGGTCGCGCCGCAGGCGACGGCGGAGGAGACCGGGGAAGCCAGGCCTCTGGCCGTCTGACGCGCCGTCAGCTACCGTCCCCTCCACCGAGCAGTACCGGAGGGGGACTTCCCATGCCCGTCACGGTCGTGCGTTTCAACCTCGTCGCTCCCGGCGCCACTCCCGCCGCCCTCGCCGCCCGCTACCGGGCCGCCCTGGAGATGGCCGCGTACGCGGACGAGCACGGGATCGCCACCATCCAGACCGAGGAGCACCACGGCGCCGACAACAACTGGCTGCCGTCGCCGTTCGCCTTCGCGGGCGCGGTGTTCGGGGCGACCCGGAACATCGCGGTGACGGTGTCGGCGGTGATCGGCCCGCTGCACGATCCACTGCGGCTGGCCGAGGAGATGGCGGTGCTGGATCTGCTCAGCGGCGGGCGGCTGGTGACGGTGGCCGGGATCGGCTACCGGCCCGAGGAGTACGCCCTGTTCGACGTGGACTGGAAGCGGCGCGGCCGTCTGCAGGACGAGTTGCTGGAGACCCTGCTGAAGGCGTGGACCGGCGAGGAGTTCACGTACCGGGGCCGTAAGGTGCGGCTCACCCCGCGCCCCTACACCGATCCGCATCCCCTGCTGCTGGTCGGCGGCTCCTCGAAGGCCGCCGCCCGCCGGGCCGCCCGGTTCGGCCTGCCGTTCTTCCCGAGCGCGCATCTGCCGGAGCTGGAGGCGTACTACAAGGAACAGCTCACCGTGTTCGGCACCGAGGGCTGGACGATGATGCCGGCTGCCGAGACCCCGCTGCTGCACGTCGCCGAGGACCCGGACCGGGCGTGGTCCGAGTACGGCGAGCACTTCTTGCACGAGGCCCGGACCTACGCCTCCTGGCAGTCCGGCGACATCCGCTCGGCGGTGCGGTCGGCGGCCACGACGGTCGAGGAGCTGCGCGCCGAGGGCGTGTACCGGATCCTCACGCCGGAGCAGTGCGTGACGCTGGGTCTGGACAGTCTCGTCCTGCATCCGCTGGCGGGCGGGATGCCGCTGGAGGAGGCGTGGCGCAGCCTGCGGTTGTTCGCGGAGCGGGTACTTCCGGCGCTGGGGGGCTGAGCTTCGAGTCGTGGCGCACGACGGTGTGGGGATCGATGCGCCCACAAGGCCGTGGAGACCGGCGGGGCGTCCTCATCTGGTGAGCTCCGGACATGACACCGCCGCCCCCGCTCGGGCAGTGGCCGAGCGGGGGCGGCGGACGGTACGAGGAGCCGGGCAGCGGGGACTTGGCCCGTCTCCTCGGGACTGTGGGGGCCTAGCCCATCTCCTCCAGCGCCTTGCCCTTCGTCTCCTTGACGAACTTCAGGACGAACGGGATGGAGAGCGCGGCGAAGACCGTGTAGATCACGTAGGTGCCGGACAGGTTCCAGTCGGCCAGCGACGGGAAGCTCGCGGTGATAACCCAGTTGGCGATCCACTGCGCGGCGGCGGCCACGCCCAGGGCGGCGGCGCGGATCTTGTTCGGGAACATCTCGCCGAGCATGACCCAGACGACCACACCCCAGGACAGGGCGAAGAAGAGGACGAACACGTGGGCGGCGACCAGGGCGATCCAGCCCTGCGTCGCGGGCAGCTTGCCGTCGACCAGGTGGTGGGAGAACGCCCAGGCCTCCAGCGCGAGGCCGACGGCCATGCCGACCGAGCCGATGAGCGCGAGCGGCCTGCGGCCGATGCGGTCCACGAAGATCATCGCGATCACGGTGCCGACGATGTTGATGATCGACGTCGTGAAGGAGTAGAAGAACGAGTCCGTCGGGTCGACACCGACCGACTGCCACAGCGTCGAGGAGTAGTAGAACGCGACGTTGATGCCGACGAACTGCTGGAAGACCGAGAGGCCGATACCGATCCAGACGATCGGCTTGAAGAAGAAGCCGCCGCCGAGCAGGTCCTTGAAGGCGGACTTGTGCTCGCTGTTCATCGCGTGCTCGATCTCGGCGACGCGGGCGTCCAGGTCACGGCCCTGACCCTCGACCTCGGCGAGGATCTCGCGGGCGCGGTCACGCTTGCCGACGGAGATCAGGAAGCGCGGGGACTCGGGGATCGCGAAGGAGAGCAGGCCGTACAGCACGGCCGGGACGACCATCACACCGAGCATGACCTGCCAGGCCTCCAGGCCCATCAGCTTGCCGCGCTGGTCGCCACCTGCGGCGTTGAGCAGACCCCAGTTGACCAGCTGCGAGATGGCGATGCCGATGACGATCGCGGCCTGCTGGAAGGAGCCGAGGCGGCCGCGGTACGCCGGCGGGGCGACCTCGGCTATGTAGGCGGGGCCGATGACCGAGGCCATGCCGATGGCGAAGCCGCCGACGACGCGCCAGAGGGCGAAGTCCCACAGCGAGAAGGGCAGGGCCGAGCCGACGGCGCTGACCGTGAACAGCAGGGCGGCGATCTGCATCACGCGGATACGGCCGATCCGGTCGGCCATGCGGCCGGCGGTCGCGGCGCCGATGGCACAGCCGATCAGGGCGATGGCGATGACCTGGGCGAGGGCCGCGGAACCGATGTCGTAGCGGTCGCGGATGGCCTCGACGGCGCCGTTGATCACGGAGCTGTCGTACCCGAACAGGAAGCCGCCCATGGCGGCCGCCGCCGCGATGAAGATGACGTGCCCGAGATGTTCGGGGTGAGCCGTCCTGACTCCTTGCTGAGGTGCCTGCGCTGTGCTGGTCACGAAAAACTCCTCGGGCCACGGCAACGCTGCCGGGTGGGGGTGAGCCCTCTCAGGTGGTGACACCTGAAGGTAAAAGCAACGTTGCAGAGACTATGCCTTCAAGTTTCGAAGTCAATAGCTCAACTGCTGTGACTTTTTAGATGTGACCAAGGGCTCTGTGTTCAATAAGTGAAGACAGAGTAGTTGATCTTGAGGGTTTGCCTAGCGGAGGCGCTGAGAGATGACCTTCGACACGCCGTCGCCCTGCATGGACACGCCGTAGAGCGCGTCGGCGACCTCCATCGTGCGCTTCTGGTGCGTGATGACGATCAGCTGCGAGGACTCCTGCAGCTCCTGCATGATCCGGATCAGCCGCTGGAGGTTGGTGTCGTCCAGGGCGGCCTCGACCTCGTCCATGACATAGAACGGGCTCGGCCGGGCCTTGAAGATCGACACCAGCATCGCCACCGCGGTCAGCGACCGCTCGCCGCCCGACAGCAGGGAGAGCCGCTTGACCTTCTTGCCCGGCGGCCGGGCCTCGACGTCCACGCCCGTGGTGAGCATGTTGTCGGGGTCGGTCAGGATCAGCCGTCCCTCGCCCCCCGGGAACAGCCGGCTGAAGACGCCCTCGAACTCGCGGGCCGTGTCCCGGTAGGCCTCGGTGAAGACCTGCTCGACGCGCTCGTCGACCTCCTTCACCACCTGGAGCAGATCGGCCCGGGTCTTCTTCAGGTCTTCGAGCTGCTCGCTGAGGAACTTGTGGCGCTCCTCCAACGCGGCGAACTCCTCCAGGGCGAGCGGGTTCACCTTGCCGAGCTGCTGGTAGGCGCGCTCGGCGGCCTTGAGCCGCTTCTCCTGCTCACCGCGCACGAACGGCCTCGGCTGGTTGCGCGGGTGCTCGGGGTCCTCCGGCAGCTCCTCGCCCTCGGCGGGCGGGGACGGCGGTACGAGCTGATGGGGGCCGTACTCGGACGCGAGCCCCGCGGGCTCCACGCCCAGCTCCTCCAGCGCCCTGGTCTCCAGTTGCTCGATCCGCAGCCGCTTCTCGGCGCCGAGCACCTCGCCGCGGTGGACGGAGTCGGTGAGCTTGTCGAGCTCGGCCTTGAGGTCGCGGCCGGCGGTGCGCGCGGCGGTCAGCTCCCGCTCCCGCGCGGCCTTGGCCGCCTCGGCCGCGGCCCGCTCCTGCTCGGCGCGGGTCAGGGACACCTCCACATGCGCGAGCAGCTGGCGCGCACCGGACGCGACGGCCTCCGCCACGGCCGCCTCGTGCCGCAGCCGCGCCCGCCGCTGTTCGGCACGCACGCGTGCCTCGCGCTCCGCGCGGGCGGCGCGGTCCAGCGAATCGGCCCGCCCGGCGAGCCCCTTCACCCGCTCCTCGTGCGTACGGACCTGGAGCCGGGCCTCCATCTCGGTCTGCCGGGCGTTGGCGCCGTCGGCCGCGAGCCGGTCCCGCACCGAGGTGTCCGGCTCCTCCTCGACCGGCATCTCCTCGGCAACGGCCAGCCGTTCGGCCAGCTCCTCGGCGTCCTGTACGGCCTTGTCGAGCGCCTCCTGCGCGCGTGCCGCCGCCGCCGTGGACCGCTCGGCCTCGCCGGCGGCACCGCGCGCCTGCCCGGCGAGCCGGCCCAGCTGCTGGGCCACGGCCGACTTCTCCCGGTCGGCGGCCCGGCGCCGCTCCCCCAGCTCCTCCACGAGCGCGGCGGCCTCGGTGCGCCGTCCGGTGGCCACGTGCTGCGCCTCGGTGAGTTCCTCGCACCGCACCGCCAGCTCTTCCAGCTCCGCCGCGGCCTCGTCCACGGAGGCCTGCACCTCCAGCAGACTGGGCGCCCCGGCCGACCCGCCGTGCGCGAAGTGCGCGCCGAGCAGGTCGCCTTCGGCCGTGACCGCGGTCAGCTCGGGGTGGGCGTAGACGAGATCCTCGGCGTCTTCGAGCGTGTCCACGACGACGATGCCGCGCAGCAGGCGGCGTACGGCGGGCATGAGTTCGGCGGGGCCGCGGACGAGGTCGGCCGCGAAGCGCTCCGCGCGAGGTGCCGTGAGCTCTGCTGGAAGCGCCGTGGTGGGCAGTCGGTCGTCCGCGGGTTCGTCGTGGCTGGTCGCGCCCACGTGGCGGCAGCCGCATGTCAGACACAGCCCCGCGCCCCTTTGGGGCGCAGGCTCCCGTTCCTTCGGCGCCCCCGCCAGCAGCAGCGCGGCGCGTCCCCCGTCCTGCTTGCGCAGGAGCCGGATCGCCTCGGCCGCCGATGCCGGTGTCGTCACGGCGACGGCGTCGGCCGCCGCGCCGAAGGCGGCGGCCAGGGGGACCTCGTAGCCCGGGGTCACCGTCAGGAGTTCCGCCGCCGGGCCGAGGAGTCCGGTGAGGCGGTCCCGGGCGCCCAGCAGTATGCCGGTGCCGTCCTTGCGCCTGAGGCCCAGCGCCAGCGCCTCGTGGCGGGCCTGGGTCGCGGCACGCCTGCGTTCGGCCGCGGTGGCCGCCTCACGGGCCGCGCTCAACGCGGACTCGGCCTCGGCGAGCTGTCGTTTCGCCGCCTCGTGCTGCTCGGCCAGGTCCGCGTCTCCGGCGTCGAGGCCGTCGACCTCGGCCTTGAGTGCCTCGTACTCCTCCTGGGCGGCGCCGGCACGCTCCTGCGCCTCGTCGCGGGCGGCGGCCAGGCGGTCGATCTCGGACTGGGCGGCGCCGGCTCGCGAACGGGCCGCGTTGACCTGGCCGTTGAGCCGGGCCAGGCCCTCGCGGCGGTCGGCGATCGCGCGGGCCACGTCCTTCAGGCGCCGCTCCTCGACGGCCAGTTCGCGCTCCAGCTCGGCACGGTGCGCGACCGTGTCCTCCAGAGCCCGCTCGGCCGCCTCCAGGGCCGCCTCCAGCTCGGCCTCCTGCTCGCGGATGCGGGCGGCCTCGCGCTCCATGTCCTCGGGGTCGCGGCCGCGCCGCTCCTCGGGGGGTGCGGAGGTGGCGCTCTTCACCCGGGCGTCGGCCAGCGAGATCGTGCCGCGCACCCGCTCGGCCAGCTGGGACAGCTCGTACCAGGTCTGCTGGGCGCGCTGGAGGCGCGGGGCGAGCTGCCGTACCTCGTCCTCCAGCAGTGCCTCCCGCTGGAGCGCCTTCTTCAGTTCCAGCTCGGCGGCTTCCTTGCGCTCCTTCAGGGCCGCCTCGTCGGCGATCTCGGTCTTCAGGGCCTCGCGCAGTCGTACGAGGTCGTCGGCGAGCAGGCGCAGGCGCGCATCGCGGAGGTCGGCCTGGATGACGGCGGCGCGGCGGGCGACCGCGGCCTGGCGGCCGAGCGGCTTCAGCTGGCGGCGCAGCTCGTCGGTGAGGTCCTGCACGCGCGCGAGGTTGGCCTGCATCGCGTCCAGCTTCCGCAGCGCCTTCTCCTTGCGCTTGCGGTGCTTGAGCACACCCGCGGCCTCCTCGATGAAGGCGCGGCGGCCCATCGGGTCCGCGTGCAGGACGGAGTCGAGCTGGCCCTGGCCGACGATGACGTGCATCTCGCGGCCGATGCCGGAGTCGGAGAGGAGGTCCTGGATGTCCAGGAGGCGGCAGGTGTCGCCATTGATCTGGTACTCGCTGCCGCCGTTGCGGAACATGATCCGCGTGATGGTGACCTCGGCGTACTCGATGGGCAGCGCCCCGTCGGAGTTGTCGATGGTCAGGGACACCTCGGCGCGGCCCAGCGGCGGACGGCCGGTGGTACCGGCGAAGATGACGTCCTCCATCTTGCCGCCGCGCAGCGACTTGGCGCCCTGCTCGCCCATGACCCAGCTGAGCGCGTCCACGACGTTGGACTTGCCCGAGCCGTTCGGGCCGACGACACACGTGATTCCCGGTTCGAACCGGAGCGTGGTCGCCGAGGCGAACGACTTGAACCCGCGGAGGGTCAGGGCCTTGAGGTGCACGCCGCTGGACTCTACCTTCCGCCGCTATCTCACTCCACGAACACTCGCAACCCCACGGTTTCGCCGTTGAACATGCAGGGCACACCAGACGTTAAAGACAGTGAAAGGATGCGCGGGGGAAAGAAAGAAGGGACGCCGAAGCGTCCCTTGCAACTCTGACGGCTGGGTCTCAGTCGTCTGACAACTTTGCGGTTGATTACGGGCAGCCCAACCGCTGCGACTGCTGTTGTGGAGCTGATGCAGCGATCAGGTGAGCGCAGGCTCCGCCTGGTGTGCGTCGATGCTCTCCATGATCCTGTCCTGAGAGGCGGCAGCCGTCAGCGCGTCGTTCTCCGCCTGGATCCGTACGAGCTCGGACTCCAGGTCCTGGACACGCTGCTGCAGCCGTCGCATCTCGGCGAGGAGTCGAGGGTCGGAGCCGCCGACGTAACCGAGAAGCGCCTTTGCCATGATGGATGGTCCTCCACACTGAGTGACCGACCGATGCGGTGTGGGTCGTGAGGGATTCGCACCCGCGGTGCTTGACACACTCGAGTGTTGCTCTGCAGTTCTCACATGCCAAACAGCTAAGGTGCGCGGGGCTTTCAGCGTCTCACCAAAAAGTTTGACGGTCAACACGATCACGCCCCGTATTGGCGGGCAAACCCGCGGCGCGCGGCCTGCGAACGGCGGCGCTGCTGCTCCTGCGGGGCCCTCAGGGCGTGACGATCAGCTGTACCGGTGGAGCCTGCCATGCCGCGCCCTTCTTGGCAACCACCAGCCCATTTCTGCTTCGGGCATGTGCCCGGGGCAGATCGCCACGGGCCGGCCTGCGGGGCGTTACAGGATCGGGTCAGCGGATGGCGAAGCCGTCGTAACCGCCGCGGGGTGTGTCCCAGATCTCGGTGACACCGTCCACGTGCCCGGGCGTGTCGCTACCCCCCAGCCAGTCCAGCAGCCCCTCGCACCCTGCACGCGGCCCTTCCGCGACCACTTGGACGCGGCCGTCGCCCAGATTGAGAGCAAAACCACTCAGCCCGCCGATCTCCAGCGCCCTGGCCCGCGTGAACCAGCGAAAACCCACACCTTGGACGCGTCCACGGACCCAGGCAACCAGTCGCACATCCTCGCTCATGGATGCAACCTAACGGGCCAAAGTCACTCGGAACACTTCCCGCCTCACCCGTATGGGGTACCGTCCCGACCCAATGCATCTCATATGAAACTCGCTCGATCGAGTGAGTCGGGTTGACCGGAGGTCAATCGCCCACCGCGGCGCCGTGCGCCGGGTCGACCCCGCGAGACGAGGAGAGGGCAAGGACATGGGACGCCACCGACGCTCCGCCGCCGGCCGCGCCGCCCCGGGCCGCGCCGCCCCGGGCCGCGCCACGGGGGTCACCCACCCGAACCGCTCCGTCACGGGCGGCGAAGGCCCGCAGAACTCGTACGCGGGTGACCGCGCCCCCATGGGTATCGCGCCTTACCTGAACCCGGAGGCGTACGCCGAGGCCAACGCCAGGAGCACGGCCTACCTGTACGCGATGGACGGCGAGCCGTCGCCGGACGGCTTCGGCGGCAGCGGGTTCACCCCGGCAGTCGGTCCGTCCCACGGCCACCGGCACCGCAAGAAGGCCGCGAAACCGGTGCGCACGGGCCTGCTCGGCGTCTCCGCCGCCGTCGCCCTCGGCACGGTCGCGGTGACCACGGGCGTGGTGCCGGGCCTGCAGCACTACCAGCTCGGCGGCGGTTCGCACACCACCGGCGGCGACCGGGTGCAGGCCGCGGACTCCCCCAGCAACACGACCACCGAGCAGGGCGGCACCTCGGGCAGCGCGGACAGCCCGGTCGGCGGCTCTTCCTCGAGCCGTGACACCGGGCCCTCGACATCGCCGACCCCGTCCGCCTCGGAGTCCGCGTCGGAGTCCGCATCGGCCTCCGCCACCCCGACGAAGAAGCCGCCGAAGAAGCCGAAGCCGGCCGCCACGGCCGCCAAGCCGAAGCACACCCCGTCACACAAGGCGACCAAGGCGCCGAAGGCGTCCTCCGCGCCGGCGACGGTGTCGGCCCAGGCAGCCGCCGAGGCGGAGGTGCTGAAGCTCGTCAACGAGGAGCGGGCCAAGGTCGGCTGCAGCGCGCTGGCGGCGAACTCCTCGCTGACCGAACTGGCCGAGGCGTTCAGCGGCGACATGGCCGCGCGGAACTTCTTCGACCACACCGACCCGGACGGGGCCACCCCGTGGGACCGGGCCGCGAAGGCGGGCATCACCGGCCTCGGCGGCGAGAACATAGCCCGCGGCCAGGCGGACGCGGCGGCCGTGATGCAGGCCTGGATGAACAGCCCCGGCCACCGCGCCAACATCCTGAACTGCGACTTCAAGACGCTCGGGGTCGGCGTTCACTTCGGGCCGGACGGCCCTTGGTGGACGCAGGACTTCGGCTACTGAGAGAACCGCAGGTCAGGTCCCTAAGCGTCCCCCTGGGCCGTCTCGGGGCCGTCATCCGCAGGTTCATCGCTCCCGAAGACGCGGTCAACGGCGGCCCGGGTACGGGTCTCGCTCGACGGCATCAGGTGCGTGTACGTCCGCAGCGTGAAGCCGGGATCGTGGTGACCCAGGTATTCGCTGAGTGCCTTGATGCTCTCCCCCGCGTCGAGCAGGACCGAGGCGTAGAAGTGCCTCAGGGCGTGCATGCCGTTGTCCCGCCCGGTCGCGACATCCGCAGCGCGGAGAGCCGGCCGCCACATGCGGTCATTGAACCGGTTACGGTCCAGCGCGAGGCCCCTGGAACCGGTGAAGATCAGCGACGCTGTGGCCGGCGGGCCATCGAGCACCAAGGCACCCGGCTGAGCTGGGGAGAGTGGTGGGTGAGGAGGTAGGCGGCTAATTAGTCGTGCTTGGGCCAGATCGGGCCCTGGTCGGTCCAGATGACGCCCTTGTTGCGGCACAGGCAGAAGGGGTGGCCGATCGGGTCGGTGTAGACCTGCCAGCCGTAGCCATTGGGGCCGATGAAGTCCTGCCTTAGCGTCGCGCCGAGGTCGAGGACGCGGCGCTGCTCGGACTCGATCTCGTCCACTTCGAAGTCGAGGTGGAACTGCTTGGGGTGCTCACTGTCGGGCCACTGCGGAGCGCGGTAGTCGTCCACCCGGATGAATGCCAGCTCGATCTCGCCGAACTGGATGCCAGCCCAGTCCTCGGAGCTGCCTTCCTTGATCGGACGGCCCGTCACCTCGGAGTAAAAGGCCGCCAGCTTCATCGTGTCCGGGCAGTCGATAATGAAATCGGTGAGTCGCAGCATCTCGCGATCTTGTCACAAGCTCACACCCGACTTCCTGGGGGCTTCGCCCCCAGACCCCGTTCACCAGGGGCGGCCGGGTTTGTACCGCAGGTGCGGATCAGCAGCGGACTTCGGCGGAGCCGCTTAGTAGGCTGTGTTGGGTTTGTCAAGAGCGCCCCTCATCGCTGACATCAACGGCTGACATCAACAGGGGCGAACGGCAACGGTCAGCGCCGAACACCGACGGACGATCCATCGAGACCAGAGCGAGTTGGCCGACGTCCATGACCCCACATGATCGACCTGATGAGGATGAGGCCGCACCGCAAACCTTGTGAACCGGCGCGTGGCGTTGGCCCCCACCGACCGCGACGTCAAGCCGACCTGGCGGTCACACGAGGCAGTGGCCGAGCAGCCACCGCGCGTTGTGCGCGGACAGTGTCAGCTCGTCTTCGTCCCCGGCGTCGATCACCAGCACCACCTCATCGCTCGGCCAGCGAGAGGCCAGGTCCCGCAGGGTGACACGCCTGTAGCAGGGGACCTGAGGAAAGGCCCTGAGTAGCCGTTCCTCCGAAGTGAAGACCATGACCGCGGGGGCGTCGTCGACGCTTTCGATCACCGGCAGCACAAGCCGCACAAGTTCACTGCGGTCACGCGTGTACCGGATCCCGCCGATCGCAGGAATCAGCACGTCACAGCCGGCCAGCGCTTCCAGCGCCCGTGGGTCCACCGCGGTGGACAGGTCTTGCAGAGCTTTCCGCGCCACCAACTCGAAGACCTCTGCCGGGATCTCAGTCATAGCGCCCCACCCTTTTTACACAGAGCCGCCCCCCGGGACGACGGATCGTCTACCCGCGATCGGTCCGATCATGCGGTGAGTCCGCGCACGAACGCCGACCCGGGGCCGTCTCGGGGCCGTCTCGGGGCCGTCAAGGGCGCTCAACGACGACCAACGCTGACAACCACCGACAGTCAAGTCGCAGGTCGCAGCGTTGATCGATTACACGGCCGCAGGTCAGAGACCAGGCCCTTCACTTCTTCGGCTACTGAGACAGCCCGTCGGACACCGATCGTCGGAAATGGCCCTCAGGCACTGACCGTCGGGTGCTGAGCGAGTTACGCGGCGGCGCGGCCCAGCGCGAACACCTTCGCCGTCTCCGTCACCCGGCGGCCCAGGTGCTCGGCCGTGGCCACGTCGGCCTTGTGCACGGCCTCCGGGCCCTCGTCCACGTTGGACTGGGCGGCCGCGCCCGCGAAGAAGCCGAGGCGGTTGAGGTCGTGCTCGGAGCCGTCGCTGTTGTTCCAGCCGGGGTGCAGGCCGAGGTTGACCCAGTTCATGCCGTGCTGGGCGGCGAGGATCTGGAAGAACTGCAGGGTGTGCAGCTTGTCGCCGCTCTTGGAACCGGAGTTGGTGAAGCCGGCCGCCAGCTTGTCCTTCCAGTCCTGGCCGAACCAGCGCTTGGAGGACGCCTCGGCGAAGACGTGGAAGGCGCCGGACGCGGTGCCCATGTAGGTGGGCGAGCCGAAGACGATCGCGTCGGAACGGTCCAGGGTCTCCCACTGCTCGTCGGTGATCTCGTCCACCTTGATCAGGTGCACCTCGGCACCGGCCTCCGCGGCACCGGCGCGGACGGCCTCGGCGAGCACGGCGGTGTGGCCGTAGCCGGAGTGGTAGGCGATGGACACAACGGGGGTGGTCATGATTGCTCCTCTAGGCAAGCCAAACACTCGAACAGCCCGAACGGGCAGCTCATAAGCGGTAACCACAGGAAAGCACTAACTTCTGGATAGTGCAACCTGTTGGTTAGCGCTGCGCTCGCGTACCCTTGCGGTATGACCGGCATGACCCAGGAGCAGGACGATCTCGCATACAACGTGTTCGCCAAGGCATGCCCGTCGCGCGGCACGCTGGAGCACGTCACGGGCCGCTGGGGCGGCCTGACGCTCGGCGCGCTGTACGAGGGCTCGCTGCGCTTCAACGAGCTGCGCCGCCACGTCGACGGCGTGAGCGAGAAGATGCTGTCCCAGACCCTGCACGCGCTGGAACGCGACGGCCTGGTGCACCGCGAGGCCCAGCCGACCAACCCGCCCCGCGTGGACTACGACCTGACGCCCCTCGGCCGCCGGGTCGCCGAGCGGCTGCTCGCCCTCATCCACTGTGTGGAGGGCTCGATGGACGACGTCCTCGCGGCCCGCGCGGCGTACGACACCCGGCAGCCGTCGTAGCCCGACCGGGAGTCAGTCCTCGTCGCCGTACCCGGGCAGCGCCACGGGGGTTCCGTTCAGCCCTTCCGCGGTGGCCGCTGGCACTTCGGGCAGAAGTAGCTGGACCGGTTCATCCAGGGGCGGCGGCGCACGGGGGTGCCGCACCGCTTGCAGGGCAGGCCCTCACGGCCGTACGCGTCCAGGGACCGGTCGAAGTAGCCCGACTCGCCGTTGACGTTGACGTACAGGCTGTCGAAGCTGGTGCCGCCGACGGCGAGGGCCGCGTTCATCACGTCGCGGACGTGGCCGAGCAGTTCCGTCGTGACCGGGCGGGTGAAGTTGGCCGTGGGGCGCTCGTAGTGGATGCGGGCGCGCCACAGGGCCTCGTCCGCGTAGATGTTGCCGACCCCACTGATCAGCGACTGGTCCAGCAGAGCCCGCTTGATGGTGGTCCGCTTGCGCCGCAGGGCCAGGTGGAAGGCCTCGTCGTCGAACAGCGGGTCGAGGGGGTCGCGGGCGATGTGCGCGATGACGTCGGGCAGGCCCTCGGGGGTGTTGTCGTGCAGCGAGAGGCCGCCGAAGGTGCGCTGGTCCACGAAGCGCAGCTCGGTGCCCAGGGAGTCGGCGAAACGGACGCGGATGCGCAGATGCTTCTCGTCCGGCGCCTCGTGCGGCTGCACCAGCAGCTGGCCGCTCATGCCGAGGTGGGCCAGGACGGACTGGTTCGTCTCCTCCAGCGGCAGCCACAGGTACTTGCCGCGCCGGCTGGGGGTGCCGATGTGGTGGCCCTTGAGGCGGTGCGCGAAGTCGTCGGCCCCCGCGATGTGCCGGCGCACGGCGCGCGGGTGGAGCACCTCGACGTCGGCGACGGTGCGATGGGCGACCCACCGCGCAAGGCCCCGCCGGACGACCTCGACCTCAGGCAACTCGGGCATCTGGACCCCCGTACGGACCGGTGGATGAGCCGAGCGCCCGCCCGGAGACAGACTTCGGACGGGCGCTCGGTGTTGTGCTCTTGCAGGTCAGGCGGTGGCGGACGACGTGTCGTCCTTCGCGGCCTCCTTGGCCGCCTTGGCGCGCTCGTCCGCCGCGGCCCGGATGGACCGCCAGGCGGACTCGGCGGCCTGCTGCTCCGCCTCCTTCTTGCTGCGGCCGGTGCCGGTGCCGTACGAGACGCCCCCGACGCGGGCGGCAGCAGTGAAGGTCTTCTCGTGGTCGGGGCCGGTCTCCGTGACCAGGTACTCGGGCACGCCGAGCCCCTCGATCGCGGTCAGCTCCTGGAGGCTGGTCTTCCAGTCCAGGCCGGCTCCGAGGTTCGAGGACTTCTCGATCAGCGGGTCGAAGAGCCGGTGCACCAGCTCGGACGCCGCGTCGAGGCCCTGATCGAGATAGACCGCACCGATCACCGCTTCGAGGGTGTCGGCGAGGATGGACGCCTTGTCCCGGCCGCCCGTGCCCTCTTCACCCCGGCCGAGCCGGATGAAGGCGCCCAGGTCGAGGCCGCGGCCCACTTCCGCCAGCGCACGCGAGTTGACCACCGCGGCCCGCAGCTTGGCCAGCTGGCCCTCGGGCAGGTCGGGGTGGGTGCGGTACAGCGTGTCCGTGACGACGAGGCCGAGCACGGAGTCCCCGAGGAACTCCAGCCGCTCGTTCGTCGGCAGACCGCCGTTCTCGTACGCGTAGGAACGGTGGGTCAGCGCACGCACCAGAAGGGCGGACTCGAGCTGGTAGCCGAGCCGCCCTTCCAGAAGCGTGTGGGACGAGGCCGTGTTGTCCGTCTTCTTCTTGACGGATGAGTCCGCCTTGGCGTCTTCCGCCTTCTTGGGACTGGACACAGTGCCTCTCACCAGCCCGCTCAGACTTCGAGGACCTGGCGCTTGTTGTAGGTGCCGCAAGACGGGCACGCAATGTGCTGCTGCTTGGGCTCGTGGCAGCGCTCGCACGCAACCAGGGTGGGGACCGCAGCCTTCCACTGCGACCGGCGGTGGCGCGTGTTGCTGCGCGACATCTTCCGCTTCGGAACAGCCACGGCTACTTCTCCTGCTTCTCGTCGACGCCCGCTTCGGCGCCGCTCATCTCGTCCTTCTCGCCGGGTTCGAGCGAACCGGCGAGTCCCTGCAGTGCCGCCCAACGGATGTCGACGGCGTCATGGTGGTGGTCCGGGTCGTCCGTGAGTCGCGCTCCGCACTCGGAGCACAGGCCCGCGCAGTCGTCCTGGCACACCGGCTGCATCGGCAGTGCAAGCACCACCGCATCACGCAGCAGAGGCTCGAGGTCGAAGAGTCCGTCCTCGAGGAAGAACCTGTCCTCGTCGTCCTCGGCGTCGTCGCCCGGTTCCGCGATCACGCGGCCCCGGTCGTCGGCGTCAGGGTACGAGAACAGCTCCTGGAAGTCCGCTTCGAGCTCCAGCTCGACCGGCTCCAGACACCTTACGCACTCCCCCTCGGCCTGTGCACGGGCGGTGCCCGTGACGAGCACCCCTTCCATGACCGACTCGAGCCGGAGTTCGAGTTCCACCGGGGCGCCTTCCGGTACTCCGATGACTCCCTGGATACCGAGATCCGCGGGGGCGTCGATCTCGCGAGTCAGGCGCTGCAGCGCGCCAGGACGCCGACCCAGCTCGTGCGTGTCGAACACGAGGGGGTTGCGGTGGTCGAGGCGGGCGTTGGGAGCCATTCCTGCTTTCGATCTTCGAACTCGGAGGGACGCCACCCGTCGGTGTCCCGGGCAGCGTTGATCGCGGACGTACGCGCGACCGAAGAGCCAGGATACTGGACCTTTCGCTCAGGGCCCAATCCGGTACCCGGCTACAGACCCCGG
The DNA here is from genome assembly GCF_053597295.1 of Streptomyces sp. NPDC001450. NCBI lineage: Bacteria > Bacillati > Actinomycetota > Actinomycetes > Kitasatosporales > Streptomycetaceae > Streptomyces > Streptomyces sp. NPDC001450. The sequence goes on from NZ_JBSFHY010000045.1 coordinate 48,829, forward strand.
CCCTGTTCGTAGGCCCGCAGCTGCTCCGCAGTGATCATGCTCGTGTCGAAGAGGCTGGTCTCGTCGAGAGCGTAGCCCTGATGGGACTGGGGCTGCTGCTGGGGCTGCTGGGACTCGTAGGCGGCCTGCTGGGCGTCGTAGCCCTGGAAGGGCGCATCTCCCGCCGGAGCGTAGCCCGAGGTGGGGGCGTAGGGATCGGCCTGCTGGTAGCCGTACGGGTCCTGCTGGGCGTAGTCGGACTGCTGCGGGAAGCCCGCGTACGGGTCCGGCTGCTGCTGGTAGCCGTAGGCCGGCTGCGGCTCGTACGACGGCTGCGGCGGCTGGGGCGGCTGGGGCTGGGCCGGGCGCTCGGCCGGGGTGTCGGCGACGGCCGCGAGGTCGGCGAGGTAGTCGGCGTCGCTGGAGTGCTGGAAGGTCGTGGTGTCGTCGGCGAGCACGCCGAGGTCGTCCGTGGCGATCCGGCCGTGCAGCTTCTGCCGGCCGCGGCCGACGGCCTCCAGGGTCTTGGCGAGGACCGCCTCGAAGGCGCCCAGCTTGGCGTCGACGTAGGCGTCCGCGTTGTGGCGCAGGGTCTCCGGGTCCTGGCTGCGCTCGGGGGCGTCCTCGTCCTCGTAGCCGTTCTCGTCCAGGCCGGGCCCCGTGCCGAGCAGCTTCTCGCGGCCGCGGCCGACCGAGCCGAGGGTCTTGGTGAGGACGACCTCGAAGTTGGCGAGCTTGGAGTCGACGTAGTCGTCGGCCTCGGCGCGGACCTCCTCGGCCTCCGTGCGGGCCTCGGCGAGGATCCGCTCGGCCTCGGCCTGGGAGCGGCGGGCGATCTCGGTGTCGGAGATCAGCGAGCCCCGCTCGGCGTGCGCGTTCCCGATGATCCGCTCGGCCTCCTGACGGGCCTGCTCGACCATCTGGTCGCGGTCGCCGATCAGCTCCTGCGCCTGCGCGAGGGAGCCGGGCAGGGCCTGGCGCACCTCTTCGAGCATCGCGAGCAGCTCGGCGCGGTTGACCACGCACGACGCCGACATGGGCATGGACCGGGCGCCGGAGACCGTGGAGACGATCTCGTCGAGCTTCTTCTGGACGTCCACCTGTGCTCGCCACTCTCTACAGCTGTGTTGGAGACGGACGGGACGACTGTAGCCCGTTCAGTCCTTGCGCAGACGCCCGTTGAGGGCCTCGAGGACGGAAGGCGGCACCAGGTGGGAGACGTCGCCGCCCCAGGCCGCGACCTCCTTGACGAGCGAGGAGGACAGGAAGCTGTAGGTCGGGTTGGTCGGCACGAACAGCGTCTCGACTCCCGTCAGGCCGATGTTCATCTGGGCCATCTGGAGCTCGTAGTCGAAGTCGCTGACCGCGCGCAGGCCCTTCACGATGGCCGGGATGTCGCGCTGCTTGCAGTAGTCGACGAGGAGGCCGTGGAAGGACTCGACGATCACGTTGCCGTACTCGGCGGTGACCTCGCGGATCAGCTCGATCCGCTCGTCGATCTCGAACAGGCCCTTCTTGGACTTGTTGATCATCACCGCGACGTAGACCTCGTCATACAGACGGGAAGCGCGGGCGATGATGTCGAGATGTCCGTTGGTGATCGGGTCGAACGACCCGGGACAGACGGCGCGGCGCACTTGTGATCCCTCGCTCTCCGGTCCGGTCATCGTGCGTCTTCGCACGTAGAGGCGGCGCGACCGTACCAAAACGTTCCCTCGCCGTAACGACGGGACCGGAGCGCCTCGAAACCGTCCGGCCAGTGGAATTCGCCGCCTCTGGTGCTGCGCTCCACGGTGACGAGGGCTTCCTCGGCGAGCCAGCCCTCCGAGCGGAGTGTGAGCAGAATCTCCCGAAGATCGTCGTCTCCAACGGCGTACGGGGGGTCCAGGAAGACGAGGTCGTACGGCTCCGCAGGGGGTGCCGTTCTGATGATCTGTTCCGCTTTGCCTGCTCTTACCTCTGCGCCGGGCAGGTCCAGGTTTTTCACGTTCTCACGGACGATCTTCGCTGCGCGGGCGTCCGCCTCGACCAGGAGGGTGTGGCTCGCGCCTCGGGACAGCGCCTCCAGGCCCACGGCGCCGGAGCCGGCGTAGAGGTCGAGGACCCGTTCGCCGTCCAGGGGGCCGCCGAGGAGGGATTGCCAGGTGGAGAAGAGACCTTCGCGGGCGCGGTCGGAGGTGGGGCGGGTGCCGGTACCGGGCGGCACGGCGAGGCGACGTCCGCCGGCTGCGCCGGCGATCACGCGGGTCATCTTCGGTCCTCGGTTGTGGGTGTGTGCAGGTTCAGTGTGGCTGGTCGTGCCCACGCGGCGGAGCCGCATATCGATATTGTCCCGCGCCCCTTGGGGAGTCTCCCTCACCCCTTTTCCAGGTACTGCTCCCTTTCCTCGTCCAAAAGCGCTTCCAACGCCGTGCGCAGGCCGGGAAGGTCCTCCAAGTCGGGATCGGCTGCCACTACCGCCGCCGCCTCCTCTCTCGCCTCGGCGATGACCTCCTCGTCCTCGATGACCGCCAGGACGCGGAGGCTGGTGCGGGCGCCGGACTGGGCCTGGCCGAGGACGTCGCCCTCGCGGCGCTGTTCCAGGTCGATGCGGGAGAGTTCGAAGCCGTCGAGGGTGGAGGCCACGGCGTTCAGGCGCTGGCGGGCGGCGCTGGCCTCGGGCATCTCGGTGACCAGGAGGCACAGGCCTGGGGCCGAGCCTCGGCCCACGCGGCCGCGGAGCTGGTGGAGCTGGGAGACGCCGAAGCGGTCCGCGTCCATGATCACCATGGCGGTGGCGTTCGGGACGTTCACGCCGACCTCGATGACCGTGGTGGCGACCAGGACGTCGGTCTCGCCGGCGGCGAAGCGGCGCATGACCGCGTCCTTGTCGTCGGGGTGCATACGGCCGTGGAGGACCTCGACCTTGAGACCCTGGAGGGGGCCCTTGGCCAGTTGGCCGGCCACGTCGAGGACGGCCAGGGGCGGGCGCTTCTCGGCCTCGTCCTCCGGGGACTTCTTCGCCTTCTTCGGGTCGTCCTCGTCGTCGCCGATCCGGGGGCAGACGACGTACGCCTGATGGCCGTTCCCCACCTCCTCGCGCACCCGCTCCCAGGCGCGGGCCAGGAAGTGCGGCTTGTCGGCGGCGGGGACCACGTGGGTGGCGATCGGGGAGCGGCCGGCCGGGAGCTGGTCCAGGACGGAGGTCTCCAGGTCGCCGAAGACCGTCATCGCGACCGTGCGCGGGATGGGGGTGGCCGTCATGACCAGCAGGTGCGGGGGCTGCTTGCCCTTGCCGCGCAGGGCGTCGCGCTGCTCCACGCCGAAGCGGTGCTGCTCGTCGACCACGACCAGGCCGAGGTCGTGGAACTGCACCTTGTCCTCGATCAACGCGTGCGTGCCGATCACGATCCCGGCGTCCGCGGTGACGAGATCGAGCAGCGCCTGACGGCGTGCGGCGGCCCCCATGGAGCCGGTGAGCAGCACGACCTTGGTGGCGTGCTCGGCGCCGCCCAGCATGCCGCCCTCGGCCAGCTCGCCCATCATCTCGACGATCGACCGGTGGTGCTGCTGGGCGAGCACCTCGGTGGGCGCGAGCATGGCGGCCTGCCCGCCCGCGTCGACGACGGCGAGCATGGCGCGGAGCGCGACCAGGGTCTTTCCGGAGCCGACCTCCCCCTGGAGCAGCCGGTGCATCGGATGCTCCGTCGCCAGGTCGTCGAAGATCTCCTTGGAGACCTTCTGCTGGCCCTCGGTGAGGGTGAAGGGCAGGCGGTCGTCGAAGGCCGTGAGGATGCCGTCGGGCTTCGGTCGGCGGGGCACGGCCGGGAGTTGGGCGTCGGCGTGGCGCCGGCGGGCCAGGGCGACCTGGAGGACGAAGGCCTCGTCCCACTTCAGGCGGGCGCGGGCGTCGGCGATGTCGGCCTTGGTGTGCGGGCGGTGGATCTTGAGGAGGGCCTCGGGGAGGGGGACCAGGCCCCGGCCCTCGCGGAGGGAGGGCGGCAGCGGGTCGAGGGCCTCCTCGGCGCTGGGCAGCACCGTCTGGACGGCCTTGCCGATCTTCCAGGACTCCAGCTTGGCGGTGGCCGGGTAGATGGGGATGAGGGCGCCGGCCCAGGACTCGACGGTCTCGCCGCTGTCGTCGCGCAGCAACTCGTAGGCAGGGTGAGCGAGTTGGAGGCGGCGGTTGAAGACGGAGACCTTGCCGGCGAACATCGCGCGGGTGCCCGGCAGCAGCTCCTTGTGGGGCTTGTGAACGCCGTTGCCGAAGAAGACCAGTTGGAGCCGGCCGCTGCCGTCCGTGATGGTGACCTCCAGGCGCTGGCCCTTGCCGCGCGGGGCCTTGGCGGAGGCGAAGGTGTGCAGGCGGGCGTCGGCGACCTGGGCGACCACCGTGACGTGTTCGTCCATGGGGAGGTCGGCGAGGTGCGTGAGCTGGCCGCGCTCCTCGTATCTGCGCGGATAGTGGTGCAGGAGGTCGCCGACGGTCTGCAGGCCGAGGTGCTCGGCCATCACCTTCGCGGTGGCGGGGCCGAGCACCTTCTTCAGTGGTTCTTCCAGTGCGGGCACGAGATCCATTGCACACCACGGCACTGACAATGCCGAAGACATGCCCGTCAGGTCGGTGCCCTCGTGCCGTATTCGTCCCCGGAAGCGCTGGTCAGGGGCCCTGTTCCGGGCCTAGGATGGCGCGCTCCGGCCATCCCCCGCGGTCACCGCCCCATCCGGGACCGCCCGACCCCGCGCCGAAGGCAGGCTCCCCCCACCGGCGCTGCGACGATGGACTCCCAGACCTCACAGTCATCCCAGGCATCCCAGTCACCTCATACGTTCCAGGTCGACCTGCGTGGTTTGGTGGACCTGCTCTCCCATCACCTCTACTCCAGCCCCAAGGTCTACCTGCGCGAGCTGCTGCAGAACGCGGTGGACGCGATCACCGCCCGTCGGACCGAGGATCCGGGCGCCCCGGCCCGGGTGCGTCTGCATGCCGCGGACGGCGCCCTGCGGGTGGAGGACAGCGGCATCGGGCTCACCGAGTCGGACGTGCACAGCCTGCTGGCGACGATCGGCCGCAGTTCCAAGCGGGCGGACGGCCTGCAGGAGGCCCGGTCCGACTTCCTCGGCCAGTTCGGCATCGGCCTGCTGGCCTGTTTCGTGGTCGCCGAGCGGATCCGGGTGGTCAGCCGCAGCGCCCGTACGCCCGGGGCGCCGCCCGTGGAGTGGACGGCCCGCGACGACGGCTCGTACACCGTGCGGACGCTGCCCGACGCCGAGCGGCCCGAGCCGGGCACCACCGTGCACCTGGTGGCGCGGGCCGGCGCGGCCGAGTGGCTGTCGCCCGAGCGGGTCCGCACCCTGGCCCGGGACTTCGGCTCGCTGCTGCCGTACGACGTCCGGGTGGGCGAGGAGGAGGTCACGGACCTCCCGGCGCCCTGGGACCGCGCCTATCCGACTCCCGCGACGCGCCGGGTGGCGCTGGCCCGGCACTGCCACGAACTGTTCGGTTTCACCCCGCTGGACTCGATCGACCTGGACGTGCCACTGGCCGGGATCCGCGGGGTGGCGTACGTGCTGCCATCGGCGGTCAGCCCGGCGCAGCGGGCCACGCACCGCGTGCACCTGAAGGGCATGCTGCTGACCGAGCGGGCCGAACAGCTGCTGCCCGACTGGGCCTTCTTCGTGCGCTGCGTCCTGGACACCGACAGCCTGCGGCCCACGGCCTCGCGTGAGTCGCTGTACGAGGACGAGACCCTGGCGGCCGTGCGGGAGGCGCTCGGGGAGCGGATCCGGTCCTGGCTCACGGGGCTGGCGGCCGGTGATCCGGAGCGGCTGGCCGCGTTCCTCGCCGTGCACCACCTGGGTGTGAAGTCGCTGGCCCGGCACGACGGCGACATGCTGCGCACGATGCTGCCATGGCTGCCGTTCGAGACGACCGACGGGCAGCTGTCCCTGGAGGAGTTCGCGCAGCGGCACCCGGTGGTGCACTTCACGCGGACGGTCGAGGAGTACCGGCAGGTGGCGCCGATCGCCTCGGCACAGGGCGTCGGCGTGGTCAACGGCGGTTACACGTACGACAGCGAGCTGGTCGAGGCGCTGCCGTCGGTGCGGCCGGGCACGGTGGTCGCCGAGCTGGACGCGGACACCGTGACCGCGCACCTGGACGCGGTGGACCCTGCAGAGGAGCTGGCGCTGTCGGGCTTCCTGGCGGCCGCGCGCGCGAAGCTCGACCCGCTGGGCTGTGACGTCGTGCTGCGCGCATTCCACCCGCTGTCCGTGCCCGCGCTGCACCTGGACGACCGGGCCGCCCGGCACGAGCAGGCGCGGGCCGAGGCCGAGGAGCAGGCCGACGACCTGTGGGCGGGCATCCTGGGCTCGCTGCGCGGCAGCGCTCCGCGCGCGCGTCTGGTGCTCAACCATCTCAACCCGCTGATCCGCAGGATCAGTTCACTGCGGGACCCGGAGTTGATCGGCACCGCCACGGAGTCGTTGTACGGGCAGGCGCTGCTGATGGCGCAGCGTCCGCTGAGGCCGGCCGACTCTGCGCTGCTCAACCGGGCGTTCATCGGCCTCCTGGAGTGGGCCACACACGGGGAGAACGGTCGCTGATGGGTGGAATCGACGGGATCGCGGACTTCGACGCGCTGCGCCGGGCGATGGCGGAGAACTCCGAGCAGCCGGAGGGCCCCGCACGCAACGCGCGCGCGGAGCAGCTGCTCGCCGAGGCCGAGAAGCTGAACATCCCGCTCGCCGTGATCGAGGCGCTCGGGCACCAGCTGAAGGTCTACAACTACAGCTCCGAGAAGGACCGGATGTTCGTCCCGTTCGCGCGGCTGCTGCGCCTGTGGGACGAACGGCCGGAGGACTTCGACGAGTACGAGGCGCACTCGCTGCACTGGGTCTTCAAGTGGGTGTCGGCGGGCATGCTGGACCAGCCGCACATCCCGCTCGCCTCGATCGAGAAGTGGCTCGGCGAGATGGAGAACCGCTACCGGCTCGCGGGGCACTCCGAACGGGCGGTGCGCAGCGCAGAGTTCAGTGTCGCGGCACACATAGGCGACCTGGAGCGCGCGGAGCGGGCGTACGCGGCCTGGCTGGCCGCGGACCGGGACCGGATGGCCGACTGCCACGCCTGCGAGCTGCACGGGCAGGGCATCTGGCAGGTCAAGCGCGGCCGGGACGCGGACGCGCTGGAGTTGTGGCGGCCGGTGCTGGAGGGCGAGTACAGCTGCGCCCACGAGCCGCACACGGTCCTCGCCTCCTCGCTGACTCCCCTGCTGCGCCTGGGCCGCCTGGACGACGCCCGCACCCACCATCTGCGGGGCTTCCGGCTCGTACGCCCCATGGAGAGCATGCGGGGCGCCTACGCGGACCACGTGGAGTTCTGCGCGCTCACCGGCAACGAGGCGCGCGGTCTGGAGTTGCTCGCGCAGCGGCCGGCGTACTTCACGGACACCGGGCATCCGCGCAGCCGGCTGGACTTCATGGCCGTGGTGACGCTGCTGACGGACCGGCTGACCGGGCTGGGGCTCGGCGAGCGGCAGGTGCCGGGCCCTGCCGGACGGTCCTGGACGGCACGGGAACTGGCCGCCCACGCGCGCGCGGAGGCGCTGGACCTGGCCGGGCAGTTCGACCGGCGCAACGGCACGTCGTACGTCGGCGACCGCGTCCGCGCGCGCATGGCCCAGCGCCCGCTGGTGGACCGGCTGCCGCTGGGCGTGCGCACGGTGCGCTCCACGCCGCAGCCCCTGGTACCGCCCCCGGCGCCCGAGGTTCCCGGACAGCCGGACCTGTCCGCCCTGCTGGCCGAGGCACGCCGGCTGTCGGACACCCTGCAGCCGCACGCCCTGGAGGCCTGGGCGGCGGTCGCACGGGCCGCCGAGGGGGCCGAGCTGGACGCCCGCGACCGCGCGCAGATCGCCGACCACGAGGCGATGGCCCAGGGCCCCGAGGGCATCGCCCTGTTCGACCGGGCCGCCGGGCTGTACGCGGAGGCGGGCGACCCCGGGGAGGCCCTGGCGGCACGCGCGCGCGGGGCGTACGTACGCGCGCTGACGGGCGAGGTGGACGAGGCCCTGACAACGGTCGCCGCGCTGTACGACCAGGCCCTCGCGCTGTACGCCGAGGGCGCCACCGGGGTACGGCAGACGGCGTCGGTGGTGATGAGCCGGGCGCGGGTCCTGATGCGGCGGGTGCACGACGGCGCCGAGGGCGCGGCGAGCCCGGAGGCGCGGGCGGCGGCCGAGCGGGCCGTGCTCGAGGTGCTGGCGCTCGTCGACGGGCGGGCGGGCGACGACGTGCGCCTGGCCGCGCGGGCCGCCGAGGCGCGGGCGATGCTCGCCGAGCTGGCCGGGAAGTCCGGGGACGTCGAGCGGACGGCGGAGCTGTTCCGGCAGGCCGCCACGGAGTACGTGGCGGCCGGGCTGCCGTGGTTCGCGGTGGAGTACGAGGTGCAGGTCGCGGCGCTGGCGCAGCGGCTCGGCGATCAGACCGGGGCCGAGCGGGCGCTGCGGGCCGCCCTGGAGCACGGCGGGCCGTACGTGGAGCCCGTCGGGCGGGCGCAGCTGCATCTCCAGCTCGCCGAGCTGCTCGGTCTCCGGGACGAGGTCGTGGAGGCGGCGGAGCACGCCCTGGAGGCCGCGCACTGGGCCGACGAGGCGGGCGAGAGCGCCACCCTGGGCGCCTGGGCACGGCACCAGCTGGGCGGCTTCCTGCTGCGCCAGGGGCGGTGCGCGGAGGCGGCCGAGGTGCTGGAGTCGGCGCTGCCCGACCTGTCCGCCGAGACGCACGGCGACGGGGCCGTCGTACAGGCGCGGTGGTGGCTCGGGGACTGCCTGAGCGAGCTGGGTGAGCACCGGGAGGCCGCCGAACGGCGGCTGCAGGCGGCCGAGATCGCCCGGCACTGGCCCGAGCAGCAGGACCACGCCACGCTCGCCCATCTCGCCGCCGAGTCGCTGAGCAACGCCGGGCTGCTGGAGGAGGCCGATCAGGCCTACGCGCGCGCGGGCGAGCTGTGGCGCTCGCTCGGCAATCCGCACTTCCTCGTCCGCTCGCTGCGCGCCCGCGGCTGGCTGGCGCTGCGCGGGGAGGCCGGAGCGGAGGGCGCGCGAGAGCTGATGGCGGAGGCGGTGCGCACGTGCGAGCGTGCGCGGGAGGCCGCGGCGGACCCGGCGGCCCGGGAGCAGCTCTCCGCGGAACTCGGCAACACCCACCGCCAGTTCGGCGACCTGCTGGCCCGCTCTGCGGCCGAGGTGGACGAAGAGCGGGACGACGTGATCCAGGGCGCGTTCGAGGCCGCGGTGACCCAGCTGGACCGCGCGGCGGCGGTGTTCGGCGCGCTCGGCACGGAGGGGCTGCACAGCCGTACCGGTGCCGAACTCGCCGCGGGCTGGCTGGAGGCCGACCTCGGCCGCTCCGCCGAGGCGGTGGCACGCGCACGTGGCGTGCTCGCGGCCTACGAAGGCGCCGGCGACACGGACGAGACCGTGCAGGCGCGGCGGGTGGAGGCGACGCAGATGCTCCAGCTGGACCGGGCCGGGAAATGACCCGGCGCCGGTTCACTCCACGCCGATGAGCAGCAGCGCCCCCTGCCGGCCGCCCCGGTACACCACCGTGTCCACCGCGAGGTAGGACTCGCGCACGCGAGCCTCCAGGCGGTCGGCGACGCTCTCGGGCGCCTCGTCGCCCACGACGAGGGTGACCAGTTCGCCGCCGGCCTGGAGCATGCGGTCCAGGACGGTCTCGGCGGTGGCGGCGACGTCCGCACCGATCACCGCCACATCCCCGTCGATCAGGCCCAGGACGTCCCCGGCCTGGCAGATGCCGGCCGTCGTCCAGGACTGCCGTTCCGCGACGACGACCTCGGCGTACCGGGTGGCGCCCGCCGCCGAGGTCATCTGGACGACGTCCTCGTCGAAGCGGCGCTGCGGCTCGTGCACGGCGAGCGCGGCGATGCCCTGCACCGCCGAGCGGGTCGGGATCAGAGCGACCCGGATGCCCTCGGTGCGGGCCTGCTCGGCGGCCGCGGCGGCCGTGTGGCGCAGCTCGGCGTCGTTGGGCAGCAGCACGACCTCGCGCGCGTGGGCCCGCCGTACGGCCTGCACCAGCTCCCCGCTGGCGGGCGGCTCCCCGGGGCGCGCCAGGACGGCGGTCGCGCCGGCCTCGGTGTACAGCCCTGCCAGGCCCTCGCCGGGCACGACGGCGACGACCGCCCGCTGGGCGCGCTCCCGCGGCGGTCGCTCGCCGCCGGTGTGCACGTCGCCGAGCCTGAAGTGGGTGATCCGGATCCGGTACGGCCGCCCGGCCTCGACGCCCACCTCCACGGCCGCGCCCGCGTCGTCGACGTGCACGTGGACGTTCCACAGCCCGTCGCCGCCGACCACGACGAGGGAGTCCCCGAGGGCGTCGAGCCGCTCCCGCAGCCGGGCCACGGCCTCGTCGTCGGCCTCCAGGAGATAGATCACCTCGTAGGCGGGTCCGCCGTCCTCGGCGCCCTCGGCGCACGGGTCCGCCCCGGCAACGGCCTTCACCCGCGCGCGTGCGTCGGAGACGGCCACCGGGACGGCTTCCGACCCCTTCGGGGCCTCGCGTACCGCCTCCCCCGTGCACGCCTCCACCAGCGCCCCCAGCACGGCCACGAGCCCTCGGCCGCCCGCGTCGACCACCCCGGCCCGCTCCAGCACGGCCAGCTGCCCCGGAGTCGCCGCCAGGGCCGCTCTGGCGCCCTCGTAGGCAGCCCGCACGACCGTCCCGCAGTCGCCCTCGGCTCCCTCGGCGGCGTCCGCCGCGGCGGAGGCGACCGTCAGCACCGTGCCCTCGACCGGGTGGGCCACGGCCTGGCGGGCGGAGTCGGCGGCCTGCCGCAGGGCCAGCCGCAGCCCCACGCCGTCGATGCGGGACCCGTCACCGGCCTCCGCCTCGGCGAGGACCTGGGCCATGCCCCGCAGCAGCTGGGCGAGGATCGTCCCGGAGTTGCCCCGGGCCCCGATGAGCGCCCCGTGGGCCATCGCGTGCACGGTGTCCGCGAGCGAGGGCTCCTGCGCCCCCGTTCCGTACCCGGCGAACACGGCCTCCACGGCGGTCGCCGCCGATTCCAGGGTCAGATAGAGGTTGGTCCCGGTGTCCCCGTCGGCCACGGGATAGACGTTGATCGCGTCGATCTCCTCGCGCGCCCGTCCCAGCGCCCCCAGCGCCAGACCGCACCAGGTGCGCACCGCGAGAGCATCGAAGAATGTCTGCGGCACCTGCGCCACCTGCGCCTCCCTGACTGGCTGGACGTGGACGCAGCGTAGACCCCGGAGTGGTGTGCTCCGGAAGAGGGCCGGGAGCGGGCCCCTGAGCAGCCATGGTAGTTTCGTTGTGCTGGCGCAGTCGTTGTATGCTGCTCCGGTTGCCCGATCCAGATCGGGCCGTTCCCCTGGCAGCGCCACTCAGATCTCTGATCCTGCGATCTCGATCCCGGCATGCCGGGATTATCCGTAAGTGCATCTGAAGTCTTTGGAGTGACCCGTGGCTGCCAACTGCGACGTCTGCGGCAAGGGGCCGGGCTTCGGCAACAACATCTCGTTTTCGCACCGCCGTACGTCCCGTCGCTGGAACCCGAACATCCAGCGTGTGCGTACCGTGGTCGGCGGGACGCCGAAGCGCGTGAACGCTTGCACCTCGTGCATCAAGGCCGGCAAGGTCTCGCGCTGACGCAACAGCTGAGCGCGCGGCCACTGCCTGGTTCGCTGCACAGAGCCGGTCCACCCCCGGGTGGGCCGGCTTTTTGCCGCGCCCGGTCGCATCACTCCCGATTCCGCAGCCACCACCCGTGGTCCACCGGCCCGATCCCGTTGCCCAGCGGGAATCCCGCCTTGATCGTCTCGGTGACGTAGTCCTTGGCCCCCGCCACCGCCAACGGCACCGAGACTCCCTTCGCCAGCCCTGCCGCGACGGCGGACGCCAGGGTGCAGCCCGTGCCGTGGGTGTGCGGGTTCTCCTGGCGGGGGAAGCGCAGCCGGTACTCGTCGGTGCCGTCCGTGAGCAGGTCCACAGCGGTGTCCCCGGGCAGATGCCCGCCCTTGATCAGCACCCACCGCGGCCCGTACGCCAGCACGGCCTCGGCGGCCCGTCGTAGATCGCCCTCGGACTCGACCCGCACCCCCGTGAGTTGGGTGACCTCGTCGAGGTTCGGGGTGGCCACCGTCGCCACCGGAAGCAGCTTGGTGCGTACGGAGTCCAGCGCGGAAGCGGCCAGGAGCGGGTCGCCGTGCTTGGAGACGCCCACCGGGTCCACCACGGCCGGCGCGTCCGTGCCGGAGATCAACTCGGCGACCGCCTCGACCAGTTCGGCCGAGGCCAGCATCCCGGTCTTCACGGCCTGTACGCCGATGTCGTCCACGACAGCGCGGTACTGCGCCCGTACGGCCTCCACCGGCAGTTCCCAGGCGCCCTGCACGCCCAGGGAGTTCTGCGCGGTCACGGCCGTGATCACGCTCATCCCGTGCACGCCGAGCATGAGCATCGTCTTCAGGTCGGCCTGGACGCCGGCGCCGCCGCCGGAGTCCGAACCGGCCACCGTGAGCACCCTCGGCGGTGTTCCGACGGTGCTCACGACTCCATGTCCCCGAAGTGGTCCCAGCCGCCCTTGCTGGTCCAGGGCGCCCCGTCGACCGTCACCTGGGGCAGCGCCGAGGGGTTGAGGACCTCGCCGATGACCTTCCAGCGGGCCGGCAGCTTGGCGTCCGGCGGGAAGGTCGCCACGATCGCGTGGTCCTCTCCCCCGGTCAGCACCCACTGCAGCGGGTCCACGCCGACGGCCTGCCCGATGTCGTTCATCTGCGTGGGGATGTCGATCGCGCCGGAGCGGATGTCGATGCGGACCTTGCTGGCCTCGGCGATGTGCCCGAGGTCGGCGATCAGCCCGTCGCTCACGTCGCACATCGCGGTCGCGCCGAGCGCGGCGGCGGCCGGGCCCGCGTGGTACGGCGGCTCGGGGCGCCGGTGGGCCTCGACGAAGGCGCGCGGGGAACGGAAGCCGCGGGAGAGCACCGCGTAGCCGGCCGCGGACCAGCCCAGCCAGCCCGTGACGGCCACGAGGTCGCCGGGCTGGGCTCCGGCGCGGGTCACCGGCTCCTGGTTGCGCAGATCGCCGAGCGCGGTGATCGACACCATGATCGTGTCCCCGCGTACGACGTCCCCGCCGACCACGGAGGCGCCCGCGACCTGGCACTCGTCGCGCAGGCCGTCCATCAGCTCGCTGGGCCAGGTGACCGGGAGTTCGGCCGGGACGACCAGGCCGAGCAGCAGCGCGGTCGGTACGGCACCCATCGCGGCGATGTCCGCGAGGTTCTGCGCCGCCGCCTTGCGGCCGACGTCGTAGGCCGTGGACCAGTCACGGCGGAAGTGCCGCCCCTCCAGCAGGATGTCGGTGCTCGCCACCACCCGGCGGTCGGGCGCGGCGACCACCGCGGCGTCGTCGCCGGGGCCGATCCGGACCGCCGGGGTGGTGGTGAGACGGGAGGTGAGCTCCCTGATGAGCCCGAACTCCCCTAGCTCACCGACAGTGCCCTTCATGACCCTTGCTCCCCTTCTGTCCCTTGCCGTGTGCCCGGTCGCGCGTCATCAGTGTCCCCGATACGGTCGAGGTGACCGTCAACTTCTGTCGTGCCTGCACCCTGGCGCGCAAGCCCGGTTCCCGCAGGTCTCCCCGCGGGGAGCGGCGACGCGATACCGTGGCGTTCCTTTTCCCCACATGATCCTCGTGGCCGCCCTGGAGGTTCCGTGGTACAGGCGTACATCCTGATCCAGACGGAGGTCGGCAAGGCGTCGACCGTCGCCGAGACGATCGGCAAGATCCCTGGAGTGATCCAGGCCGAGGACGTGACGGGTCCGTACGACGTCATCGTGCGCGCTCAGGCCGACACCGTCGACGACCTCGGTCGCATGGTGGTCGCGAGGGTCCAGCAAGTGGACGGCATCACCCGCACCCTGACCTGCCCGGTCGTGCATCTGTAGCCCCCGTCTACGCTTGGCCGGTGAACATCTTCCGTCACCGGCCTCTCGGCCTGCTCACGCCCGTGCTGCTGATCGCGGTCGCGGGCTGCTCAAACGCAGACGACAGCGCCACGGTGGCGGTTCCCAGCCCCGACGCGAGGACGGCGAAGGTGTGCCGGGATCTGCACCGGGTGCTGCCCGAGAAGCTGGACGGACGGGGCCGTCAGGACCCCGAGCCCCGGTCCGCCTACACGGCGGGCTGGGGAAGCCCGGCGATCATACTGCGCTGCGGTGTCGTACGGCCGCCGAAGATGGTCGACCCGAAGGTGGCCGAGGGCGGGGACCGGGACGCCATGGCGGGCGGGGTGGACGGCGTCGACTGGCTGATGGAGAAGCAGGGCGACGGCACCTGGCGGTTCACCACGGCGGGCCGCCTGGCCTATGTGCAGGTGAGGCTGCCCGAGGGGATGTCGGGGCCGGACGGCACTCCGGTGCTCACCGGACTCGCGTCGGCCGTGAAGAAGGCGATCCCCAAGGGGATCGCCTCCATGCGGTGACAGCGGTGGTGCGGGTCAGCGAAGCCCGGTCGAGCGGCGCAGCGCGGCCTGCACCAGGCGGTCCACCAGCTCCGGGTAGCTGATGCCGGTGGCCTGCCACATCTGCGGGTACATCGAGATGGGCGTGAAGCCGGGCATGGTGTTGATCTCGTTGATGACGAACTCGCCGTCCTCGGTGAGGAAGAAGTCCGCACGGACCAGGCCCTCGCAGGAGGCCGCCTCGAACGCCTCGACCGCGAGACGCCGCACCTCGGCGGTCTCCTCGTCGGTGAGCGGGGCCGGGACGATGCCGGGCGTGGAGTCGATGTACTTGGCCTCGAAGTCGTAGTACGCGTGCGCGTCCGGCGGCGGGATCTCGGCCGGGACGGAGGCGCGCGGCCCGTCCTCGAACTCCAGGACGCCGCACTCGATCTCGCGGCCGCGCACCGCGGCCTCCACCAGGATCTTCGGGTCGTGCCGCTGTGCCTCGGCGATCGCCTCGTCCAGGCCGGAGAGGTCCTCGACCTTGGTGATGCCGATCGACGAACCCGCGCGCGCGGGCTTCACGAACAGCGGCCAGCCGTGCTCGCCGGCGAGGTCGATGATCTTCTTGCGGGCGGCGGACTCGTCCTGCGCCCACTCGCGGGGCCGGATCACCACGTACGGGCCGACCTTGAGCCCGAAGGAGGTGAACACCCGCTTCATGTACTCCTTGTCCTGGCCGACGGCCGAGGCGAGCACACCCGCGCCCACGTACGGGATGCCGGACAGCTCCAGGAGGCCCTGGAGGGTGCCGTCCTCGCCGTACGGGCCGTGCAGCACCGGGAAGACCACGTCGACCTCGCCGAGGGCCTTGGGCACCGAGCCGGGCTCGGTGTAGACGACCTCGCGGCTGGCGGGGTCGACGGGGAGCACCACGCCGCCCTCGGTGGACTCCGCCAGTTCCGCCACGTTGGGGGTACGGCGGTCGGTGATGGCCATCCGCTCCGGCTCGTCCGCCGTCAGGGCCCAGCGGCCGTCCGCGGTGATGCCGATCGGCAGGACGTCGTACTTCGTCCGGTCGATGGCCTTGAGGACGGCGCCGGCGGTGACCACGGAGATCCCGTGTTCGGAGCTGCGCCCGCCGAACACGACGGCCACGCGCGGCTTGCGGGACGGCTGCTCAGGGCTCTGGGGGAGGTTCTCGGTGCTCATATCGCGTTGAGAGTACCCGTTGGTAGAGCCCGGATACAGCGTCGACGGGCCGCCGAACAAGGGGCGTCGCTCAGCGTCGCTCGGGCTTCGCGCTGCGCGACATCAGCTCCTTGAGGGCGACCACCGGCGGCTTGCCCTCGTGCACGATGTCCACGACCGTCTCGGTGATGGGCATCTCCACACCGTGCCGGCGGGCCAGATCGGCCACGGACTCGCAGGACTTGACGCCCTCGGCGGTCTGCTTGGTGACCGCGATGGTCTCCTCCAGGGTCATGCCCTTGCCGAGGTTGGTGCCGAAGGTGTGGTTGCGGGACAGCGGCGAGGAGCAGGTGGCCACCAGGTCGCCGAGGCCCGCGAGGCCGGAGAAGGTCAGCGGGTCGGCGCCGAGCGCCATGCCGAGCCGGGTGGTCTCGGCGAGGCCGCGGGTGATGAGCGAGCCCTTGGCGTTGTCGCCCAGGCCCATGCCGTCGGCGATGCCGACCGCGAGGCCGATGACGTTCTTGACCGCGCCGCCGAGTTCGCAGCCGACCACGTCGGTGTTGGTGTACGGCCGGAAGTACGGCGTGTGGCAGGCGGCCTGGAGCCGCTGGGCGACCCTCTCGTCCGTGCAGGCGACCACGGCGGCGGCCGGCATACGGGCGGCGATCTCCCGGGCCAGGTTGGGGCCGGTGACGACGGCGATACGGTCGGCGCCGACCTTGGCGACGTCGTCGATGACCTCGCTCATGCGCATGGTGGAGCCGAGTTCGACGCCCTTCATCAGGGAGACGAGCACGGTGCCGGACGCAAGCAGCGGGGTCCACTCGGCGAGGTTGGCGCGCAGGGTCTGGGAGGGGACGGCGAGGACGGTGAAGTCCGCGTCCCGCAGGGCCTCGGCGGCGTCCGCGGTGGCGCGCAGGTTCTCCGGGAGTTCGACGCCGGGGAGGTAGTCGGGGTTGGTCCGCGTGGAGTTGACCGCCTCGGCCAGCTCGGGGCGGCGGGCCCACAGGGTGACCTCGCAGCCCGCGTCGGCCAGGACCATGCCGAAGGCGGTGCCCCACGAGCCGGTGCCCATGACGGCAGCCCGGACAGGCTTGCTCACTTGCCGCTCTCCTCTTCCGTGCCGCTCCCTGAGACATCCGTGCCGGCCTGGGCGGCCTCCGTCGCGGTCAGCGAGGCCTCCTCAGCGCCCTCCCCGCCCCGCTGCGCGGCCTTCTGGCCGGTCTGGGCACGGGTCTTGCGCCGCTGCTCGATCCGCTCACGGCGCGGGTCGTAGGGCGTCTCGGGCGCCTTCTCGCCGCGGATCTCCTCCAGCTGGCGGGTGATGGCCGCCATGATGACCTCGGTGGCCTCCTTCAGGAGGTCGGCGGTCATCTCCTTGTCGTAGAAGCGGGAGAGGTCCACGGGCGGGCCCGCGAGGACGCGGTGGGTCTTGCGCGGGAAGAGGTGGGGCTTCTTGGCGTAGGGCGGCAGCAGTTCGTTGCAGCCCCACTGGGCGACCGGGATCACCGGGCACTTGGTCTGCAGGGCCACCCGGGCGGCACCGGTCTTGGCGGTCATCGGCCAGCCGTCCGGGTCGCGGGTGAGGGTGCCCTCGGGGTAGAACGCGACGCACTCGCCGCGCTCCACGGCCTCGATGGCGGCGCGGAAGGCGCTGAGCGCGTCCGTGCTCTCGCGGTAGACCGGGATCTGCCCGGTGCCGCGCATCGCGGCGCCGACGAATCCCTTCTTGAAAAGTCCGCTCTTCGCCAGGAATCGCGGAACCCGTCCGGTGTTGTACTGATAGTGCGCGTACGCGAAGGGGTCCACGTGGGAATTGTGGTTGACCGCGGTGATAAATCCGCCGTCGGCCGGAATGTGCTCCATTCCATGCCAGTCCCGCTTGATCAGAACCACCAGCGGCGGTTTGCAGAGGACCGCTGCGAAGCGGTACCAGAACCCGATTCTGCGGCGGGACACGCGGACACCTTCCTCTAGGACTTGCTCGGGGCCCGGGGGCCGCACAAGTGTCGCCCCAGGCCGCCGGTCTGTCGAGAACACCGTACGCCCGCCCGTCACCCACCACCGTCCTTCCAAGGAGCTTCGCGCCCCTCCCCGATCCCGGCGTGACGGATGCCCCGGGGGACAATGAGCGCGACAAGAGAGGGGCGGTACGCCGGTGCAGTGGACCTTGGTCATCCCCCTGAAGCCTCTGGCGCGGGCCAAGAGCAGGCTCTCCGACACCGCCGACGACGGGGTGCGCCCCGGGCTGGCCCTCGCGTTCGCGCAGGACACGGTGGCCGCGGCGCTGGCGTGTCCCGCGGTCGCGGATGTGGCGGTCGTCACGGACGACGCGCTGGCCGGCCGGGAGCTGGCGGCGCTGGGCGCCCGGATCGTCCCGGACACTCCGGCGAGCGGCCTGAACGCCGCGCTGGCGCACGGTGCGGCCGCCGTACGGGAAATGCGCCCCGGTGCCGCGCTGGCGGCCCTGAACGCCGATCTCCCGGCTCTGCGCCCGCTGGAATTGTCCCGGGTACTGGACGCCGCGGCCGAATTCCCGCGCTCCTTTCTCGCCGACGCGGCCGCCCTCGGCACCACCCTGCTGGCCGCCGCCCCCGGTCAGGAATTGCGGCCGGCTTTCGGTACGGATTCCCGGTACCGCCACCGCACCTCGGGCGCGACGGAACTCGCCCTCACCGAGGTCGATTCGGTACGCCAGGACGTGGACACCGGCGAGGACCTGCGCGCGGCGCTGGCACTGGGGGTGGGTTGGTACACGGCAGCGGTGTCGGCGGGGTTACTGATTCCGGGGTCCTGAGGTGCGCGGTGCAGGGCTGGGCGGGGGTGCCTTTCGCTCGCCCGCGGCAACCATGCAACCGACGGGACCGCAACTCCCCAGGGGTGCGGGGCCGTGCCGATATGCGGCTCCGCCGCGTGGACGCGACCAGCCACGACGAGCCCGCAGTCGACGGACGACCCGCAGCCCGACGACGAACCGACGGAGGCACTACGCTGGCCGTCATGCAGGCGACCGCATACACGTACGACCCCGAAACCCGCAGCGGACAGGTGCTGCTCGACGACGGCACCCCGGTCCCCTTCGACGCGGCGGCGTTCGACGCGGGCGGGCTGCGGCTGCTGCGCCCCGGACAGCGGGTGCGGATCGAGACGGAGAGTGCCGGAGACGGCCTGCGGATCACGCTGGTGACCCTGCAGACGCTCTGAGGCTCCGGAAAACGCCGCGGGCCGGGCTCCCCAGGGGAGTCCGGCCCGGCGCATGAGTGCCCTGGCGACTTACGACGCCTTGCGGGCAGTGGCCTTCTTCGCGGTGGTCTTGCGGGCCGTCGACTTCTTGGCCGGGGCCTTCTTGGCGGTGACCTTCTTCGCCGGGGCCTTCTTGGCCGTCGTCTTCTTCGCGGCGGCCTTCGCCGTGGTCTTCTTCGCGGCGGCCGTCGTCTTCTTGGCGGTGGTCTTCTTCGCCGTGACCTTCTTCGCCGTGACCTTCTTCGCGGGAGCCGCCTTCTTGGCCGTGACCTTCTTCGCGGCCGCCTTGGTGGTCTTCTTGGCCGCGGCCTTCTTGACCGTCGCGGCAGCCCCGCCGGTCAGGCTGCCCTTGGGCGCCTTCTTGACGGCGACCTCGCCGCCGCGCGGGAGCTTCTTCGAGCCGCTGACCAGGTCCTTGAAGCCCTGGCCCGCACGGAAGCGCGGCACGGAGGTCTTCTTGACCCGAACCCGCTCGCCCGTCTGGGGGTTACGGGCGTAGCGGGCGGGGCGGTCCACCTTCTCGAAGGACCCGAAGCCGGTGACCGAAACCCGCTCGCCCGCGACGACCGCGCGGACGATGGCGTCCAGGACATGATCGACAGCATCGGCGGCCTGCTGGCGGCCACCCATCTTGTCGGCAATCGCTTCTACGAGCTGCGCCTTGTTCACGTCTTCCCCTTCGGAGACATCGCCAGAACGAAAGTGTTCAAGCTTTTTCGCACGTTAGGCAGATATATACCGCAAATCAAACACGAAACGGGCTTATCACCCTTGTGCCGCAACGGACTCGGTTGTCTCGGGCTGTTCAGCGGTCCTCGTCGGGGATCCGACCCTCGTCGAGGTCCT
Source organism: Streptomyces sp. NPDC001450 (assembly GCF_053597295.1). Lineage (NCBI taxonomy): Bacteria > Bacillati > Actinomycetota > Actinomycetes > Kitasatosporales > Streptomycetaceae > Streptomyces > Streptomyces sp. NPDC001450. Next base: position 68,559 of record NZ_JBSFHY010000045.1, read on the forward strand.
TGGTGAACCGCTCGAGCCGCCTTGCCGCATCGGCGATGTCGTGCTTGGCCGCGGCCGTAATGACCAGCAGCTTCCGGTTCAGCGCCATCCGTACGCCCTCCGGGACTTGCAGTGCGCGCACTCTTGTGTGCGCTTCCTTCAGTTGGTCCGCGACCGCCGCATAGAGCTCGAGTTGGCCGTCGTGTTCCATGCACAGATTGTGCCATCTGGGGCGAGTTGTCGCCTGCGCAGGGTGCAACTGCCGCCTCAAAAGGCCTTCCGGCCACTTGCCAAAGCCGCGTTCACAACACTCGCGTACCCCGGCAACGGCCTTCGTAACGTGGGGAGTTGAGCGGACCTGCGGGAACGTCCGGGGCCGTTCGGGTGCAGAAATGGCCGTACCCCCGATCGTGGCGATCGGGGGTACGGACGGGGTGTTGAGGTGGCCGGATCTCGACCCGGCCGGGGTATCTGGATCAGACCTGGAGCGTGCGCGGCTTGTAGCCCGGCCGCTTGCCCTCGTAGGCGGCGATGTCGCCCTCGTTCTGGAGGGTGATGGAGATGTCGTCCAGGCCGTTCAGCAGCCGCCAGCGGGAGTTCTCGTCCAGCTCGAAGGAGGCGGTGACGCCCTCGGCGCGCACCTCGCGGGCCTCCAGGTCGACGGTGATCTCGGCCTGCGGGTCCCGCTCGGTCAGCTCCCACAGCGCGTCCACGACCTTCTGGTCGAGAACCACGGTGAGCAGGCCGTTCTTCAGCGAGTTGCCCCGGAAGATGTCCGCGAAGCGGGAGGAGATCACGGTCTTGAAGCCGTAGTTCTGCAGCGCCCAGACGGCGTGCTCACGGGAGGAGCCGGTGCCGAAGTCGGGGCCGGCGACCAGGACGGTGGCGCCCTGCCGCTCGGGATGGTTGAGGATGAAGGACTCGTCCTTGCGCCAGGCCTCGAACAGCCCGTCCTCGAAGCCGTCCCGGGTCACCTTCTTGAGCCAGTGAGCAGGGATGATCTGGTCGGTGTCGACGTTGCTGCGGCGCAGCGGGACGGCCCGGCCGGTGTGGGTGGTGAAGGCTTCCATGGTTCTCAGACTCCAGCGGGCGCAGGGGCGTCGGACAGGTCGGCGGGCGAGGCCAGGTGGCCCAGGACGGCGGTCGCGGCCGCGACCTGCGGCGACACCAGGTGGGTACGGCCGCCCTTGCCCTGCCGGCCCTCGAAGTTGCGGTTGGAGGTGGACGCGGAGCGCTCACCCGGGGCCAGCTGGTCGGGGTTCATGCCGAGGCACATCGAGCAGCCCGCGTGCCGCCATTCGGCGCCGGCCTCCTTGAAGACCACGTCCAGGCCCTCGGAGACGGCCTGCAGACCGACCCGCGCGGAGCCCGGGACGACCAGCATCCGTACGCCGTCGGCGACTTTGCGGCCGCGCAGCAGGTCCGCGGCGGCGCGCAGGTCCTCGATACGGCCGTTGGTGCAGGAGCCTACGAAGACGGTGTCCACCTTGATGGAGCGCAGCGGCTGACCGGCCTCCAACCCCATGTACTCCAGGGCCTTTTCGGCGGCCAGGCGCTCCGAAGCGTCTTCGTACGAAGCCGGGTCGGGGACGGACGCCGAAAGCGGCGCGCCCTGGCCGGGGTTGGTGCCCCAGGTGACGAACGGCGACAGCTCCTCGGCGTTGATGACGACCTCGGCGTCGAAGACCGCGTCCTCGTCCGTCCTCAGGGTCTTCCAGTACTCGACCGCGGCGTCCCAGTCGGCGCCCTCGGGGGCGTGCGGACGACCCTTGAGGTACTCGAAGGTGGTCTCGTCGGGGGCGATCATGCCCGCGCGGGCACCGGCCTCGATCGACATGTTGCAGATGGTCATCCGGGCTTCCATCGAGAGCTTCTCGATGGCCGAGCCGCGGTACTCCAGGATGTAGCCCTGGCCGCCGCCCGTACCGATCCGGGCGATGATCGCCAGGATCAGGTCCTTGGCGGTGACGCCCTCGGGCAGCTCGCCCTCGACGGTGATGGCCATGGTCTTGGGGCGGGCCAGCGGCAGCGTCTGGGTGGCCAGCACGTGCTCCACCTGGGAGGTGCCGATACCGAACGCCAGCGCACCGAAGGCACCGTGCGTGGAGGTGTGCGAGTCGCCACAGACGACGGTGGTGCCCGGCTGGGTCAGACCCAGCTGCGGACCCACGACGTGCACGACGCCCTGCTCGACGTCGCCCAGCGGGTGCAGGCGCACCCCGAACTCGGCGCAGTTCTTGCGCAGCGTCTCCAGCTGGGCGCGGGAGACCGGGTCCGCGATGGGCTTGTCGATGTCGAGGGTCGGGGTGTTGTGGTCCTCGGTCGCGATGGTGAGGTCGAGACGGCGCACCTTGCGACCGTTCTGACGCAGACCGTCGAAGGCCTGCGGGCTGGTCACCTCGTGCAGCAGGTGCAGATCGATGTAGAGGAGGTCGGGCTCGCCCTCGGCGCGCCGGACGACGTGGTCGTCCCAGACCTTCTCCGCGAGTGTCCTACCCATCGCTTTCCCTCCGGCCGGCAAACGTCCACCGGCCCAACTAGAGATCTTGAGGAAGCGGCGACTGCCTTTTTAGGGGCCCCTGAAGTCGTGATTCCGGGCGTCCACCGCCAGGCCCGTTGGTCTGCGGGCCGCTGTGTGATTCCAGGGTGGCGCGTTCCACGGAAAATTGAACTTGCGTTTCACAGAGTGAGACGTGAGTATCGTTGCATGGACAACAGTAGCGGCGTCGGCGTTCTGGACAAGGCGGCCCTCGTCCTGAGCGCTCTGGAGTCCGGTCCGGCCACCCTCGCGGGTCTGGTCGGAGCCACCGGACTGGCACGACCCACGGCCCACCGCCTGGCCGTGGCCCTGGAACACCACCGCATGGTGGCACGCGACATGCAGGGTCGGTTCATCCTCGGCCCGCGCCTCGCGGAACTGGCGGCGGCGGCCGGCGAGGACCGCCTGCTCGCGACGGCGGGCCCCGTGCTCACCCACCTCCGCGATGTCACCGGCGAGAGCGCACAGCTCTACCGACGCCAGGGTGACATGCGGATCTGCGTGGCCGCGGCGGAACGTCTGTCCGGCCTTCGGGACACGGTCCCGGTCGGCTCCACGCTGACCATGAAGGCGGGCTCCTCGGCGCAGATCCTGATGGCCTGGGAGGAGCCCGAGCGCCTGCACCGCGGCCTCCAGGGCGCCCGCTTCACGGCGACGGCCCTGTCGGGCGTCCGACGCCGCGGCTGGGCCCAGTCCATCGGCGAGCGCGAGCCGGGCGTGGCGTCCGTCTCGGCGCCCGTACGCGGCCCCTCCAACCGCGTGGTGGCCGCGGTGTCCGTCTCCGGCCCCATCGAGCGCCTGACGCGCCACCCGGGCCGTATGCACGCCCAGGCGGTCATCGACGCCGCAGCCCGCCTTTCGGAGGCCCTGCGCCGCTCGGGCTGACGGCGGGAACACCGGAACACCTCGGACGCGTCCGAGGAAGGCCCGCCTCAACGCCGCGGCAGGCCCTCCTCGGTCCCCGTCCCCCCGTTCAGCCGGCCTTCTCGGCCGGCGATGTCCGCTGCGACCGGTAGGCGAACCTGTCCTTCGCGTACCGGCCCCGCTTCTCCAGCGGGATCTGCCCGTGCGCGGCCGCGAGGCCGAACGCCGGCATGTCCCCGTAGATCGCCTCGTACGACCCCTCGGGCACGACGTACGTCTCGTGCCAGATACCGACCTGCCCGTGGAACTTCCCGGCCCGCTCCTTGCGGTTGAGGCGCGCCCAGGCTTTGTGATGGAAGGCCTCCGGCGCTGTCGCGTAGGCGTACAGCTTCTCCTTGGACTCCCAGTACTGCACGACGTAGTACGTCCGCGGGGAGGCCGTCAGCAGGACGCGGCTGAGCAGACCCCGCTCGGGCTCCTTCCGCAGATCCCGCAGCATGCGGAGCATCCCGGACATCACCGGCAGCCACAGGTGCACCGCCCAGAAGCGGTTGATGCGCATACCGATCAGCAGGACGACGACCTCGCCCTTCGCGTCGGCGGTCGTACGGGTCACCATGACCACTCCCCCATCGTTGGCGAGCAAAGCTATCCAAGTAGTGGTGCTTGGATAGTGCCGTTATCCGAGAAGGAGCGCAAGAGATGCGGCTGGCGGAGCTGAGCGAGCGCAGCGGTGTGTCCACGGCGACGATCAAGTACTACCTGCGCGAAGGGCTGTTGCCGCCGGGCCGCCAGATCAACGCCACGACGGCCGAGTACGACGAGGAGCATCTGCGCCGGCTGCGGCTGGTGCGGGCGATGATCCAGGTGGGCCGGGTGCCGGTGGCCAAGGTGCGCGAGGTGCTCGGGCACGTGGACGACGACTCCCTGGGCCGCTCGATCCGCCTGGGCGCGGCGCTGTGGGCACTGCCGCAGGTGCCGGAGCCGGACGAGGAGGACGAGTACGTCCAGGCCGCACACCAGGAGGTCTCCGAGCTCCTGGACCGGCTCGGCTGGGAGAACGCCAAGCAGCTCACGACCGTCTCCCCCGCGTACCGCTCGCTGGTGGTGGGGGTGGCCGCGTTCCGCCGGCTCGGCTACGACTGGGGAGCCGAACAGCTCGCGCCGTACGCCGAGTTGATGCACCGGACTGCCGTCCTCGACCTGGACAACATGGAGACGCACCCGTCGCAGGCGGAGCGGATCGAGTTCGCGGTCCTGGGGGCGATCCTCAACGAGCCGGTGCTGCAGGCACTGCACCGGCTGGCTCAGGAGGAGGAGACGACACGGCGGTACGGCTTCGAGTAGCCGGCGCCGGGCACGACGAAGGCCCTCCGCCGAAGCGAAGGGCCTTCCTCTTGTACCCCCGACCGGATTCGAACCGGCGCTACCGCCTTGAGAGGGCGGCGTGCTAGGCCGCTACACAACGGGGGCCTGGACACTGCGTTTCCGCAGGTCCGAGCTGGTCTACCTGGACTCGAACCAAGACTAACTGAACCAGAATCAGTCGTGCTGCCAATTACACCATAGACCAATGATGGTTTAGACCAGTCAGTACCCCCGACCGGATTCGAACCGGCGCTACCGCCTTGAGAGGGCGGCGTGCTAGGCCGCTACACAACGGGGGCCCTAGCGATCCCGAGATGATCGAGATCAGTACCCCCGACCGGATTCGAACCGGCGCTACTGCCTTGAGAGGGCAGCGTGCTAGGCCGCTACACAACGGGGGCTTTGCAGATGAGCTCTGCGAGCTGGCCTACCTGGACTCGAACCAAGACTAACTGAACCAGAATCAGTCGTGCTGCCAATTACACCATAGGCCACTGGAACTCAAGCCCCTGCGGGGATCTCGTTCTAGTTCGCTCCACCGGTTCCTGGCCTTTCGGCCCGCTCCCCGGCGGCGCAGGAAGAACATTACCCGAAGGTGGACGGGGCTCCAAAACGAGTATCCGAGCGCACGAGCGCGGGGAGTTCGGCGAGGGTCGAGATCCGGTGTGCGGCCACCGTGTCCGAGCCCTGCGCGTACACCCCGCCGCGGTCGATCCAGACGGACAGCAGCCCGGCCTCGGCCGCGCCCCGCCCGTCGATCTCCGGGTGGTCGCCGACGTACGCCACCTCGTGCGGCAGCAGGCCGAGGGCCTCGCAGGCCGCGAGGAACGCGCCGGCCTCCGGCTTGGAGACGCCCAGCTCGGCGGCGCACAGCACGCTCTCGAAGCGGTCGCGGACGCCGAGGGTGCGCAGCTTGTGCTCCTGGACCGTGAGGCTGGAGTTGGACAGCACCCCGTGCCGGTGGCTGGCGGCGAGGGCGTCCAGGGCGGGCAGCACGTCCGGGAACAGGCTCCAGGCGGCCTCGTAGTGAGCGATGTAACGCCGGAACCAGGCGTCGGCCTCGGCGTCGGACAGTTCCTGCTCCAGGAAGACCCGTACGCGCTCGCGCCGCTGCCCCTCGAAGGAGACCTCCCCGGCCGAGAAGCGCACCCACTGCCGGTCGGTGACCTCCCGCCACCGCACGAGGGCCTGCTCCGGGCTGTCGTACCCGGAGAGCAGGCCCTCCTCCGCCAGATGGGCACGCATGCCCTCGCGGTCCGCGGTCGTGTAGTCGAAGAGGGTGTCGTCCACGTCCCAGACCACGGCTCTGATCGTCATGGCACCGACCGTACCGCCGAACGGCTGGGGGCTCGGGGGTCATCCCCCGACGGATGCGGCGTCGAAGAGGGTGTCGTCCACGTCCCAGACCACGGCTCTGATCGTCATGGCACCGACCGTACCGCCGAACGGCTGGGGGCTCGGGGGTCATCCCCCGACGGATGCGGCGTCGAAGAGGGTGTCGTCCACGTCCCAGACCACGGCTCTGATCGTCATGGCACCGACCGTACCGCCGGACGGCTGGCACACTGGTCGCCATGAACGAGTACCGCGTCCAGTTCACTGTCGAGGCCCGCGCCACATACGACGCCCTGCCCGCGGAGCGCCGGGCGCTGTTGGACAAGGCCGTGCGCGTACTGGCCCGCGACCCGTTCCGGAAGACCTCGACCGCGCAGCTGGGGCCGGACGAGCACCTGCGCAAGGCGTACGTGGCCCCCGGATTGATGCTGGAGTACATGGTGGCCGGCGCGATCATGGTCGTCGTCGTGGTGGAGATCTTCGATGAGAGCGCCTATCTGATCGACGAAGCCGACGCACAGTGACCGATGCGCCGAGGGGCGGCACCCCGGAGTCTCCGGGTGGCCGCCCCTCGGTGTGTGGCGTTCGTTAGGCCGCGAGCCTGGCCAGCGCCGCGTCGATGCGGGTCAGCGTCTCGCCCTTGCCCAGGATCTCCAAGGACTCGAACAGGGGCAGGCCTACCGTGCGGCCGGTGACGGCCACGCGGACCGGGGCCTGGGCCTTGCCGAGCTTGAGGCCGTGGGCCTCGCCGGCGGCCAGGACGGCTTCCTTGAGGGCCTCGGCCGACGTCCAGTCCGCCGACTCCAGCTTCTCGCGGGCCGTGCGCAGCAGGGCGTCCGAGCCCTCCTTCATCGCCTTCGTCCAGCTCGCCTCGTCGAAGACCGGCTCGGCGAGGAAGAGGAAGTCGACGTTGTCGGTGATCTCGGAGAGCACCTTCAGCCGGGTCTGGGCGTACGGGGCGATCGCCTCCCACTTGGCCTCGTCGAAGTCCTCCGGCGCCCAGGGGGCGAACGGCGCCTTCAGCCACGGGCGGCAGCGCTCCGTGAACTCCTTCACATCCAGCATGCGGATGTGGTCGGCGTTGATCGCCTCGCACTTCTTGAGGTCGAAGCGCGCCGGGTTGGGGTTCACGTCGGCGATGTCGAAGGCGGCGACCATCTCGTCGATGGTGAAGATGTCCTTGTCGGCCGAGAGCGACCAGCCGAGCAGCGACAGGTAGTTGAGCAGGCCCTCGGGCAGGAAGCCCTGCTCGCGGTAGAGGTTGAGGGACGACTGCGGGTCGCGCTTGGAGAGCTTCTTGTTGCCCTCGCCCATGACGTACGGCAGGTGGCCGAAGGCCGGGGTCCGCTTGGCGATGCCCAGCTCGGTCAGGGCCTTGTACAGGGCGATCTGGCGCGGGGTGGAGGAGAGCAGGTCCTCGCCGCGCAGGACGTGGGTGATCTCCATCAGGGCGTCGTCGACCGGGTTCACCAGCGTGTACAGCGGGGCGCCGTTGGCGCGCACGATGCCGTAGTCGGGGACGTTCTCCGGGGTGAAGGTCAGCTCGCCGCGGACCAGGTCCGTGAAGGTGATCGTCTCGTCGGGCATCCGGAAGCGGACGATCGGGGTGCGGCCCTGGGCCTGGTACTGCTCGACCTGCTCGGCGCTCAGGTCGCGGCAGTGGCCGTCGTAGCCGGACGGCTTGCCGGCGGCGCGGGCGGCCTCGCGGCGGGTGTCCAGCTCCTCCTGGGAGCAGTAGCAGTGGTAGGCGTGGCCGGCGTCGAGCAGCTTCTGGGCGACGTCCTTGTAGAGGTCCATGCGCTGCGACTGGCGGTACGGCGCGTGCGGGCCGCCGACCTCGGGGCCCTCGTCCCAGTCGAAGCCCAGCCAGCGCATCGCGTCGAGCAGCTGGTTGTACGACTCCTCCGAGTCGCGGGCCGCGTCGGTGTCCTCGATACGGAAGACCAGGGTGCCCTGGTGGTGCCGGGCGAACGCCCAGTTGAACAGGGCGGTGCGGACCAGGCCCACGTGGGGGTTACCGGTGGGCGACGGACAGAAACGTACGCGAACGGGAGAGCCGGGTGCGCTAGCCACGCTTGACAACCTTGTTGGTGAGAGTGCCGATGCCTTCGATGGTGACGGCGACCTCGTCGCCGACGTTCAGGGGGCCGACCCCTGCCGGGGTGCCGGTGAGGATGACGTCGCCGGGCAGCAGGGTCATGGCCTCGGAGATGTTGACGATCAGGTCCTCGATGGGGTGGATCATCTCGCTCGTGCGGCCCAGCTGACGCTGTTCGCCGTTGACCGTGAGCTGGATGGTCAGGTCGTTCGCACGGTCGAGGTCCAGACCCGTCTCCACCCAGGGGCCGAGCGGGCAGGAGGTGTCGAAGCCCTTGGCCCGGGCCCACTGCTTCTCGCGCTTCTGCACGTCGCGGGCGGTGACGTCGTTGGCGCAGGTGTAGCCGAAGATCACGTCCTTGACGCGCTCGCGCGGCACCTCGCGGCACATGCGGCCGATGACGACGGCCAGCTCGGCCTCGTGGTGCAGCTCCTGCGAGAAGGGCGGGTACTGGATCTCGCCCCCGGGGCCGATCACCGAGGTGGACGGCTTGAAGAAGGCGAACGGGGCCTCGGGCACCTCGTTGCCGAGCTCCTTGGCGTGGTCGGCGTAGTTGCGGCCGAACGCCACGACCTTGTTGGGGAGGACCGGCGGGAGCAGTCTGACCTTGCTCAGCGGCACCTTCGTCCCGGACAGCTCGTAGTCCGCGAACGGGATGCCCTTGATGATGTCGAGGACGAGTTCGTCCTGCTTTTCGCCCTCGACCGCGCCGAAGGCTACGTTCCCGTCGATGGAGAACCTGGCGATGCGCACGGGATCCTGCGCCCCTCACTGAGTACCGGCGTACTGACGCCCCAGGTTAACCGGTCGGGCTGCTGCGTTCGGGAAGGCGATACACGCGCAATGACGAGCGCGGCCCGGAGGATCGTCGTGCCTGCGACGATCTCCCGGGCCGCGCTCCACGTGCGTGTGCGGTGCCCGCTCGGCTACACGCCGGCCTCGGCCGCCGCGGCCACCGGGACCTCCATGAGAACCGTGCGCCTCGGGTTCGCCGTCTGGGCGGGGAGGTCGACGGAGTGCTCCGGCAGCTCGGGCGTCTGCAGTTCGTCGGCGTCCTCGAGGTGCGCCAGAGTCGTGCGCCGCGGGTTGGCTATGTTGCGGAACATCATCGTCGTCTTCACCGTTGTACGTCCTGTGGCCTCGTGTCGGAGTTGGCAGAGTCGCCCATCTTGTAAAGCGTCAGGCTAAACATGCGATTCCCCGCCACAGACATGAACCCCCCATGATCTGCATGTGAGTTTGCTCACGAATCCACGGGCAAACCGGTCAATTCCGGCCGACAACTCTGCCCGCCGAAACGGACATTGACCCCCTGAAGCATTCATTCCGCTCCTGATCATGGCGACTGGGACACGTGACACCAGGGGGCGACTCGCAGGGATACGCCTGCTTTGACCCAAATCACGCTCCACAGTTGGTAACTCACACCTCACAGCCCGTCACGTAGGTCACAGCTCGGGGCACGGCTCTTGTTGGAGATCCGGCACTGTGCTGGAATTCCACGGACCGCCGCGGGATCGAGCCGGCGCGCAGTGGGCGCAACGCAGCGCCGAGTGGCGGCGAGATAGGGGGGAACCTGCGCCGGTCACTCCAGACCACTCGGAGAGCGCATTCAGGGCGTTCTCCAATACGCCGACACCGTGTCCCTCCGTTCACGCGGAGGGGTGCCTGGTCCAGAGGTTGCGACGCTAGTGCAGGGACGTTTCAAGAGGGATGGCAGCGCTTCGGCGGAGCCGGAGGCGCACGGCGGGACCGACCGCGGCTCTTCGCCCCAGCACGCCCAGATCCCGGGCCCGGCCCCGTCCGGAGACGGCGGTGAGCGCCCCGGGCGCCCCGGCGCGTCCTCCTCGGCGGGCCCCACGAAGACCGGGAACCCCACCCCGGCCGTGAAGCCCGCCAAGGGCTCCACCGGCCCCGGTTCACGCATGGCCCTGCGCAACTGGCGCATCTCCACGCGTCTGGTCTCGCTGCTCGCGCTCCCCGTGGTGGCGGCCACCTCGCTGGGCGCGCTGCGTATCGACCAGAACATCACCGACATCCAGCAGCTCGACAACATGAAGCTGCTGACGGAGATGACCAAGCAGGCCACCGAGCTGGCCATGGCACTCCAGGACGAGCGCGACCAGTCCGCCGGTCCCCTGTCGCACGGTCTGAAGGCGACCGACTACCAGATCAAGGGCGACCAGGAGAAGACCGACCGGGCCCGCGAGAACTTCCTCAACGCCTCCGAGGAGATCGACGAGGCGAGCAAGAACGGCAACCTCCAGGGTGTCCGCGACACCCTGGTGAGCCTCGCCAACCAGCTGGACGACCTGGCCAAGATCCGCCGGTCCGCCTACCAGGCGAAGGGCAACTCGACGCAGACCGTCGAGTCGTACCACCGGCTGATCACCCAGCTGATCGACCTCTCCCAGGCCATGGCCGAGGCGTCCAGCAACCCCGAGATGATCACGCGCACCCGCGCCCTGGCGGCCTTCTCCAGCGCCAAGGAGTACGCCTCCGTGCAGCGTGCCGTCATCGCCGCGGCGCTGACGACCAGTGGCAACACCAAGGGCACGCTCTCCTCGAACGACCGCCTCTACGGCCAGTCGGCGTACGAGAGCGAGAACTCCGAGATCGCGATCTTCCGGAAGATCTACAGCAGTCAGAACCCGGACGAAACCCTCAAGCCGATCGAGGAGAACAACCCGACGATCCAGGGCGCCGACCTGTACGCCAAGCGGACCTTCGAGTCGCCCACCGGCCTCGACGGCCTGCCGGCGCGCTCGTACCGCGACTGGGTGGACGACAGCTCGACCAAGATCGAGCAGATGAAGAAGATCGAGCACTCGCTGCTCGAGGACATGGAGCAGAAGGCCCGCGAGCTGCGCAGCGCCTCCGAGCGCGACGCGATCATCTCCGGTGCGCTGATCCTGATCGTCCTCGGCATCTCGCTCGTCGGCGCGTTCGTCGTGGCCCGGTCCATGATCCGCTCGCTGCGCCGTCTTCAGGAGACCGCCACCAAGGTCGCCCAGGACCGTCTGCCCGAGCTGGTCAAGCAGCTGTCCGAGTCCGACCCGCAGGACGTCGACACGTCCGTGGAGTCGGTCGGTGTGCACTCCCGGGACGAGATCGGCCAGGTGGCCGCGGCCTTCGACGACGTGCACCGCGAGGCGGTCCGCCTCGCCGCCGAGCAGGCCCTGCTGCGGGGCAACGTCAACGCGATGTTCACCAACCTCTCGCGCCGTTCCCAGGGTCTGATCCAGCGCCAGCTGTCGCTGATCTCCGAGCTCGAGTCCCGCGAGGCCGACCCGGACCAGCTGTCCTCGCTGTTCAAGCTCGACCACCTCGCGACGCGTATGCGCCGTAACGGTGAAAACCTCCTCGTTCTCGCCGGTGAGGAGCCCGGCCGCCGCTGGACCCGCCCGGTCCCGCTGGTCGACGTGCTCCGCGCCGCCGCGTCCGAGGTGGAGCAGTACGAGCGCATCGAGCTGGCCGCCGTGCCGACCACCGAAGTGGCCGGCCGCGTGGTCAACGACCTCGTGCACCTCCTCGCCGAGCTGCTCGAGAACGCCACCTCCTTCTCCTCGCCGCAGACCAAGGTCAAGGTCACCGGTCACGCGCTGCCCGACGGCCGCGTGCTGATCGAGATCCACGACACCGGTATCGGCCTCTCCCCCGAGGACCTCGCGGCGATCAACGAGCGGCTCGCCTCGCCGCCCACCGTGGACGTCTCGGTGTCCCGCCGCATGGGTCTGTTCGTGGTCGGTCGTCTGTCCCAGCGCCACGGCATCCGCATCCAGCTGCGCCCCTCCGACTCCGGTGGTACGACCGCGCTGGTCATGCTCCCCGTCGACGTCGCCCAGGGCGGCAAGAAGCCCACGGGCAAGCCCGGCGCTCCCGCGCCGACCGGTGGTCCGGCCGCCGCGCAGGCCGCGGCCGGTGCCGCCGCCGCCCGCCGCAACAACGGCGGCAACGGCTCGGGCGGTGCCCTCGGTGGTGCCCCGTCCGGTGGCGGCCTCCTCGGCGCCGGTCCCTCCCCGCGCGGCCAGGTCGGCTCCGCCCAGGGTCCCCGGGCCGCGCTGCCCGGCGCCGGCCAGGGCGGCCGTCCCGGTGCGCCGGGCGGCGCGCGTGGTCCGCAGGGTCCGGGGGCCCCGCAGCAGGGCCGGCAGACGCCGGCCGGTGCGGGTGCGGGCGGCTTCGGCGGCCCGGGTGCCACGCAGGGCACGCAGTCCGCGGGCCTCGGCGGATCGCAGCAGGACGCCTTCGGCAGCCGTGGTCCGGCGCAGCCGCGCGGTGGCGCGGGCGCTTCCGACCAGGGCCGTCAGCCGCAGCTGCCGCCGCTCGGCGGTCCGCGGGCCGAGCTGCCCGGCAGCAACCCGCCCTCGCGCACCCAGGGCTGGAGCGACAACGCCCAGGCCCCGATGTCACGCGCCTCGCTGGACGCCCCGCGCGGCCACGACGAGCAGGACCCGGCGCAGACCTCGCGCATGCCGCGCGTCGACGACCGGCAGAGCCCGGGCACGACCGCGGAGATACCCCGTATCGACGCGCAGGGCCCGGCGGCCACGGGCGAGTTCCCCCGCCCGGACTTCGGCGCCAACGGCTCCACGGGCCAGTTCCCGCGCCCGGACCTGAACGGCACGAGCAGCTCGACGGGCCAGTTCCAGCGTCCCGGCACCCAGCAGGGCAACGGCCAGTTCGGCCAGCAGGACAACAACGGGTTCGTCCGCTCCGACGTCTTCGGCACGTCGGCGCCCGGGCAGCAGGACCCGCAGAGCACCGGTCAGTTCGCGGCCCCGCAGGCCTACGACGCCGGCTTCGACGGCAGCTCCACCGGCCGGCACGCGCTGCCCGGCCGCCCCGGCCAGAGCCCGGCGAACACCGGCCAGTCCGAGCGACCCCAGCAGGGCAACCGCGGCGACTTCGGTGCCTCGCGCCCGCCGGCCCCGCAGCAGCGTCCGGCCCGCCGGGAGCCGGAGGCGCTGCCGCCGGCCACCGGTCCGGTCGACAGCCGTACCCCGCTGTACGACACGCTGGAAACCAACTGGTTCCACGGCAACCAGCCGGAGCGGCAGCCGGACAACCCGCCGGCTCCGTCCCCGGCCCCGCAGCAGCAGGCGCCCGCGCCCGCTCCGCAGCGCTCTCCCGCCACCGGCACCTGGCGCACCTCGCCCAACGACGAACTCGTCCGTCAGGCGGAGCGTGTCCGGCAGCCCGCGGCGGGTGGCATCACCACCTCCGGCCTGCCGCGCCGGGTGCCCCGGGCGAACCTCGTCCCGGGCACGGCTCAGCAGCAACAGCACCAAGCCGGTCCGCAGGTCTCGCGTGCGCCTGACGACGTACGCGGCCGGCTGACCAATCTCCGTCGGGGTATCGCACAGGGTCGTCAGGTCGGCAACGGCCAGACCGGCAGCTACCCGAACCCCACTCACCAGCAGGAGCGTTAGTTGAGTCCGATGAGCCAGGCGGCACAGAACCTGAACTGGTTGATCACCAACTTCGTGGACAACACCCCCGGGGTGTCGCACACGGTGGTGGTCTCCGCCGACGGCCTTCTGCTGGCGATGTCCGAAGGCTTCCCGCGGGACCGCGCCGACCAGCTCGCCGCCGTCGCCTCCGGGTTGACCTCCCTCACGGCCGGGGCGTCCCGGATCTTCGAGGGCGGCAACGTGGCACAGACGGTCGTCGAGATGGAGCGTGGTTTCCTCTTCCTGATGTCCGTCTCGGACGGGTCGTCCCTCGCGGTCCTGGCCCACCCGGAGTGCGACATCGGCCTCGTCGGCTACGAGATGGCACTGCTCGTCGACCGCGCGGGTGCGGTACTCACCCCGGACCTGCGCGCCGAACTCCAGGGCAGTCTGCTCCACTGACCCGCCCGGCACCACCCACCTCACGAAAACACCGTCCGGCCGTCACAATCCCCCCACCGGCCCCTTCCGACGGCTTGACTGACCGACTTGCTGTCCCGCCCGGAGGATTCATGACCCCGCCCACCGCCTCTCATGATCCGTACGCGGAGCCGTACGGGGATGAGGGCGACCAGCCGCTGGTACGTCCGTACGCGATGACCGGCGGCCGGACCCGGCCGCGCTATCAGCTCGCCATCGAGGCGCTGATCAGCACCACGGCCGACCCGGCAGCGCTCATGGGACTGCTCCCGGAGCACCAGCGCATCTGCCACCTGTGCCGTGAGGTCAAGTCGGTCGCGGAGGTGTCGGCGCTGCTGGCCATGCCGCTCGGCGTGGCCCGGATCCTGGTGGCCGACCTCGCCGAGGCCGGCCTGGTCGCCATTCACCAGCCGGGTGGCGACGAGAACAACGGCGGCGCTCCGGACGTGACGCTGCTCGAAAGGGTGCTCAGTGGACTTCGCAAGCTCTGACGCGGGCCGGGCCACCACCTCGGCGAAGATCGTGGTGGCGGGCGGCTTCGGCGTGGGCAAGACCACGTTCGTCGGCGCCGTCTCGGAGATCAACCCGCTGCGCACGGAGGCCGTCATGACGTCCGCTTCGGCGGGCATCGACGACCTGACCCACACCGGGGACAAGACCACCACCACGGTGGCCATGGACTTCGGCCGTATAACCCTGGACCAGGACCTGATCCTGTACCTCTTCGGTACGCCGGGCCAGGACCGCTTCTGGTTCATGTGGGACGACCTGGTGCGCGGCGCGATCGGCGCGGTGGTGCTCGTGGACACCCGGCGCCTCGCGGACTGCTTTCCGGCCGTGGACTACTTCGAGAACAGCGGTCTGCCGTTCGTCATCGCCCTCAACGGCTTCGACGGCCAGCAGCCGTACACCCCCGACGAGGTGCGCGAGGCCCTGCAGATCGGACCGGACGCACCGATCATCACGACGGACGCCCGCCACCGCGCGGACGCCAAGAGTGCGCTGATCACGCTCGTGGAGCACGCCCTGATGGCCCGCCTGCGGTAGCACCCAAGTACAACGTGCCGTACGGCAGTTGTCGTAATGCCATCGGAGCCGACTGTGGCCTTTGACACGGTCGGCTCCGCTGTTCATAACAGTTCGGCAGAGGAATCACCCGGTATCACCACGCGACGCGGTCGAGCGGTACCACTGTGCTCACAAACGCCCCGCCTTTTGGCGGGGCTCGCTCTTTATGACCGTTTTATCTAGGGCTTACAAGAGCACCGTTCGGAGGTTTCCACTGTTTGGAAGTGCGCTGGTCCACGTGCTGGAATGCCTGAACTGCCCAATAGTCAAAGACGTACCTAGTGGTCGATGACGAACGGGGCTCTGAGAGACTGCGGCACGACGAAGGTGCCGACCGCCGAGAGGTTGTTGGTCGAGTGAGGCGAAGCAAGAACGGTCCCGAGCCGTCGGCGCGGGGCAACTTCACCCCGCCGCCGCGCGCTGCGGCGCCCACCCCTGTGCCCGGCTCGGAGCCGGCGGCCACTCCCGCGAAGAGCGGCAGCCGTTTCTCCCCGCGCAACTGGCGCGTGCCGACCAGGCTGAACGCGATTCTGCTCATACCCGTGGCGGTGGGTCTCGTCATGGGCGGCTTCCAGGTGAAGAACTCGATCGACACCTGGCAGGACGCTCAGGACGCGGAGAACACCGCCCGTCTGGTCCGGGCCTCGCTGTCGTACGCCGACGCTCTCTACAACGAGCGGGACATCACGGCCACTCCCCTGCTGAGGGGCAAGAGCCAGTCCCCGACCGTCAAGCAGGCCCGCGCCGCCACCGACCGCGCCGCCCAGGCCTTCGACGACGCGGCGCAGAACATGCCGAACAAGTCCGGCCTCAAGCGCCGGCTGACGCTGTTCCGCCAGGCCGAGCCCTTCCTGCAGACGCTGCGCGCCGGTGCGTACACCTCCAAGTTCACCGGTGTGCAGACCGAGGAGGGCTATGTCAAGGTCGCCCACCCGCTCATGGAGTTCGCCAACGAGCTGGGTCTCGGCACCGGAAACATCACCTCCTACGGCCGTACGGTCTACGCCATCTCGCTCACCAAGGCGGCACTGTCGCTGGAGCGCTCCATCGGCATGCACATCCTGGAGAAACCGGGTCCGGACGCCCCGAACCTGGCGAGCCAGCGTGTGTCCCTGTCCTCGTACGCCTACCTCGAGGGCATCGCCGTCGAGGAGTACCTGGGCGGTGGTACCCAGGCCGACGCGGACAAGCTCGACCAGCTGAAGAAGGACATCCAGACCAAGGCCGCGACCATGGCCCAGCAGGCCAAGGCCAAGAACCCGAACTACGTGCCGCCGCCGGACCCGAAGAAGATGATCGCGGCGCTCGCCATGCTGGACTCCACGGCTCCCGCCGCGCGCCAGCAGCTCGCTCTGCGCGGCATCAGCGCGGAGAACTGGTGGGCGGTCAACACCCTCAAGTTCAACGCCTACCGCACGATCGAGTCGGACATGGCCGACAAGGCCGTGAGCGAGGCGTCGAGCATCGCCGACGACGCCAAGACCTCCGCGATCATCACCGGCGCCGTGGTCGTCGTCGCCCTGCTCCTCGCGTTCATCCTGGCCGGTACCGTCGCCCGCCAGATGAGCCGCTCGATGCGCCAGCTGCGCAATGCCGCCTTCGGCATCGCCGAGCAGCGTCTGCCGATGCTGGTCGACCAGCTCTCGCGCACCGACCCCGGCCGCGTCGACACCCGCGTCGCACCGATCCCGATCAACTCGACCGACGAGATCGGCGAGGTCGCCCGCGCCTTCGACCAGGTCCACCGCGAGGCTGTCCGGCTCGCCGCCGAGCAGGCCCTGCTACGGGGCAACATCAACGCGATCTTCACCAACCTGTCGCGCCGCAACCAGTCACTGATCGAGGGCCAGCTGACCCTGATCACCGACCTGGAGAACAACGAGGCCGACCCGGACCAGCTGGAGAACCTCTTCCGCCTGGACCACCTGGCGACCCGTATGCGCCGCAACGGCGAGAACCTCCTGGTCCTCGCCGGCGAGGAGCCCGGCCGCCGCTGGGACCAGCCGGTCCCGCTGGTCGACGTCCTGCGCGCCGCCTCCTCCGAGGTGGAGCAGTACGAGCGCATCGAGCTGTCCGGCGTCCCGGAGGCCGAGATCCACGGCCGCGCCGTGACCGACCTCGTGCACCTGCTGGCCGAGCTGCTGGAGAACGCCACGACGTTCTCCTCTCCGCAGACCAAGGTCCGCGTCACCGCGACCCGTCTCCCCGACGGCCGCGTGATGATCGAGATCCACGACAAGGGCATCGGCCTCACCGCCGAGGACTTCGCGGACATCAACCACAAGCTGGCCAACCCGCCGACCGTGGACGCCGCGATCTCGCAGCGCATGGGCCTGTTCGTGGTCGGCCGGCTGTCCGACCGGCACGGCATCCGCGTGCAGCTGCGTCCCTCGGGCGAGCAGGCGGGTACCACCTCCCTGGTCATGCTGCCGGACGCGATCACGCACGGCGGTGGCGGCGAGGCGCCGCTGGACCGCGAGGAGTTCACGGTCTCCCAGATCATCCCGGAGCAGCAGTTCGGGGGTGAGAACTTCGGCCAGGTGGCGCCCATGCGCACCGCTGCCGAGCTGGGCTTCGACGACAGCCGCTACGTCGACGTCCCCGACGACATCCGCGGGCTGGACCCCGTCGGCCGCTCCCTGATGCGCGAGGGGCGCCGGGCGGCTCTGGAGTCCCAGAACCACGGCCAGCCGCAGGAGACCACCGAGCAGTCCGCGTACCAGGACGAGTTCGACGCGCAGCAGGGCTACGACGGCAGCAGCACGGGCTACACCGAGCAGCCGGCGTACCAGGAGCAGCCGCAGCAGGCGTACCAGGAGCAGACGTACGAGGAGCAGCAGCACACCTCGTACGAGGAGCAGTACGACGACCAGTACTACGCGCCGAACGGCGGTCTGCCGCAGCGCGACGGCTTCGCCCAGAACGGCGGCGGCTACCCCGAGCCCGCGTATTCGGAGCCCGCTCAGGACGAGCACGCGCCCGCGCACGCCTCCGCGTCCGACGGGTTCGACTCCTACGAGAGCCCGTCCTACCAGGACGACTGGCCGCAGCAGGACGCCTACCAGAACGGCTATCCGGCCCAGTACGCTCCGGAAACGGAATCCGCGCAGGCCGGTGACGCAGATGAGCGGAACCGCGTAGGCTTCGACCGTCCGGGACCGGCCACTCCCGCCGCCCACCAGCTGACCGACGCCGGGCTGCCCCGCCGCGGATCCGCCGCGAGCGGCTCCAACGGCTCGAGCGCCACCAACGGCACGGCACGCGTGCAGCAGGAAGCGCCGACTCCCGCACCGGGCAACTCCCCGGGACAGAACGGCGACAGCGGCTGGCGTTCGGCGAACGACGAGCGCTGGCAGCAGGCCGCGCAGCTCCGGAAGCCCAAGGCAGGCGGGGTCACCGCCTCCGGCCTGCCGCGGCGGGTACCCAAGGCCAACCTGGTCGAGGGCACCGCCGAGAGCACCCCTCAGGGAGGCCCACAGGTCTCCCGCGCCCCGGAGGACGTCCGGGGCAGGCTGAGCAACCTGCGTCGGGGCGTCCAGCGCGGACGCAGCGCAGGCAGTGAAACGAACGGCCAGGCCACTAGAAATCAACACAGTGGTCCTGACAGCACCTACAACCAGGAGCGTTAGTGTGAGCCCGATGAGCCAGGCGGCACAGAACCTGAACTGGTTGATCACCAACTTCGTGGACAACACCCCGGGGGTGTCCCACACGGTGGTGGTCTCCGCCGACGGACTCCTTCTGGCGATGTCCGAAGGCTTCCCCCGCGACCGCGCCGACCAGCTCGCGGCCGTCGCCTCCGGTCTGACGTCTCTGACGGCAGGCGCCTCCCGGATCTTCGAGGGGGGCAGCGTGAACCAGACGGTTGTGGAGATGGAGCGGGGATTCCTGTTCATCATGTCCATCTCTGATGGTTCGTCACTCGCGGTTCTGGCCCACCCGGAGGCGGACATCGGCCTCATCGGGTACGAGATGGCCCTTCTGGTGGACCGCGCGGGCACGGTCCTCACCCCGGATCTCCGTGCGGAGCTCCAGGGAAGCCTTCTCAACTAACAGACGAACGGTGCGTATACGCGTCCCGGGGCCGTAAGGTTTCGGGACGCGGCTCCACAGGGATGGGTGCCCGGCACGGTCGGAGGAGGAGAGAAAGTGGCAACACCCCCAGGCGGTTCGAATAGCGGCAACTGGTCGTACGGCCCTGCCCAGGGGCAGGGCGACGGTTCCGCGAACCGGTACAACTTCCCCTCCGCCCCGAGCCACCGGCAGCCGTACGCGCCGCAGGGCCCCGGTCCGTCGCCGTACGACCAGCCGCCGGCCCCGCGTATCCAGCCGGTACAGCCCCAGCGCCGCCCCGAGCCGGCGCCGGCCACGGCTTCCAACAACCCCCTGGTGCGTCCGTACGCCATGACCGGCGGCCGGACCCGCCCGCGCTACCAGCTCGCCATCGAGGCACTGGTGCACACCACCGCGCAGCCGCACCAGATGCAGGGCCAGCTGCCCGAGCATCAGCGGATCTGCAACCTGTGCCGTGAGATCAAGTCGGTGGCCGAGGTCTCGGCCCTGCTCACGATCCCCCTCGGCGTGGCCAGGATCCTCGTCGCCGACTTGGCGGAGGCGGGCCTGGTCGCCATCCATCAGCCCGGCGGCGACGAGAACGCCGGTGGCCAGCCAGACGTGACACTGCTCGAAAGGGTGCTCAGTGGACTTCGCAAGCTCTAGCGGCGGTCCTTCCCGCTCCACCACCTCCGCGAAGATCGTGGTGGCGGGCGGCTTCGGCGTGGGCAAGACCACGTTCGTCGGCGCCGTCTCGGAGATCAACCCGCTGCGCACAGAGGCCGTCATGACGTCCGCTTCGGCAGGCATCGACGACCTCACCCACACCGGAGACAAGACCACCACCACGGTGGCCATGGACTTCGGCCGTATCACCCTGGACCAGGACCTGATCCTGTACCTCTTCGGTACGCCCGGTCAGGACCGCTTCTGGTTCATGTGGGACGACCTGGTGCGCGGCGCCATCGGCGCGATCGTCCTGGTCGACACCCGCCGCCTCGCCGACTGCTTCCCCGCGGTCGACTACTTCGAGAACTCGGGCCTGCCCTTCGTCATCGCCCTCAACGGCTTCGACGGCAACCAGCCGTACCAGCCGGACGAGGTGCGCGAGGCGCTGCAGATCGGCCCCGACACCCCGATCATCACGACGGACGCCCGCCACCGCGCGGACGCCAAGAGTGCGCTGATCACCCTCGTGGAGCACGCGCTGATGGCGCGCCTGCGCTAGCCGAGCCGGCCGACTGCCTTGCCGAAGGGCCCTCCCCGCACGGCGAATTCCAGGGGTCGTTGCAACACAGTGATCAACTGGCTGTGGCCAGGAGCTTAGCGAGGCGCTCGGCTGGGGTTTCCCAGCCGAGCGTTTT
>NZ_JBSFHY010000046.1:0-88880 GCF_053597295.1 Streptomyces sp. NPDC001450
AAGGTCAGCCCCTACAAGACGGTGGAACTCAACGGTGTCCCCATGACACCGGCCCAGGCGTACGCGGCGGCCCGCACCAAGCCCGACTCCGACGACTGACCTGAAGACCCGCTGCGGATACAGCCGTCGTACAGTTGCGCAATGTAGCAATCATGACAACAGGTGCGGCCGTCCGGCGCGCACCGCTGCCCGGCGTGGAGAAGGGGTGGGTGGGATGCTGCGCAACGGACTGCAACCCTGGCACCTGCTGATCGTGGCGCTCGCCGTCATCGTGCTGTTCGGCTCGAAGAAGCTGCCGGAGGCCGCTCGCGGGCTCGGCAAGTCGATGCGCATCCTCAAGAGCGAGGCCAAGGCCATGAAGGACGAAGGCGTCGCGCAGTCCGCGGCTTCCGCCGACGGCGCGTCCGAGCAGCCGGCCCCAAAGGTCATCCAGACCACACCGGGTGAGGCGGCCGCGGCTCGCACGATGGCCGAGGACGCCGCCACTCGCTGACATCCTGGGTAGCCGCGTGTGCGCAGGTGAGGACGGCTACTCAGGCCCGCGTCGCTGTCCCCCGGGATCGTTGAAAGCGGGAAACGATCTCAGGAGGTTCCTCGACATGGACGGTTCGCCGGTCTGTTGCCGTTCGTGGTCACGGCGCCCACGTTCTGGCTGTTCCTGACGCTGCCGGAGCCCCTGTCGGCCACCGGGATCGTCGTGGGCGCCCTGTTCCAGGCCGTGATGCTCGGTGTCGCGTACCGAAAGCTCTCCGGCCGCCCCCAGCTCCCGCACCGGCCCGAGCCGTGCGTGAGGGGGCGGCCGAAGGTCTGCCGTCCGCCGGCTAGCGGGCGGTCCCGAAGTCCTGGGTCCAGTAGCTGTTGGGCTGCGCCAGGCCGACGCCTATCTCCTTGAACGAGCAGTTGAGGATGTTGGCCCGGTGGCCGGGGCTGGACATCCAGCCCGCCATGACCTGCTCGGGAGTGGAGTAGCCGTAGGCGACGTTCTCGCCGTAGGTGCTCCAGTTGTAGCCGGCGCTCGTGATCCGGTCGCCGGGGGAGGACCCGTCGGACCCGGTGTGCGACATGTTCTGGTGGGCCGCCATGTCCTGGCTGTGGGCCTGCGCCACCTTCGTCAGGGTCGAGTTCAGGGTCAAGGCCGGGCAACCGACCTTGCTGCGCTCGGCGTTGACGAGCGCCACGATGCGAGCGACGACCCCGGAGGCCGCGGCGGTCGGCTTCGGGGTGCTCGGCGGGGTGGGAGTCGCGGAGGTGGTCGGCCTGGGGGCGCTGTGCGTCGCGGTGGGCTTCGGCTTCGGCTTGGTGGTCTTGTGGGGGGGCGCGGAGACGGTCGGGGTCTTCGACGGCACCGCGGTGGGCTCGCTGCTCTCGCGGCCCTGCCAGTGGTGATTCCAGTGGCTCTTCCGGTGGTGATCGTGGTGGGCGTGGTGGGCGTGGTACTGCCAGTTCTGGGCCGCGTAGTTCCCGCCACCGCCGGCCTGGGGCCCGCCGTCGTTCCCCCAGTTGCCACAGGCCATGGCGACGGACGGTACGCCCACCGCACTCAGGACGACAGCCCCAATGACCATCCGCCGGTAGTGCTGCTTCTTACGATGCTTCGCCATGCGTGACCTCACCGGTAACTTCCTGCGGGCCGTCATTCTTAGAAAGGCCTCACAGAGAGCGCAAAGGGCCTTCGTACTACCTTGCTTCGTAGATGCGGGAGGCTCTTGCCAAGCGCGGGGGAGCGTGCTGGTGCCGCGTTTGCAGTTTGCGCAGGTTGCTGTCGCCCCGTCAGAAGCCCGATGTGTTTCGGAGAACGGGGTCAAATGCCAAGCCGGTGGAACGCCGTCCTGCCCGACCTCACAGGCGCCCACGCCAAGCCGGACAAATCCCATATGTCGTCAGAGCGGCATCTACTATTCGGCATGCCTAGCTCTCGGGGTGGCGTGACGGATGTCACGGAACCAAAGCTTCCGGTTCTCGTCGGCCGCCCGCAGCAGGGTCTGTGTGCGCGAGCGAAGCCCCAACTTGTCGCACGCCTTGTTCGGATGTATGGCGACCATATGCACCGAAAGTCTGAGTTGCTCGACTATCTGCCGGTTGGTCAGCCGCGAGCGTCTCGGGCTCGGTGTCACCCGGCCGTCGGCTTCCCGCGGCGGTCCGGTCAGCAGCGCGCGGGCGGCCGCGGCTGCTCCTGCTGGTGATGCACGCGGGCCGGCTCCGGTGTGAGCCGCGCCTGCGCGGCCTGCCGTGGCCGGTGGCGCAGGCCAGTACCGAGGCGAGGTTGTCCCGCTCCGCCGCGAGCTGGCCGCTCGCCTGGTCGCCGAACGCGTCCCCGCTGCCCCGGTCGGCCGGCCCGGTCAGCCGGGCGAGGGCTCGTCGCAGGGTGCCCGGCAGCTCGCCGGATGCGCGCAGCCGCTCCGTGGCGTAGGCACGGATGGCGCTGAACTGCGTGACGACGGCGTGTCCCCAGGCCCCTGGGGTCGTACGGACGGCCGATGGAATCGGGGGCGTTGCTGACCCCCCCCCGATGGCCCTGCGGCAGACCTCAGGGAAGCCGCTGCACCTGGTCGGGCGCCGTGGGCAGTGCCAGGTGTGCCAGGTCGCCCGGCGGGGGCGAGGTCACCGGCCACAGCGGAGCGGCGACCCCGTCGGCGAGCGCGGCCGGCGCGTCGGTGAGGTTCATGCGCTCGCGCAGCCGGCCGTAGAAGTCCATGGGACCGAGCCGCACCGCCTTGAGCCGGCGGGGAGCGGCGTACACGCCGATCCAGTCCCTGGGGTTGAGCACCCCGCGCACCTGGCCGTCGATGCTGACGGCGGCCTGGCCCGACCGTTCCAGGACCCGCAGGGCGATGGGCTCGTCCGGAGCGGCCACGACCGACCGGTTGAACGTCATGTGCGGGGCCACCGGCGTGAAGATGAGGCCCTCAGCGCGGGGCGAGACGACCGGACCGCCGGCGGCGAAGCTGTACGCGGTCGAACCCGTGGGCGTGGCCACCAGCAGCGCGTCGGCGGAGTACGACGCGAGGAGCCGGCCGGCGAGATAGACGCCGACCGACACCTGCCGGTCCCTGGCCAGCTTCTCCAGGACGATGTCGTTCAGCGCGGTGACGTTCAGGGCGACGCCCCAGTCGTCACCGGTCTCGCAGTCCATGCGCACCGGGGGCGGGGGCAGCATCGGTCCACGGGCGTAGTGCACCAGCGCCTCCACCTGATCGGGCACCTCCAGCCGGCAGGACGCCCGCATGGTGAGGAGCATCCGGCTCTCGACGTTGATCCGGTCCTCCCGTACGGCGTCCAGCGCCGCGCGCACGGCCGTGGCGGGGACCTCCGTCAGGAAGCCCACCCGTCCGAGGTCGACACCGAGGATCAGGGCGTCGTTCTCGGCCGCCAGCCGGGCACCGCGCAGGAAGGTTCCGTCGCCGCCCAGGGTGACGATGAGATCCGGATCGCCCGCGGCGTCGAGCTCCTCGCGGGCGCTGTGCCGCGCGCCCTCCTGCCACACGTCGATGTCGGCACACTCCACGGCGTGCTCGGCGCTCCACTCACGCACGGCGCTCGCGGCGGCCACGGCCTCCGCCCTTCCGCCGTGCACGACCAGGCCGATACGGTTCACGGTCATACCCGCCTCCAGGCCGGCTCGCACAGGGGCCCTCCTCACCACGATCCCCGGCCCGCACCTGACACGCCACGCCGCTGCCGGGGCAGGGGCCTGTCCGGCCCTACCCTGTGCCTACGTGCCAATCCGGCCGAATTTCTGTCACTGCCATGTCACAGCTGATCCACAGCGGAACCCCTGGTCAGGTTGGTCTGTCTCTGTCCGTGACCACCGGCACCAAGCCGGACGACCTGTTTACTTCCGAAATCGGGGGACCCCATGCAGCACCGAAACACCATCCGCGTCACCGCGTCGGCGATGGTCACGATCGCAGCCGCCGTGTCGCTGACCGCGTGCCAGTCGGGCGGCGGCGAACCGTCGGCCGAGAAGTCGTCCCAGGCCCCGTCCACCGCGGCCGCTTCCCCCAAGGCCTCCTCTCCCAGCAGCCCGGCCACCGCTGCCTCGCAGGCTTCTGGCGGCGGCACCTCCACCCCTTCGGGCGCGACCGTCACGCCGGCGTCCGACCCTTCGGCCGGTACCGCGCCGACGTGCCCGGTCACCGCCCTGGAGGCGACGGCCTACCAGGCTGCCAACCGCCCGGACGGCACCGGCACCGGGGCGGCGATCGTCCAGTTCACCAACGTCTCCGCAAAGGCGTGCGTCCTGCAGGGCCACCCGTCGGTGGCGGGGGCGGGCAACGGCTCGCCCGACCACAACGCTCCGCTGAAGGTCACCCCGACCGGTTCCGCGTCGAGCGTGAAGGTCGCGCCGGGCGGCAAGGCATGGGTGAAACTGACCTTCGTCCAGGTGCAGGGCGAGGGCGACGGCTACTGCGCGTCCGGCGCGAAGCCCACCGTGTACCCGACGCTGGTGGTCGGCCTGCCCGGATCGGGTGCCCACCAGGTCGCCCTGTCGGACGGTGAGTTCGCCGAGTGCGACAACAAGGTCACCGCGACCGCCGTGTCGGCGGTGAAGCCTTCCTGACCTCGTAGGGAGCAGGGCCGACGTCAGTGGGCCGTCGTCGAGGAGACGGCGGCCCGCGCCGCCCGCTCCACCAGTGCGACGCCGTCCTTCATCGAGGCGTTGCCGTCCGACAGGACCGCGACGAGGTAGTGGTGTCCGCCGGTCGTGATCCGGCCGACGCTGTTGACGTCCCACAGCCCGGTCGTGTTGCGCTGCAGCCAGCCGTTCTTCAGGGCCCACTCGGAGCCGGCGGCCGCCGAGACGCCCCAGGACTGGTCGTCGGCGATGCGGCCCATCAGCGTACGGATGTAGCCGCGGGACGTGTCACTGAGTGCGGGCGCGGAGCCCGCCTTCGGGGCGGGCCCGGTGTCGAACACCGCGCGCAGCAGCCGTATCTGGTCGCTCGCCGTGGTCCGGGTCAGCCCCCACCTGACGTCGGGGCCGCCCTGGGTGGAGGTCAGCCCCAGCCGCTTGTTCGCCGCCTGAAGACCCGGGGCGAGGCCGATGCGCCGCCACAGGGAGTTCGCCGCCGCGTTGTCGCTGTGCTCGATCATCGCCTCCGCCTGGGCGCGCTCCTTCGTGGTCAGGGCGTGCCCGGAGTCCTGCCCCTGGAGCAGCGCCGTGGCGAGGATGTCGACCTTGATGATGCTCGCCGTGTCGTAGGCGGTGTCGTCGCCGTACACCGTGGGGGTGCGGCCCGAACCGTCCAGGTCGAGCACCGCGGCCGTCACGCGCGCCTTGCCCTTGGCCTGCACCGACGTGGCGAAGTCGGCCGGGGTGGAGCCGGACCCGGTCGACACGGTGGCCGCGGCCGCCGACGCCGGGGCCGGAGCACCGGCCGCGAGCAGTGCCGACGTCGCGGCCGCGAGCACGCCGATGATCGCCGCGCGGGGGCCTCGGGGGTGCGACGAGGAGCGGATTCGGTACGCCATGGGGAGGGGCCTCGGCAGTTCGGGGGACAGGGACACAGAACTGCGAACGTAAACAAAACGCCCGCTCCGCGAAGTGACCCCTGCCACGACAGGCCCTTTCAGGCATGAATTGTGAGCAGAACAACAACGGGCACACGCGAACTGAACCCGACCGCTCCTCACGCTGCGTGAACACCGGAGCGGCTTGCCGTCCGCACCCGCGGGGAAGGAAGCGACCAGAGAGGCACACCGGGCCCGGGAGGCGTCATGAGTACATCAGCTGAGCCGAGAGTGGCGGGCCTGGAGATCCGGTCGATCGACTACGTCCCCCTGGACGAGCGGCACGGCAAGCTGTGGCATCTGGGCCCCCTGTGGTTCATGTCCAACGCCCAGATCGCCACCCTCGCGGTGGGGCTGATCAGCATCACCGAGGGCGGCAACCTCATCTGGTCGCTGCTGGCCATCGTCGCCGGTACCTTGATCGGCACCTTCTTCATGGCCTTCCACTCCGCCCAGGGCCCCCAGCTGGGCCTGCCCCAGATGATCCAGTCGCGTCCCCAGTTCGGCTACGTCGGCGCCCTCCTGGTGTGGCTCTTCGCCTACATCCAGTACGCGGGATTCAACGTCTTCAACAGCGTCCTCGCCGCCGACGCCCTGCACACCACGGTGCACGGCGGCGCCAGGCTGTGGGTGGTCGTGGTCACCGGGGTCGCGCTCGTCATCGCGCTCGTGGGCTACGACGTCATCCACAAGGCCGAGCGGTTCCTGACCTACACCTTCCTCCTCATCTTCGGCATCTTCACCATCGGCGTCCTGGTCACCCTGCACTACCCGGCGGGCTCCTTCGACCTAGGCGCCTTCAAGTGGACGCCGTTCCTCGCCCAGTTCGGCGTGGTCGCCGGCTACCAGATCAGCTGGGCGATCTACGTCTCGGACTACTCGCGCTACCTCCCGCCGGACGTGACGGTCCGCAAGACCTTCTACTGGACGTACTTCGGCTCCGCACTCGGCGGTATCTGGCTGATGGTGCTCGGATCGCTGCTGGCGGCCTGGGCCGGCAAGGACTTCGAGACGATCGCCTCGATCAACGCCGCCGGCGACAAGGTGTTCAGCGGATTCGGCGCGATCGTGCTCCTCTTCTCCGCCCTGGGCCTGGTGTCCGTCACCGCGCTGAACATGTACGGCGGTTCGCTTACCCTCATCAGCGCCATCGACTCGTTCAAGCGGGTGCACCCCACGCTCGGCGTGCGCCTGCTGACCATCGGCCTGACCGCGGCGCTCTCCCTGGTCGGCGCCCTCGCCGCGACCTCCAACTTCCTGGAGAACTTCAACAACTTCCTGCTGCTGGTGCTCTACCTGTTCATCCCGTGGACCGCGGTGAACCTCATGGACTACTACGTCGTACGCCGCGGGCACTACGCCGTCGCCGAGATCTTCAACCCGAACGGCATCTACGGGCGTTGGGGCTGGCGCGGCATCACCGCGTATCTGGTCGGCTTCGCCGTCATGATCCCGTTCTTCTCCGTCGGAACCCTGTACGTCGGCCCGGCCGCCGCAGCGCTCGGCGGAGCCGACATCTCCCTGTTCATCGGCCTGCCGGTCTCCGCAGCGCTGTACTGGTGGCTGACCCGCTCGATCGACGTGGAGGCCGAGACACGCGTGGCGCAGGAGGAGGCGGCGGCACTGGAACAGGCGGCACACGAGCACCGCGAACCGTGACTCAGGGCGTGAGCATCCGGTCCTGCTCCACCAGGGGCGTGCCGTCGTGCCAGGGCAAGGGCTTGCCGAAGCGGACCAGCTCGCCGTGGAGCGCGGGGTCGACGCCTTCGGCGAACACCAGGTCGAGCACGGCCCGTGAGGCCTCGGCGGGAGACTGGGCGTGGCTGTAGTCGCTGAACCAGGGGCGGGAGGTGGCCGTGTCGACCATGCCGGGGCAGACGGAGGCGATCAGGGTGCCGGTGGCGAGGTCGTGTGTGCGGCGTTCGGCCGCGACCGCGCGGACGGCGGCGACCTGCGCCACCTTGGAGGGCACGTTGAGCCAGCGCGGCCAGCCTGCCTCCTCCGCGGTCCTGCTGTGGACCGCGCTGCGCCAGGACTCGACGGCGTACTCGACCTGGTCGAGGCTCGCGCCGTCGAACAGATCGCGCAGCCGCGCATCGAGGTGACCGAGCGTGCCCAGGCTGCTGGCCACGACGAGCAGCCGGCCGCCCGGGCGCAGGACGGGACCGAAGGAACGCAGGATCGCGTGCGTGGCGGTGTTGGAGACGTCGATGAACTCGTCGGCGCGCTCGGACTGCGACTCGTCGGGCAGCACCCGGGCGACCGCGTTGGAGATCACCACGTCGACGCCGCCGTACTGCTGGTGGAGTTCACCGGCCAGGCGGTCGATGGCCTCGGTGTCGGTGACGTCCAGGACCCGGCCCTGGACCTGACCGCGGGTGGTGGGCAGTTGGGCCACCTCGGCGGCGGCCGCGCGGACGCGCCGCGGGTCGCGGCCGGTGAGCAGGACCAGGTCGTCGGGGGTCATACGGGCCGCCAGCCCCTCGACGAGCGCGCGGCCCAGTCCCTGGTTGGCGCCCGTGACGAGGGCGATTCGCGAAGTGTTCATGCCTGCCACGCTAGAAACGCGTGCGCCATGAGTCCAACGAAAGTTATGCACGGCTAGTATGCGAAAACGTCATGGACTTCACCGACGTGTCGCTCACGGCACTGCGCGTCTTCCGCGCGGTGGCCGAGCAGGGAACCTTCACCGCGGCCGCCGCATCGCTGGGCTACACCCAGTCGGCGGTGTCCCGGCAGATCGCCGCCATCGAGCGGGCGGCGGGCGCGGAGTTGCTGGAACGCAGGCGCGACGGCGTACGGCTGACCGCGGCGGGCCGTGTCGTCATGCGCCGGGCGACGGTCGTGCTCGACGAGATCGACGCGGCCGCGCGCGAACTGTCCGGCCTTCCCGGGCAGGCCGGGACGGTCCGGCTCGGCTGGTTCCCCAGCGCCGGAGCGGTGCTGGTGCCCAGGGCCCTGACCGCGCTGCGCCGCACGGACCCCGGCCTGAACGTGGTCGGCCGGGAGGGCAGCACCCCGGCCCTGGTGCGTGCCCTGCGCGCCGGCAGCCTGGACCTGGCGCTGCTGGCGTCGGCGCCGCCGTTCCGGCCGCCGGACGCCGAGTCACCCCCGCTGGTGCTGCGGACGCTCACCGAGCGCGCCCTGCGCCTCGCGTTGCCCGCCACCCACCCGCTCGCCCGCGTCGACTTCGTGGACGTGGCGGACCTGCGCGGTCAGCGCTGGATCGCGGGTTCCTCCTCCGGAGGGGACGGGCTGATGGGGGTGTGGCCGGGCCTGGACGAGCGGCCCGACATCGCCCATACCGCCCGTGACTGGCTGGCCAAGCTCCAGCTGGTCGCCGCCGGCTGCGGACTGACCACCGTGCCCGCCTCACTCGCTCCCGCCGCACCGCCGGGTGTGCGCATCCTGCCGGTCCGCGGGGGTCCTCAGGAGCAGCGCCGCCTGCTCCTGGCCCGCCTGCCGCACCCGCCGGCCGAACCGGTCACCCGCGTGGCAACAGCCCTGCGCGGCGCGGCACTCGACCTCGACACACCGGATGGGAGACAGGCGTCCCCGTGACCGACGCAGGTGCGGCGTCAGGCCGGTTCGCCCCGCCAGGCGCCGTCCCGCTGGGCCCAGCGCACGGCGGGGGCCACCGCGAGCCCGGCTGCGGCGAACACCACGCCGAGCACCGCCCAGCCGAGCGTGCCGTGGGCGATCGCGGTGACCGTGACCAGGGCCGGTCCCGCCATCATCCCCGCCGACATCCCGCTGCCGAACACGCCCTGGTACACGCCGTGCGCGCGGGCGTCGGCGAGTTCGTACCCGAGGGTCCAGCCACCGGCCGCCGACAGCACCTCCGCGAAGACCTGCACCACCGCACCGGCGGTCAGCGACAGCACCGCCCACACGGGGGACAGGCCCGCGGACAGGGCGTACACCGTGCACGACACCGCCAGCAGCAGCCCCGCCCAGCCCATCGCCCGTACCGCACTGGGCACTTGGGAGGCACGGCGGGCGACCCGCACCTGGAGGAACGCCACCAGCACACAGTTGACGATCATCAGCAGCGCCGCGGTCCAGCGCGGAGCCTCGGTCCGTTCCACGATCCACAGGGGCAGCCCGACCTCGGACAGCGTGTACTGCACGACCAGCACCGCGTTGAGCACGGTCACCGCCAGGAACGGCAGGTCACGCACCGCCCGCCAGCGGTCGGTGGCCGGGGCGTCGGCGTCCAGGGGCGCCCGTTCGCGCACATGCGATGCCAGCGGCATCCGCGGCACCAGCAGCGCGGGGCCGGCGAAGGACAGTGCGTTCACCAGGATCACCGTCAGATACGCGCCCCGCGTGTCCAGTTGGAGGGCGACCGCGCCGAGCGCGCCGCCCAGGCCCATCGCGACGTTCGTCACCATCCGCAGATACGCCCGTGCCTCCACCCGCGTCGCCGCAGGCAGCACGTCGGCGTAGAGCGCCCCCTGCACCCCACGGCTCGCCATCTGCAACGCCGTGGCGCAGATCACGGTCACGAGGAACCCGGCGTAGGAGTGCACCAGGGTGTACGCGGCCGTGGCGATGCCGGTGCCGCCCCACAGCAGGGCCCCGAGCCGCCGGGCACCCCATCGGTCCGCGGCCCGCCCGGCGGGCACCCCGGCGGCGACACCCACCAGACCCGCCACCGTCATGCCGACCCCTACCGCGGTCGCGTCCAGGCCGACGATGCGCGTGAAGTACAGGATGCCGAGCGGGAAGTACAGCCCGTTGCCGAGGGAGTTGACGGCGGTCAGCACAGTGGCGAGACGCAGGACCGGGTCGGCCGGGAGCAGGCCGCCCGCACGGGTCGCGCGGCTCGCCTCGGCACTGCCGTGCTGGTCCGGGGCGGGTGAGACAGGTGTCGTGGTCATGCCCGACAGCCAACCCCGTCGTCACCGGTCTCCGACAATGATTTAGCGTGGCGCTCAAATGATCGAGTTCCGCTTCGCCGTCGGCGACCTCGCCACCACCTCCTTCGCCTACTCCCCGCTGCAGGAGGTGGTGTTCTCGCTGCGCTGCCTGCACGACCCGGCCAGGTACCCGCACCACCGGCCGTGGCTGCGCCGGATCCGCCCGCGCCTGGATTCCCTCGATCGCGAACTGCTCACCGCCCTGATCGCCCCCTGGCTGTGGGTGCCAGACTTCCTCACCCCGCGCCCCGCCCGCGCCCGCCCCACGTTCGCCGAGGAACTCGACGAGGTCCGCGGCACCCCGTCGGAGGTCGTCATCGCCGACTTCCACGCCACGTACCGCACCGACGACGCGTTCCCACGGGTCGTCGCGCGAGGTCTGACCGACCCCGCGGCCTTCCTCGCCCGGCTCACCGGCGCCGTCGACGCCTACTGGCACACCTGCCTCCAGGACAGCTGGTGGCCGCGTGTGCAGAGCATCCTGGAGGCCGATCTCGCCCATCAGGCAAGGGCGTTGGCGGAGCAGGGGGCGGCGGCGCTCTTCGCCGGACTCGACTCGCGGCTCGTGTGGACCGGCGACCAGCTCCGGCTCACCCGCACCCGCGACACGGCCCCCTGGCCGCCGGCCGACATCCGCATCGCCGGACGCGGCCTGGTGCTGATGCCGACGCTCTTCGCCCGCGGCGCCCAGACGGTGATCGACCCCTCACGCCCGCCGGTGCTCATCTATCCGGCCCGCGGCCGTGCCACCCTCTCCGAGGCACCGCCACCGGTCACCGACCGCGCCCTGATACGACTCCTCGGCCGCCCCCGCGCCCGCCTGCTGAGCCTCCTCGCCGAACCGGCCTCCACGACCGAACTCGCCCACCGCCTGAACGTCACCCCCGGCGCGGTCAGTCAGCACCTGGCCGTCCTCTATGACGCGGGGCTGCTCAGCCGGACCCGGAGCGGGCGTACGGTGCGGTACGCGCGCACGGCCTTGGGCGACGAACTGTGCCGTTAGAGAGCATCACCGCACCTCGCCGAGATCGAGCTCCGCTCTGCCACGCGTCTGGAGTCCACGCTCCATCAGCTCGCGATGACGGTGCAGGCCGAAATCCGGCGCTCGAAACGCTGTGTGCCCCCTACAGTGAAGCCCAATGACACTCCTACATCTTCATGACCATGGGGGCGACGGCCCGGAACTGGTTCTCCTGCATGGTTACGGACGGTCACTCACCGACTGGGACGCCTCGGCGGCCCTGCTCACCGGCGGACACCGCGTCCTCGCCGTCGACCTTCCCGGGCACGGCCGCTCTCCTGGTATCTCCCCTTGGACCATCCCCACCGTGGTGCGGCACATCGCGGACACGCTCGACGCGCATGGCGTGTCGGAGGCCGTAGTGGTGGGACATTCCCTCGGCGGACTGATCGCGGTCGAGTACGCCCGGGCGAAACCGGACCGTGCCCGTGCCGCCGTGAATCTCGACGGCTTCTGGTGGGGACGCGAGTACCCCGGCGCCGAACGGGTGAGTGCGGGGCTGCTGGCGTCGGCCGCGATCATCGCGCCACCCGAGTACATCGAGGAGCAGGTCATCCACTCCGCCCGGTTCGGGATTCCCGCCGACCGTGCGGAGGCCGCCACCCGCGCGGCCGTACGCCAGTTGCCCGACGGCAAGTGGCAGAGGCTGCCCGAGCGGGCGCAGGCGCTGGAGATCCTCGACGAACTCCACAGGCTCGGCGCGCTCGGTGTCACCACATGGCTGGACGGGGTCGACTGCCCGCTGCTGCTGGTACAGGCCGGCCGACGGATTCCGCCTGCGCCCGGCATGGAGTGGTTCAACGAATTCAGTGCCCGGTTCGCGCGAGGTGTCTCCGATGAGCTGGCCGCGCTCTCTCACGCCAGGCCGACGATCAGCGCCAAGCGGATCGACGCCACCCACCCCATGAACCTGGAGACTCCGGAAGCGGTGGCGACGTTGGTCGCCGAGTTCGTACGAGGACTGCCTGGCTGAAGAGTCCTTGACTCAGGCGCCGGCCAGCTCGGCGTTCGCCCGCTCCGTGATCAGGTCCAGCACACGGCCCGCGATCGCCAGGTCCTCGGCCGGAATACCGGCGTACAGCCTGGCGGAGATCTCGGCGGTCTCGGCGGTGGTGCTCTCGTACAGGTCCCGTCCGGCGTCCGTGAGCCGCATCCGGGACGCCTCCGCCGGGTCCCCTTCCAGCAGCTTCGCGCCCGTCATTTCCTCGATCGCGCGGCACACGACGGACGCGTCCGTCTTCAGCGAGCCGGTGACGTCGGCGACGAGCTCGTCGCGGCCGATGGACTCGCCGGCGACCACGACGGCCCGAAGCGTCACACTCTGGTGGAACGTGGCGCCGTGGCGGGCCAGCACGCCCTCCAGGAGGGCACGCCCGGCATTGTGCGCCAGGGCTATGACCCGGCCGTTGACCGTGGGTGCGGTGGTGGTCATGACTGCTCCTTCTCGGTGAAGTGCCGTGCTGCTGAACTCACGCGGAATACGGTACATGACTACTATGTACATGGCTACTATTTGCGGGTCCGCAGCGAGGCCACGAACGGAGAGACGCAACCTAGGCCCGCGATGCGTGACGCCGGGGCGTCGGCCGCCCCGGGCGCTTGACCGCCTGGCCGACGATCACCGTCTCGGCGCTCTCGACTCCCAGTCCGCCCAGGTCCTCGGTGATGAACCGGTACAGACGGGTCAGGTCCCGTACCCAGACGGCCACATGCAGGTTGTGCACACCGGTGGTGGCGAAGGCGCCGTGCACCGCGGCGTGCCCGGCCAGGGCCCGTCCGACGGCGTCGAGGCGGCCGGGCGGGACGCGGGCCATGACGTTGGCGTCGATGCCGAGCCCCAGCCGCTTGGGGTCCGTCACGACATGGGTCAGCAGTCGCCCGGTGTGCGTGAGCCGCGCGATGCGGCGACGCACGGTGGACTCCGGGTGACCGGTGCGCGCCGCGACGGCAGCCGCCGGCGTCCGGGCATCCTCCTCCAGCACGCCCAGGATGTCGCGGTCGACCTCGTCCGGCTCGCCCGGTGAAGCGGTCGCCCGGACCGGCGTCAGCGCGCTGCGCTCGGTGTCGCTGAGCACGGCGTGCCGCCAGTCGGAGGCCTCGGCGAAGACGTGCAGGATCGTGTCGGCCGACACCGAGGTGACGGCGCGGGAGGCGGGCAGTTCCCGGAACACCAGATGGTCCCGGCTGCCGGGCCGGGTCCAGGAAACGGCGAGGATCTCGTCGCCCGAGGCCGACAGGTCGATGAACGGGACGTCCGGACGGGCAGCGAGGGCCGCCGTGAGTGCGTCGATTCTGCCGCCGAGGACACGGATCCGCAGCAACAGCGCCCCGATGGCGTCCGGGCGCACCGGCAGCGCCACCACCCGGCACACCCCGTCGGCCGTCAGCGCCTGCCAGCGCCGGTGCACCGTACGCGGACTCAGCCCCAGCACCGCACCGGCCCGCTCCGCGGTCACTCGCCCGTCGCACTGCAGTGCCGCGATCAGCCGCTGATCACGCTCGTCGAGCACCATGTCCGCCGAATCCATGCTCATGAATGGCAGTATCGCTCACCACGAGGGCACGGAGAGTCGGGAACGGGTCTCGTCGCCGGAGGATCGTGAGCACCGACCGATCCCCGGACAGGAGCCGACATGACACGCCCGGAAGACCAGGAACTGCTCGCTCCCATGGCCGCGGCCGCGCACGAGGTCGGTGAGCTGCTGCTCGCCACCCCGCGTCCCGCGCCGGCCACCTCGCTCGCCCAACTCGCCCAGATGTACGACGGGTTGGAGGCACCGGCCGTGACCCTGATGCGGCGTCACCTCGACGGCCTGCGGCCGGGGGTGGCCTGGGCGCCGGAGCTGGACGGGCTCGCCGTGCTGCCCGCGCACGGGGAGGTGTGGGTCGTGGACGTGATCGACGGGGCCGTGCAGTTCCTGCAGGATCTGCCGTACTTCTGCGTGAGTCTGGCGCTGGTGCGTGACGGCGAGCCGGTGGCGGCCGCCCTGCACGCGCCGCTGCTGGAAGAGACGTACCTCGCCTCGCGCGGTGGCGGCGCCACGCGCGACGGCCGGCCGATCGCGCCGTCGGTGAAGACCGACCCGGCGGCCGCGCTGGTGGCCACCAGTCAGCCTCCGTTCATCGGGCGGCACCCCGGGGCGGCCGAGGAGGCGGGCCGGTCCCTGACCGCCGTACTGCCGCTCGTGGGTGCCGTACGCAATCTGGGCCCCACCAGCTGGCAGATCGCGGACACCGCCGCCGGACGTCTCGACGCCTTCTGGCAGTTCGGCCGCGACCACGCCAACCTGCTTCCGGGCGCCCTGATCGCGCGGGAGGCGGGCGCCGTCGTCACGGACGCCGAGGGCCGCCCGTGGACATCCGGCTCGGACAGTTTCCTCGTCGCGGCCCCCGCACTGCACGACCGGCTGCTGCGGGCTCTGTCGGACCGTGCCGAGGCCCTGGACGCCACGGGCTGACGCCGCTCAGCGGAACGCGTCCATGCGCTGGGTGCCGATGACCGACAGCAGCCGCAGGGCCTCCTCGGAGGGCGAGCCGGGGGCGGCGGTGTAGAGGACCACCTGCTGGTCCCGGTCGGTGATCTGGAGGACGTCGCAGTTGACGGTCACCGGGCCGACCACCGGGTGCTGGAACGTCTTGCACAGGGTGGGCTCGGCGGACACGTCATGCGAGGCCCACAGCCGGGCGAACTGCTCGCTGCCGGCGAGCAGTTCACCGATCAGGCCGGTCAGCTCGGGGTCGTCGGGGTATCGGGCGGCGGCAGCGCGCAGCCGCTGGGCCTAGGCGCGGGCGAACGCGTCGGCGTCGGACACGCCGTACAACCGCCGCCCGTGGGGGCTCGGCCCGAGGAAGGTCCGGCGCACCAGGTTGCGCTCGCGCCGGGGCAGCGCGGAGAAGTCCTCCATGAGGGCGGCCGCCAGATCGTTCCAGGCGAGCACCTCGAAGGTCGCCGACGTCACGATCGCGGCGGCCTGCGGCAGCCGGTGCAGCAGGTCGAGGATGCTCTGGCGCACCTCGCGCGGCGGCCCGGGCGGCGGGCTCGGCGGTGCGCCGGCGAGGTGGTGGAGGTGGACGCGCTCCGCGTCCGGCAGACGCAGCGCCCGGGCCAGCCCGGCCAGCACCTCGCGCGAGGGACGTGGGCCGCGCGCCTGCTCGAGCCGCGTGTAGTACTCGGTCGAGATGAACGCCAGCTGCGCCAGCTCCTCGCGGCGCAGCCCCGGGGTGCGGCGGCGCGGCCCGGTGGGCAGCCCCACCTCGGCGGGGGCGAGCCGCTCGCGCCTGCTGCGCAGGAAGGCCGCCAGTTCTCGTCTGTCCACGCCCTCAGTGTGCGCAGGGTCCGGTGAGCCGATCCAGGTACCGCCGGTGCCTGGATCGGCTCACCGGACCGACGCAGGCTCGCCGCCATGAACAACACATCCACCACCACGCCCGTCGGCCTGCTGGCCGGCAAGGTCGCCTTCATCACCGGTGCCGGGCGCGGCATCGGCGCCGCCGCAGCCCGCCTGTTCGCCCGGGAGGGCGCCCAGGTGATGCTCGCGGCCCGGACGGAGGCACAGCTCAAGGCGGTGACCGAGGAAGTGCGGGCGGCGGGTGGCAGCGCGGACCACGTGCTGTGCGATCTGGCCGACGCGGCCGGTGTGCGCGCGGCTGTGGAGCGCGCCGTCGACCGGTACGGCCGCCTCGACATCGCCTTCAACAACGGCGCGACCATCCAGCGGCCCGGACCCATGGACCAGCTCCCGGAGGCCGAGTTCGACCACGTCTGCACCGTGAACCTCAAGAGTGTCTGGGTGGCGATGGTCGCCGAGGTCGCCGCCATCCGGGCCACCGCCGGAACCGGGGCCATCGTCAACAACTCGTCCATCGGCAGCCTGCGCGGCAACCCCGAACTGCCCGTCTACG
The DNA here is from genome assembly GCF_053597295.1 of Streptomyces sp. NPDC001450. NCBI lineage: Bacteria > Bacillati > Actinomycetota > Actinomycetes > Kitasatosporales > Streptomycetaceae > Streptomyces > Streptomyces sp. NPDC001450. The sequence continues at coordinate 16,357 of NZ_JBSFHY010000046.1, forward strand.
GCGCGATGAAGCGGGCCGTCAACAGCCTCACCGAGTCGGCCGCCGTCACCTACGGACCGGAGGGCATCCGCGTCAACGCGATCGCCCCCGGCGGCACGCTGACCGAAATGATCCGCACCTGGGAGGCCGAATCGCCCGGAGTTCTCGACCGCATCAGGGCACAGACCCCGCTGAGCCGTGCCGCCGACCCCGACGAGATCGCCCAGGCCGCCGCCTGGCTCCTCAGCGACCGCTCCTCCTTCGTGACCGGTACGGTCCTGCGCGTCGACGGCGGGGCCCGGGCCTGAGCCCCGGGGCCGCCGGGTCCGTGCCGTGTGTGATCTCTCCCATTGCGGCCGACGGGCCGATGCGACCAACCTCTCGTCGAACGAATCTCCGAAGAACTGTTATCGGGGGCTCACTGGGCGGTCTCCCAGGTATCGGACAGCACCGTTCGGCATTCGAGGACAGGGAAGCGATTGATGAGTACAGAGCACACGGTGGAGTCGGCGGCACTGGTGACCGCCGCCCGGGCGGGTGACGCGGCGGCCCAGGACGCCCTGGTCAGCGCGTACCTCCCGCTGGTCTACAACATCGTGGGGCGTGCTTTGAACGGCTCGGTCGACGTCGACGACGTGGTGCAGGAGACCATGCTCCGCGCCCTGGACGCGCTGGGCGGTCTGCGTACTCCCGAGAGCTTCCGCTCCTGGCTCGTGGCCATCGCGATGAACCAGGTCCGGGCGCACTGGCAGGACCGGCAGTTCGCTCCGGGCGCCGTCGAGGAAGCCGAGGAACTCGCGGATCCGGGTGCGGATTTCGTGGATCTGACGATGGTCCAGCTGCAGCTGTCCGGCCAGCGCCTGGAGACCGCGCGCGCCACCCGCTGGCTGGAGCCGGACGACCGAGGACTGCTGTCGCTGTGGTGGCTGGAGTGCGCCGGTGAGCTGACCCGCGGCGAGGTCGCGGCGGCCCTGGAGCTGTCGCCCCAGCACACCGCGGTCCGCGTACAGCGGATGAAGGCGCAGCTGGAGGCGGCCCGCGTGGTGGTACGGGCGCTCGACGCGCAACCGCCGTGCGCGGAACTGCAGGGCATGCTGGCCTCCTGGGACGGCCGGCCCTCGGCACTGTGGCGCAAGCGCATAGCCCGGCACGCCCGCGGCTGCGTACGCTGCTCCGGCCTGTGGAGCGGGTTGATGCCCGCCGAGGGGCTGCTGGCCGGCCTGGGGCTGGTCTCGGTGTCGACCGCGCTGCTGGCGAAGACGGGCCCCGCCGCGGGCGAGATGGGTCTGGCCGGCTCGGCGTCCCGGCTGGACGCGTCCGCAGGCCACGCCGCTGCGGGCCCGGCGGACGGTCGCCGCGCTGCACACGGCCGGTCGGCTTCCCGGGGCGAGACCCGTCGGCGTCGGCGCATCCGGCGCCGGGCCGTCGGCGGCGCCGTCGTGGCGGCCTGCGTCGCGGGCGGCGGCCTCTGGTACTTCGGGACGGACTCCGGGTCGGGGAACGAGGAGGTGACCGCCGCGCAGACCGCCGACAGTCCCGTGGTGGATCTCTCCGCACCCCGCGCCGCCGAGACCTCTCCGTCGGCCTCGGCCTCTCCGTCGCCGTCGACCTCGAAAAAGGCGAGTTCCAAGAAGGCCCGTCCGGCGAAGAAGACCACGCCGACTCCCCGGCAGTCCGCTCGGCCCCCGCAGAGCGCGCCCAGCACACCGCAGACGCAGTCCGCTCCCTCGGGCGATGTGGCGCAGGTGGTCGCGCTGGTGAACAAGGAACGCGCGGCCGCCGGCTGCGGACCGCTCACCGAGAACGCCCAACTGGAGAAGGCCGCGCAGGCCCACTCCGACGACATGGCCGCCCGCAACTTCTTCGACCACACCAACCCGGACGGCGCCGACCCCGGTCAGCGCATCACGGCCGCCGGCTACCGCTGGTCCACGTACGGGGAGAACATCGCGAAGGGCCAGCAGACCCCGCAGGCGGTGATGGACTCGTGGATGAACAGCCCCGGCCACCGTGCCAACATCCTCAACTGCTCGTTCAAGGACATCGGCGTGGGCGTCCACAAGGGCTCGGGCGGCCCTTGGTGGACACAGGACTTCGGCGCCAAGCTCTGACGCCGGGGGGCGGGGGAGGGTCGTCCGGGCAGGGTGCGCCGCCGCACCGGCAAGTGCCCTTCCGCACGGTCCGATCGAGGTGAATTCGAGGAACGTCGAGTCCGGGGCGGCGCAGGTACGCTGAGCGCGACCTGCCCACCCGAGGACGGGACCGACCTCATGGAACTCACCTTCGCCGGCCGCGTGATCGAATGGCGTGGGCCGGCGCCCTACTACTTCATCGCCGTGCCGGACGAGGAGTCCGCCGACGTCCGCGAGGTGGCCGCGACGGCCACGTACGGCTGGGGTGTGATTCCGGTCGAGGCCCGGATCGGCGAGATCACCTTCACGACGTCGCTCTTCCCCAAGGGGGGCTCCTACCTGCTGCCGCTCAAGAACGCCGTGCGCAAGCCGCAGGGCCTTGCCGAGGGTGACGACGTGACGGTGGAGATGTCGGTGCGCCTCTAGCGCCGGGTACCGTCTTTCCAGCGCCGGACACCGCCTTCCGGGGGCGAGCCCGCACACAGCCGCGCTGGCGCAGCACATGGCCATCGACCCTGAAGCCGTCTCCCGGCTCGTGGACCGCCTGGGCGCCATGGGGCTGATCCGCCGCGAGCCCGACCCGGCCTCGCGGCGCACCGTGCTGCTCGTTCTCACCGACAGGGGCCATGCACTGGCCCCGTTCTGGCCGGCCTCACCGACCAGAACGACGCCGGCCTCCTCGGCTCGCTAGGCCCCGCAGCGCGACCAACTGGAGAGGTGGACCGCCGCCGGTCTTCGCCTTGCCGCGGCCGACCGGGCGAACCGGTCGAAGTGGGCCGTCGTCAAGATCAAGTCGATCGAGCCCACCGAGGACCTCGACTGGTGGGCCATGTCCACACCGTCTACCTGGACGACACCGCGTCCTGGCGTGCCCCCGCCCGCGCCGCCCCCACGGCGACGCAGCCGAATTCATGATCACCTTCTATCGGCCGCCGGGCTTCGGCGGCCAGTTCTTCGACGAGCGGATCGCCCTGGTCGACACGGAACTGTCCACCCTCAGGTCGCTCCTGGAATGCCAGGCGTGACCACGTCCGAACGAGTGGGCAGTGTTCCGCGTTCACCAGTAGTGTCGTCGGCCCGCGACTGCATGGCCCATGGAGCCCATGATCCACAGGACCGCACCGATCACCACCAGAATGATGCCGATGGTCCACAGGATCGAAATGCCGGTGACGAAGCCGACGATGAGCAGGATGATGCCGAGGATGAGCATGATGCGCCTCCTGCCGGTATCGGAAGTTTCCACTCTTGCGAGTGCCCCGAAATGCCGGAAAATCTCATATATGACTCCGAAATCTTCGAGCGGCTGAATCGGCGCCGTGACCTGATGCGCCGACCCCGGCACTTTCAGTGGCGGCCGTCCGACCGCGGAACCAGTCGCAGCGCGTGCAGGGCGGTGCCGAGGTCGACGAGGGCGGCGGGGTCGGAGAGCGAACGGCCCGTCAGCTTCTCTATCCGCCGGAGCCGGTAGCGCACCGTGTTCGGATGGATGAAGAGCCGGTTCGCCGTCTCGGCGGCGACGCCTCCCGCAGTGAACCAGTGCCCGAGCGTCTCCAGCAGCCGTGCCCGCTCGGGCGCCGGCAGTTCCAGGACCGGCCCCAGGACGACCTCGACCAGGCGTGCCGCCTCGGCAGGTGCGGCGGCGACGAGCATGGCGAGCGGACTGTCGTCGAAACGGGCCACGCCCGGCCCGTCGCCCGGCAGCCCGGCCAGCGCCAGCCGGGCGAAGCGCAGCGCCTGCGGTGTGTCGCGCAGCGAGTGGAACCGGGGGCTGACCCCCACCCGTGCCGGACGGTGGCGCAGCGCCCTGCGGCTCACCGCCTCGGCGTCGGGATGGGCCAGCGAGAGCAGCCCGATCTGCTCGCCCGGCAGCAGCCGCCAGGCCGACTGCACACCGGTCTGGCGCAGGGACGCCTCGATACCGGGCAGCGGCTCCCCGCCCGGATCCGGCACGGAGGCGGCCACGACCGCGTAGGGTCCCCGCTCCGGCAGACCGAGTTGCCGTGCCGTCTCCCACAGGGTCGTCCGGTCCGCGAGCGCGCCCGTGAACAGCGCCTCGACCAGCGCCGAACGGCGCGCCTCGCGCTGGAGCGCGAGTTCGGCACTGGCCTCCCGGTAGGCCGCCGCGACAGCCTCCGCGTAACGGCCGAACTGCGCCCAGATCTCCGACGAACCCGCCACCAGTTGAGCGTCCGTGACATCCGGATGCCGCTGCGCCTCGACGACCATCTGCGACCAGAGATACCCGAACCCGATCCGATAGGCGTGCAGCGTATCCGCGAGCGGCACTCCCTGCTCGGCCCGGAGACGACCGGTCTGCTCGGCGGGCCGCACATCGGGTTCCGCGTCGAGGGCGAAACGCCCCAGCAACTGGTCGGCGTTGGCCGTGCAGGACTCCCGCAGCGACGCGAAGGGGATCAGCGACTCGTCGGCGTAGGACTCGACCTCGGCGCAGATGCGCCGCGCCATCCGCTCACCCAGCTCCGGCAGCCGTCCCAGCAGGGCGGCACTCACGTCCGAGAGACTCATCCCTGCAGCGTACGGCGTGCTCTTTGTTCCCCGGAACAATCCCCGGCCGTGTGAGCTGTTCGCCCGGCCATGGACGCTCCCCGGCACGAACGCCACGATGCCGTGAGCGCCGGCGGGGACCCGGCGAGCATGCGTGCAAGGAGGCATCATGGCCAATCTGGCGGAATTCCTGGCGGAGACGGCGGGCCGGCACCCCGAGAGCGCCGCCCTGCGGCTGGGGACGGCGACCACCACCTACGCCGAGCTGGACCGGCTGAGCGCCCACGCCGCCGCCCTGCTGCGCACCGAGGGACTGCGCCCCGGCGACCGGGTCGCGCTGATGCTGCCGAACGTGCCCGAGTTCGTCGTCCTGTACTACGGCATCCTGCGCGCCGGCGGCATCGTCGTACCGATGAACCCGCTGCTGAAGGCCCGGGAGACCGAGTACCACCTGCGTGACTCCGGCGCCGTGCTGCTCTTCGAGTGGCACCAGGCGCCCGGTGAGGGCGCCCAGGGCGCGGCCGCGGCCTCCGTTCGCCACATGTCGGTCGAACCCGCCGCCTTCGCCGCCGAACTGGCACGGCTGGAGCCGCAGTACGACATCGCCGGCGTCGCCGGCGACGACATCGCCGTGCTGCTCTACACCTCCGGTACCACCGGCCGTCCCAAGGGCGCCGCACTGACCCACGCGGGACTTCGCCACAACACCGAGGTCAACGTCGTCAACGTGCAGCAGATGACCCCCGAGGACGTCGTCGTGGGCTGCCTGCCGCTGTTCCACATCTTCGGGCAGACCTGCACGATGAACGTCGCCGTGCGCAGCGGCGCCGCGCTCATCCTCGTTCCCCGGTTCGATCCGCAGACCGTGCTCGACGCCATCGCCCGTCATCGTGCGACCGTCTTCGAGGGCGTGCCCACCATGTACGCGGCGCTGCTCCAGCACCCGGGTGCCGACGAGGCCGACATGTCCACCCTGCGCCTGTGCATCTCGGGCGGCGCGTCCCTGCCGGTGGAGATCCTGCACGGCTTCGAGCGGCGCTTCGGCTGCATGGTGCTGGAAGGCTTCGGCATGTCCGAGACCAGCCCGGTCGTCTCCTTCAACCACCCCGACCGCCCGCGCAAGGCCGGATCCATCGGGACCCCGATCCAGGACGTCGAGGTGCGGCTGATCGACGACGACGGCCGCGACGTGACCCCGGGCGAGGTCGGCGAACTCGCCGTGCGCGGACCGAACCTGATGAAGGGCTACTGGAACCGCCCCGAGGAGACCGCCGCCGCCGTACCCGACGGCTGGCTGCGCACCGGCGACCTGGCCCGGCAGGACGAGGACGGCTACCTGTACATCGTCGACCGCAAGAAGGACCTCATCATCCGCGGCGGCTACAACGTCTACCCGCGCGAGATCGAGGAGGTCCTGCACGAGCACCCCGCCGTCGCCCTCGCGGCGGTCCTCGGCGTGCCCGACGAACGGCTCGGCGAGGAGATCGCGGCAGCGGTCGTCCTGCGCCCGGGAGCCGAGGCCGGCCCCGAGGAACTCCAGGAGTACGTACGGGATCGGGTGGCGGCCTACAAGTACCCCCGCCAGGTGTGGCTGGTGGACGCGCTGCCCATGGGCCCGAGCGGGAAGATCCTGAAGCGGGAGATCTCGGCTCCGGTGCACTGAGCGCGCCAGGCGGCCGACCGGCCCAGAGGCTGATTCTCAAGCCGGGCACCCGGCTTGAGAATCAGCCTGCGCAGCCGCGGGCGGACAGACGACCGGCGATGCAGGCTGCGATGGCGGGGGTGACCGCGGTCATCTCCGGGCGCCACCCCGGTACCGCATTGACCTCGCAGATGGTGTAGGCGTCGTCGGAGGCGAACAACAGGTCCACCCCGGCGATGTCCAGGCCCAGGGCGCGGACCGCGCGCACCGCCAGCTTCTCCGCCTGCGGATAGCGGCCCGCGCACAGCGTGGCGGAGCCGCCCTTGGAGATGTTGGAGGCGAGGGTGCCGTTGCCGGAGGTCTGCAGTACGGCGCCCACCGGTTCGCCGTCGACCACGACCACGCGCAGGGAACGGCCATGCGAATGGGTCACGTGCTCCTGGAAGAGAAACGGCGCTTCCTGGGTGAGACTGCCGGCGACCTCGCGAAGCAGGTGCGAGTCGGGGGCGAGGAAGACCTGCCCGCCCTTGGCGCCGCTGACGGACTTCACCACGCACGGCGTCCCCAGACGGGGGCTGCGCACAACGCCTTCCAGCGGAGCGGTGGCGTAGGAGATGGTGTCGGGCACCGGCAGTCCGGCCAGCGCGAGCTCCTGCAACTGCCACACCTTGTTCCGGCACTTGAGCTGGGCGGCGACCGTGTTGACGAGGGTGCTGCCCATGCGCTCGAGGTGCCGTAGCAAGGTCACCTCGCGGTCGCTGCGCATGGGGCCGGCGACCTGACGTACGCACACCACTTCAGGAGCGGGCAGGTCGGCGCCGCCCAGCGTACGCAGCACCAACCGCCCACCCTGGACGCCGAAGAGCAGTTCGTCGGTGTGCCAGACCGCGAACCGGGGGCCGTGGGCATCGGCAAGCGCTGCCGCCAGTTCGTGAGTGGACCGGCGCAGCACTGCCGGCCGCTGCCGCGCCAGCAACCACACATCGGCGGGTGCCGGAATCGCCGGCCGAGCACGGTGCTGTACGACCACTCCGACTCCTCGCCTCTTCGCCACCCACGCCCGCGGGCCGTCGACACGGCCAGTCTCGCAGTTCCGTGATCGCGGTGTCACGGACGGCAGAACGCGGCGGGCGGAACGCATTTCTGACGCTGCGTCAGGCATCGTGCCTGCCTGCCCCGTCGGCGGAGCAGGCACCGTCACGGCGAGGCCGGCTCGGCCCGTCCGGCCGGGGCGACCGCGTCGTCTCCCAGGATCAGCCCGGCGGTGGCGACAACCGGCGAGCGAACAGGCCAGCCACCCAGGGTGCGCCCCCAAGCCCGAGGGCAGTGGCGGAAAATCCCATTGTGCGCAAGCTGCTGATCCGCCACGCCTACTCGTGCCAGTGCACCGCGGTGTGCGGCCTGGCGGCGGCAGATGCCGAGGGCGGGGCCACGGCTCCCATCGTCACGACGCCGACGGCCACCGCGGCCGCGGCTCGCCCGGCTCTGCGCCGGCCGCTCCGCCGTCCGGACGAACGAGACCTCTGCCATGCCTGCTCACGCACGAGCCAACTCCCACGGAATCATTGAGCCTTTTCAGCGTTGACGCTCCAGGGTGAGGATGGCTGCGGCGACGGCGGTCATGCGGTTGGGGCTGCAGCGGGCATCTGACGGAGCGTGTCCTGCCGGGGAGGGAGTCGTTGATCGTTTTCGAATCCCGCCCGCGCACGGGCACCGGGTCGGCACGACCACTAACGAAGGACATGACATGTCACGTGAGACTCGCAAGCGCGCCTACGTCCGCCTGGGGGCACTGCTCCCCGCCCTGACGTTGTCCGTGGGCGTCCTCATGGCGCCGACGGCCTTGGCGGCCGATGGCTCGCCTCTTCCCGTCAACTCGGACAACGAAGGCATCGGCATGGATGGCAACGAGGTGGCGGCCGCAGTTTCGGGCGTCCTCACCGCCGCCCTGATGCTGACGTGCACCGACCCGCAGAGCCACGTCATCATCTGCCGGGTCAACTCGAACAACACGCCTTTCGGCTCCTCGAACTGAGCCGATGGGCATCGGCCCTTACGATCCGCATTGAGGGCCGGTGCCTCAAGCGCCCACGGCAGCGTCAGCCCAGCGTCCCTTCCCCACCGTCCACGTCCCCAGATCAGCCCGCCGAGGTGGGGCAAGGGCCGCTGTACCCGGGCGCCGATGGCGTTGTGGTGGAAGGCTTCACGGCCGACGACTGCCTCGTCGTAGTTCGAGTGTTCAGTCGAACACCTCTCCACTCATGCTCCGCCTGCGACGTCTGGTCGAAACGAGTCCACAGCCGGTACGAACGGAAGATTTCTGATCGCCCTGTTGCCGACCGGTCGACGATCATTCTGTTGACGGTTCGCCGGTTCTTCTGTGGCAACACCGAATGCGTGCGTCGTACCTTCGTCGAGCAGATCCCCGGGATCAGTGAGTTCTTTCAGAGTGGCCACTGATCGGGCGACGGACGGAGGTTTCCGCAACGCACGAGGCTCCTGTGTCGTTGAGAGAGGTGTTCGACGTCTCAACTCATCAGCGCGGGAGCCTCGTTGGTTCCCTATCCTGCCGCACTCGACCTGCCGCACGCCCTGGTCGAGTGGGTATCCATGCTCATCGTCACCCGTGAGGGTGACCGCCGCTGCAAGCTCCCGCCCCACAAGCGTGCCCTAGTCGGCCTGATCTACCTTCGCCGCCACGACACGCTCGCGCAGATCGCCGCCGGCTTCGGCATATCCGTCGGCACCGCCCACGCCTACGTCAAAGCCGTCGTCGATCACCTGTCCCACAGGGCGACCGGCCTGCTGCGCGTCCTCCGGGAGGCCGATCCTGATCACGTCCTGCTCGACGGAACCCTCGCCGAATGCGACCGCGTCGGCGACAGCCGGGCCGACTTCTCCCAGAAACACCGCCGTCACGGCGTGAACGTGCAGGTCGTTGCCGACCCCAACGGCAAGCTGCTCTGGATCTCACCCGCGCTGCCCGGCCGGCCACGACCTGACAGCAGCCCGCACCCACCGCATCATCCGGATCTGCGAACGCCAGGGCGTTCCCGTCCTCGCCGACCGCGCCTACATCGGCGCCGGCCCCTGGGTGACCACACCGATCAGACGGCTTCCCGGCAAAAACCTCACCGCGACTCAGCAGACGATCAACCAGGCGCTGTCAGCAGCACGGACACCAGTCGAACGGAGCATCGCGAGGCTGAAGGCCTGGCGAATCTTCCGCAGGGCCCGCTGCAGCCCCAACCGCATGACCGCCATCGCCGCAGCCATCCTCACCCTGGAGCGTCAACGCTGAAAAGGCTCATTGGTCAACCACCGGCTTATGGGCCCAGCATCTCCGGACGCGACCGCGCGGGAGGATCCCTTCACGGCGTAGACCGCGAGATCGGGCCGTCCCGCCGCCACGATCGGCACGGCGACCAGGCCCATGGCCAGGGCGGACCGCGCGGCGAACAGGAGCGCTCCGTCCACGTCGTGCAGGGGCAGCGCGCCGCGTGGGGAGAGCGCACGCCTCGCGTCGGCGGCCGAGGTCCGCCAGTCGTGCACGGGCACGGGACGGGGGAATCGGCGCAAACCCGGCATGCTCGGTGTATGCCCCGTGCTCCGGCCGGGCGCGGGGTCGGCCTGCGGCCCGGCCCGCCTGCGACCGCCCGAGGCGGCGCGCTCCGGCGGGCCGGCCGGCAGCGACGGAACTACCCTGGTGGCGCATGAGCAGCTGGTTGCCGCTGGACGCCGTGCCCCGGCTGGCCGGTGCGGTGGCATTCGGAGCCGTGGTCGGCGGGGCCGTCGGGCTGTCGGCCAAGGCGCTGCTGGGTGCGCTGGCCGCGATCGCCGCGACGGAGCTGGCCTTCGTGGTGGCGGGCTGGGTGGTGCTGTGGCCCATGGACGCCGCGGCCACCCACCGTAACGCCCGACGCGAGGACATCCGGCCGCTCGGCGAGGAACTCGCGGTCGTGGCGGTCGCTTCGTGCGGACTGGTCGCGATCGTGCTGCTGCTCCTGCTCGGCGCCTCCGACACCGGCCACATCGGCGCCGCGCTCGCGCTGTTCGGGGTGTTCATGGCCTGGGCCGCACTGCACCTGATGTACGCCACCCGCTACGCCTACGTCCACTGCACCGCCGGGGGCGGGATCGACTTCAACTCCGATCAGCAGCCCGCGTACCGCGACTTCTTCTACTTCAGCTACAACCTCGGCATGACCTATCAGGTGTCCGACACCTCCGTCTCGAGTACGGCCATCCGAGCGATCGTGCTGCGGCACACGCTCCTGTCGTACGTCTTCGGCACCAGCATTCTCGCCACCGCCATCAACCTCGTCGCGGGACTCGTCACCGGCTGACGTCCTCGCGCGGTTTCGCGCCGCACGCAGCAGGATGGTGCGAGGGACCAGCTCAGGAGGAGGCCGGATCGTGCCCGAGTCACAGGCCGTGATCGTCGAACCGGCGAGAGCCGCCGTCTTCCTCGTGGTGACGATCGCGCCGGGCCATGAGGCGACGGTCCGCGACCTGCTGCAGGACGTCTCGGGCCTGCGTCGCTCGGTCGCCTTCCGCGCACCCGAGGACCGGCTCACCTGTGTCGTCGGCATCGGATCGGAGGCCTGGGACCGGCTCTTCAGCGGACCGCGCCCACGGGAACTGCACCCGTTCGTGGAACTGAACGGCGCCCGCCACCGTGCCCCGGCCACCCCGGGAGACCTCCTCTTCCATGTGCGGGCCCGCCGCATGGACCTGTGTTTCGAACTGGCCCGGCTGATCCTGGAGCGGCTGAGCGGCGCGGTCACGGTGGTGGACGAGGTCCAGGCCTTCAAGTACTTCGACGAGCGCGACCTGCTCGGGTTCGTCGACGGAAGCGAGAACGCCGAAGGACAGGTCGCGGCCGACGCGGTGCTCGTCGGTGACGAGGACCCCGACTTCACCGGGGGCAGCTATGTGATCGTGCAGAAGTACCTGCACGACATGACGGCATGGAACGCCCTGTCCTCGGGCGAACAGGAGAAGGTCATCGGGCGGACGAAGCTCGCCAACGTCGAACTCCCCGACGGCATCAAGCCCGCCGACTCCCACGTGGCGCTCAACACCATCACCGACGAGGACGGCAACGAGCGCAGGATCGTGCGCGAGAACATGCCGTTCGGCAACCTCGCCGCGGGCGAGTTCGGCACGTACTTCATCGGCTACGCACGTACTCCGGACGTGACCGAACAGATGCTGAGGCGCATGTTTCTCGGCGACGGCCGAGCCGCGCACGACCGCATCCTCGGCTACTCGACCGCGATCACCGGGTGCCTGTTCCACGCCCCGACCGTCACCTTCCTCGACGACCCGCCCGCGGCTCCCGGCTGATCCGAACCCGGCTCCGGATCAGCCCTGTCCGTCGGGTGACCCGCCGAGGGCCACCACCACCGCGGTCAGCCGTCCCTCGGGTGCGCGGTAACTCACCGAGTCGCCGGCCCGGTGGCCGAGAAGCGCGTGCCCCAGCGGACTGTCGGCCGTGATCAGCGCGGGGTCCACCACGTCGGCCATCGCGCCGATGTGGAACGTCTCCTCGGTGCCGTCCTCGAATCGCACGGTGACCGTGCTGCCGACACCGACCACATCGGTGGGGGGCCGGCCCGCGTCGGCCGCCTGCCGCAGTCGCGTGGCGATCTCGGAGATGCGGGCGTCCAGGCGATCCAGCTCATCGGCGCGCCGCAACTGGTCGGCCTCGTCGGCGCGGTCGCCGGTCGTGTCACTGTCGCGCAGAGTGGTCGCGACCGACGCGCGTTCGGCGCGGACTTCGGCGAGTTCCTTTTCGAGCGCCTGGCGGGCGGCCTCGCTGATCGGCTCGGGTTCGCTGGTCATGCAGGCTCCTCTGGTGTGGGGGAGAAGAGTGAACTGACCGAAAACGTGAATTTTCGGTCATGGTAGTCGAGGTTCTGCGGATGATCCCCCGGCATCGCCTGGGCAAGATCGACGACCACCGGCCTCCGCCTGCCGAAGGGGTGAGACCCGTGGCCATCTCCGAGCACGACCAGAAGCGCAGGGAGCCCCGGGCGGGCCCCGTCCCCGAGGAGGTGCCGGAGTTCCACCCGTACCACCACCTGGCCGCCGGCCGACGGCTGGGGCGCCGCGAAGAGCGTGAGCCGGCGTGCTGGTGCGCGAGGGCGCCCTGGTGGACGGGCCCCGGGCGATCATGTGGATGAACCACGAAGGCGACGGGTTCGACTGCCCGGGACGCGTGTGGCCCGACGACACCAGAGGGCTCCACGCCGAGTTCTCCGCGCCCCGCTGCCCGACGTCGTCCCCCCCGGGCACCCTGGCCTGGGCGCCATGCGCTCCCACCACCGTCAAGGGCGGCAGCCACCGTCACCTCGACGGATTCCTCGCCACCCGCTAAGTCCGCCCCGTGGCTGCGCGGCCGGCCACATGCCGGAGATGAACGTGCCGTGCGCGCTCGGCGGCTACGGCACGCAGAGTGACCAGCCCCTGATGAAGCTCGTCAAAGTCACGTCCGCACACGCGACTTGAGAGGGCGGCACCCTCAGGCGCTCACCGGCTCGACTTCTGGGCCGCCACGATCGTGTCCAGGGTCCGCTCCGCCCCGGCCAGCCGCTGCACGCGCTCCGCGAAGCCCGGGAACTGCGACGCGATCTTGGTGAGGAGCTTCAACTCGACCGGGGCCACGTTGACTTCGGCGACGTCGCGCTCGATCGCCCGTGTCACGCCCTTGACGACCTTCTCCGGCGCGACGGTCCGCACCCCGCCGGGCGTCGGCGAGCCCGTGTTCGCGAACATCCCCAGCTCGCGGACGAAGCCCGGCTGGACGATCGAGACTCCGACGCCCGTGCCGTGCAGATCCTGGCGGAACGCCAGCGAGAAGCCGCGGAGCCCGAACTTCGTCGCGTTGTACATGGACGACGACTTGGTGGCCGCCATCCCCGACAGCGACCCGACGAAGCAGATGTGCCCGCGTCCGGCGGTCACCATGGCGGGTGCGAGCAACCGCGCGAGCATCGCCGGCGCGCGCAGGTTCACCGCGAGCGCCCGGTCGATCTGTTCCGGCGTGTAGTCGAGCACGTCACCGCTGGAGGGCAGGGCGGCGTTGGCGATGAGGACGTCGGTACCGGCGGCCTCCTCGGCGAGGCGCAGCACGTCATCGGCGTCACCGAGATCGGCCAGGATCGTGCGCGCGCCGAAGCGTTCGGCGAGGGGCTCCAGCGCCTCGCGCCGTCGGCCGGTGAGTATCAGGTCCGCGCCACGAGCGGACATCTCCGCGGCGAGCGCGCCGCCGATGCCTCCCGTGACCCCGGTCAGCAGAACAGTTGCCCCAGCAATGTGCACGACTACCTCCGTACTGTTCGTTCGAACGAACAATAGAGAGGGCATGCGGGACTGTCCACCGGAACGTGGATGGAAGAATGCAGCGCATGCCGAACGACGCTCCCAGTGCCACGACGCGCCAGCGCATCATCACCGCCGTCCTGCAGATCATCGGCGAGGGCGGGGTCGCGGCCGTCACCAACCGGCGCATCGCCAAGGAAGCCGGAGTGTCACTCGGCTCGGTCACGTACCACTTCGAGACCCAGCACGATCTGCTGCGGGAGAGCCTGCTGTACTTCGTCCGCGAGGAGGCGCGGTACTTCACCGAACTGGCCGACCAGTGCCAGACCGAGGGCATCGACATCGAGGACGCGGCGTTGCTGGCCGGACAGGTCGCGTGCGGCACGGCACTGGACAGCGCCCATCTCGCGCCCTTCGAGCTGTACATCCAGGCCGGGCGCGACGAGCGGCTGCGCGAGGCGGCTGCGGAGGCGTTCCGCGCCTACGACCGGCTCGCCACCCGGATCCTCACCGCTCTGGGTGTGCCGGACGCGGAACGCCTGGCGGCCACCACGGTCGCCGTGGTGATGGGGCTGCAGCTGCGGCGTCTGGCCACCGGCAGCCCCGCCGAGGACCTGGTAGACGCCCTCCTGCTGCTCGCGCGGGGCTGTCCGCCCGCTCAGTGACCGGCGGCGGGCCCGAGCAGTTCCGTGGCCTGTTCGCCGATGACCTCCCATGCGGTGGGCGGGACATCACCCAGCGCCGTCAGCCGCAGCGTGCCCATCGCGTCCTCGCTGCCGGTGTCGCCCGTGGCGCTGCCGCTGACCACGTCGTACCCGTCGCGCACGGCGACACGGAGGAGGTTCCGCCCGCCGGCGTCGGTGTGCAGAGCCATGGCGACGACGAGCGGCGGCGGTCCGCCCGCTTCGGACGGCAGTTTGCGGTAGGCGGTGGCGACCGGCTCGCGCCAGTGGATGCTCAGCAGCAGCGGACGCTTGGCCGTCGCCTCGGACAGATCGATCTCCTGAACACCCTCGGGCCCCAGCACCGATGCCCGCGCGTCCAGGACGAGCGCCGCCGGCAGCAGGCAACGCAGCGTGCTGCCCACGAGGTTGCCGCCGACCGTCGCGGTCCGGCGTACGGCGCCGGTCCCCACCGACGCGGCAGCCAGGCGTATGACGTCCGGGACCCGGTGGTCGATCCGGTTCAGCACCACGGCGGCGCCCAGCGTCTCGCGCCCGATGACGTTGGCCTCCGGGAGGCTGCGCAGCGACATGGCCAGTTCGGGGAACCCGTCCCGCTGCCAGTCGGCCCACAGCAGCGTCGCCCCGCCGATCGGTACGGCCCCCTCGGCCAGGCACTCCCGTGCCTCGGACACGGAGCTGGGCAGTCGCAACAGCATCGCAGCCGACCTGCCTTTCCGGGTAGTTGGGCGGCGGGGCCGTGAACCGGCAACCCGCCCACAGGCATGGCGCATTCTCGTCGCACGATGTGGGGCGCACACAGGGCTCACACGAGCATGCCGGGCGTCGTCGAATCCCCCGCCGCACAGGCATCGGCGACCGGCCCCCTGCGGGGACGGCGGCGTCCGGGCTCCCGCTAAGCTCGCGCGCATGAACGGAGAGGGCAGCGACAACAGCGGTAGACGGGTTGTCGACGGGCGGTTCGAGCTGGAAGCACGGCTCGGCGGTGGCGGTATGGGCATGGTCTGGCGCGCGACGGACCTGGTGTTGCATCGGAGCGTGGCCGTCAAGGAGGTGCGGCCGCCCGATCCCGACCTCGCCGAGTACGATCCGGAAGCCGCCGGGATGCTGCGCGAGAGGGTCCTGAGGGAAGCACGCGCGCTGGCGCGTATCGATCACCCCAATGTGGTGACCATCCATCATGTGGTCGACGGGGGTCCGGGTACCTACCCCTGGATCGTCATGGAACTCGTCACCGGCGGCTCCCTGGCCGACCGCCTGGCCCGCGGGCCGATGTCCGCCCAGGAAGCCGCGCTGATCGGACGTGAGGTGCTGGCCGCGTTGCGTGCCGCGCACCAGGTCGGCATCCAGCACCGCGACGTGAAACCGGCCAACGTCCTGCTGCGTCCCGACGGCCGTCCGGTGCTGACGGACTTCGGCATCGCGGCGATCCGCGAGGCGACCTCCCTCACGGCCACCGGGTCGGTCATCGGCACCCCCGACTACATGGCGCCCGAACGCGTCTCCGGCAAGGACGGTGGTCCCGCCTCGGACCTGTGGTCGCTGGCGATGATGCTCTACACGGCCGTGGAGGGCGAGCATCCGCTGCGCCGCGGCACGACGCTCGCCACCCTGGCAGCCGTCCTCAGTGACGAGATCCCGCCCCCGGTCAAGGCCGGTCCGCTGCGGGACGCACTGACGCGGGTCCTCGTCCGGGACCCCGCGGCGAGGCCCGATGCCGAGCAACTCGACCGGATGCTGGCCGACGCCGCCCGCGAGCCCGAGTCGCCCACCCCCTACCAACTGCACCCCCCGTCCGCACCGTACGTTCCCGGGCCCGCACCGGCACCCACGGGCTTCGGCCCCGCGCCCGCGATGTCCGGGGGACCGTACGGCGCTCCTCCGGCCCCCACGACGTCCCAGGGCCCGCATGACGCGCGTCCGGCATCTCCCACGGTCCCGGTACGGCCCGACCGTGGCCGGCGCTGGACGCTGGTGGGCCTGCCCGTCGCCGGAGTGGCGCTTGCCGGCGTTCTCGTCTGGACTCTGCTCCCCGGCGCAGACTCGAAGGCGCCCAATTCCGCCGCGTCCGGCAACTCCGCCACCAAGTCGCCGTCGGGCGGCGGCTCGACCGTCACGGACGTCACGCCGTCGGCGAAGGAGTCGACCGGCGCGACGGCGAGCGCGAAGGGGAACATGCTCACTCCGACCGGGATCCGCACCGCCATCAGCGCGTTCAAGCAACAGACCGGACGGACCCGGTTCGGGTCCCTCGTCGTGTATCCCGAGTATGTCTCCGCCGACCTGATGGTGAAGGGCAGCGACATCAAGAAGGACTCGTACACCTATCGCCCCGGCCAGGGCGTCCAGAAGGGCATCATCAGTGACACGCTCAGCGGCGGGGAGAAGCCCGTCAGCCTGGACGACTTCGACTGGGACAAGGTCCCGGCCCTGCTGGCCGAAGCCGAGCGGAAACTGAAGGTCGATCACGTCACGACCCGCTACCTGACGGTGATCCTTCCGGGCAACGCCTTCGGTGACCCTGCCGGAATGTCCGTCTACCTCACCAACGCCTATGGCCAGACCGGCTACCTCCAGGCGAACACCCAGGGCAAGGTCACCAAGGTGATGCCCAACGGTGGCTGACGCGTCATGTGAGGCAGGTCACTTGGCAGGGTGGAACTCGAAAGACGGCATCGGCGAACAGGAGGTGACCACGACACGGCTTTCGAGGGATACGAAATGAACCACAGAGGTGAGGCGTGACGCTCCTGCCGGGCACTGCTGCCGCACTCGCCACGGCAACGGACGCGGTCGGTGACTGCGACGGCTCGGTGATCGAACGGTCCTGGCAGACGCCCGACGCGTTCGCCCTGATCT
Organism: Streptomyces sp. NPDC001450; assembly: GCF_053597295.1. Classification (NCBI taxonomy): domain Bacteria; kingdom Bacillati; phylum Actinomycetota; class Actinomycetes; order Kitasatosporales; family Streptomycetaceae; genus Streptomyces; species Streptomyces sp. NPDC001450. The sequence goes on from NZ_JBSFHY010000046.1 coordinate 33,486, forward strand.
TCGACCGCTACGCCGACGACATCCACCGCTACATCGCGCGACGTCTGGGCTCGGACACCGCCGACGACCTGATGGCGGAGACGTTCGTGATCGCGTTCCAGCGTCGTCGGCGCTACGACCTGTCCCACGCGCACGCTCGGCCCTGGTTGTACGGGATAGCCACCAACCTGATCGGCCGTCACCGCAGAGACGAGGCGCGCCGGCTGCGGGCACTGTCGCGCATGGCGTCACTGTCCGCGGACCGGGAGCACGAAGGTCCCGAGGACTCGGTCACCGAGAAGCTCAGTTCCGGCGGGACGCACGGCACTCTGGCCGGCGCTCTCGCCGCACTGCCCGCCCGGTACCGGGACGTGCTGTTGGTGATCGCCTGGGGAGAACTCGACTACGCGGAGGCCGCGCAGGCCCTGGGCGTGCCCGTCGGCACCGTGCGCTCGCGCCTGCACAGGGCCCGCACCAAGCTGCGCCGGGCACTGGGCGGACCGGATCTCACCACCTCGACCGCGCCTCACAAGGAGACGGAACATGGATGAACTGACGATGGTGCGGGGATGGGAAGCCGACCAGCACGGGCTGTCCGGCGAGGCCCGCGCCGCCGCCCGGGCCCGGCTCGGAGCCGCCATGGTCGAGGAGTCCCGCGGCGGCGCGACCCGTGGACGAGCACTCAGCCGACGACTCGTGTTCCGTACCGCGCTCGTCGGCGTGACCGCGGCGGCGGTGGGCGTCACCGTAGTGGTGGCCCACGACACCAACGACGACCGCAAGCCCCGTCTGGGCGCGATCAGCGCGACGGAGGTGCTGCAGAAGGCTGCTGACAGGTCACGCGCCGCGGGGAACGATCTGCCCGTTCCGCGCAACGACCAGTACTTCTACACCAGGACCCACATCACGCGGAGCCCGGTCAAGGGCGGGAAGACCAGGACGTGGACCGACGAGAGCTGGATGTCGGTGGACGGTTCCAAGCCGTCCCTGCGTCAGGAGTACGGGAAGATCCACCACGATCCGCCGCTCGGCAAGCACGAGGTGCGCTGGCCCCCCACCGTCTACTCCAAGCTCAGGACCATGCCGACGGACCCCGACAAGCTCCTCGCCCAGTTCAGGGGTGGCCAACCAAGTACGGCCCACAACGACATGTACGCGTTCTTCGAGGGATGCATGCTGCTCATGGGACCACGTGTGATGCCCCCCGGCCTGCAGGCCGGCGCTTTCGAAGCGCTGGCGAAGCTTCCCCGGATCCGCCTGGACTACGACGACGTGGAGGTGGCCGGCCGGACCGCTGTCGGAGTCTCGTACCCCAAGACGGCGTGGACGTTCCTCTTCGACCGCAAGACGTACGACTACTTGGGCCTGCGTACCAAGGGGAGCAGCCCGAAGAAGGTGCACGGCGAGTGGGAGCAGGCCAACTGGTACTACGAGACCAGGAGTCTGCAGGACATCCAGGTGGTCGACCGTATCGGACAGCATGGCTGACACCTCCGCTCTCCCGTAGGGTGCACGGGTTGCCGTGACGGAGAGGGCGGGTCGGGACGTGACACCCAGGGCAGTGACGCGGGAGCAGCTGGCGGGGGCGGCCCGGGCCGCGCTGGGTGGCGGGCGGCGGCTGGAGGCGGTCGAGCGGGTCGCGGGCGGCAGCAAGAAGGGCGTGTACCGCCTGCTGCTGGACGACGCGACGACGGCGATCGCCTACCTCTGGCACGACGCCGAGAACTACTGGCCGGCGGCCGAGGGCGACGACGACCTCACCGACCCGTTCTCGCCAGGCCTCGGGCTGGACCTGTTCGAGGCCGCGCACGCACGGCTGGACACGCTCGGCGTCCGTGTCCCGGCCATCCGCCTCGTCGACCGCGAGGGCAACCACGGCCCGGCCGACCTCGCGATCGTCGAGGACGTCCCCGGCGAGAACCTGGAGCAGCTGCTCGCGCGTGACCCGAGCGCGGCCGCCCCCGTCATGGACCGGCTCGGGGAGGCACTCGCGGCGATGGGGCGGCACCGGGCGACCACGTACGGCAAGGTGGCCGTGGTCCACGGCGGCGGCACATCGCGGGGGACGTCGTGCGAGGGTGTCGTCCTGGACCGCGCGCTGCGGGACCTCGCCGAGGCCGCGTCGCGAGATCCGCGGATCGCTCAGGTCCGCGACCGGCTGGAGGAGCGGCTGACGGACCTCGCGGCGGCGGTGCGGCCCCGCGCGGAGTACGCGGTCGTGCACGGCGAACTCGGCCCCGACCACGTGCTGGTCGACGCGGCCGGGAACCCCGTGGTGATCGACATCGAGGGCTTGATGTACTTCGACGTCGAGTGGGAGCAGGTCTTTCTGCGGATCCGCCTGCACGGCGCCTACCGTCCACTGGCGGTGGACGGCCTGGACGAGAACCGTCTCGCGCTCTACACGCTGGCCCAGCGTCTCTCCCTGACGGCGGGTCCGCTGCGGCTGCTCGACGGGGACTTCCCCCACCGGGCGGCGATGGCGGACATCGCCGAGCACAACCTGAACAAGACGCTGGCCCTGGTCCACGCCTGAACGCCCCGGGTCAGTCGAGGACGAGGGGATCCGGCAAGGAAGCCGAACGATGCATCCGCAAGAGCGTGTGGACGACTCCTGAGAGGCCCGACATGAGGCTGGGGGAGAACGCCTCACGGGCCAGGCCACCGACCGGGCCGCGTTGTTCGAGGCTGGTGAGGATCTCGCCGTCGAGGCCGGAGGGGTCGCCGACGTCCATGGACGTGAGGAACTGCCACAGGCCGAGGTCGCCGTGGCACAGCGTGTGGCTCCAGCCGAAGCCCTCGGCGGCGCAGGCCTCGGCGGCGCGGCGGGCCATGTCGAGATGGGCCGGATCGCCGATGCGCCGGTGGAGGTCGAGCATGCCGATCCCGATCCCCGCGCTGCCGTGACACCAGCTGGTGAAGAAGTCCTCCTCGGCGCCGATCCGGACGTCGAGCCAGTTGCCGTGGTCCGGCTGGTAGAGGGACTCCTGGTAGGCGAAGGCCAGTTCGGCGAGGCGGGCCCAGCCCTGGCGCTCGCCCGCGGAACCCGCGTCGCTCAGGGCGAGCCGGGTCAGCGCCCAGCCGATGCCGGTCGCCCCGTGGGCGAAGCCGCCGATGCCCTCAGGGTTGAGCCGGGTCGTCCAGCGGGCACCGCTCGCGTCGACCGTGGCCAGCCCGGCCAGCCGGCGGCCGATGCGCGCTGCCGCGGCGAGCCAGCGGTCCTGCCCGGTCGCCGTGGCCAGGTTGAGCAGCGGGACGATACCGCCGGCCGCTCCGTTGAGGAGATCCACCTCGACGTCGTCCTCGATCAGGCGGCCCTCCAGCAGCACCGCCCTCGCGGCGGCCCGCTCCAGCAGCCACTTCTCACCGAGCACCCGGTGCAACGCCAGCCACGTCCACACCTGCGACGCGGCGCCACTGAACGCCCCGGGTGACGGCGTCGGCGTCCGGTCCTCGGTGCTCATCAGCACGCGCAGCGCGCCGTCGAACGTCTCGGTGACGCCTGGGACCGGATCGGCCCGCCCGGCTCGCACCTCGGCCGCGTACTCGGCGAGTGTGAGCACCACCCCGCCCTGCCCGGTGTAGAGGTCGGCGGGCAGCACCCTGATGGACCACCCCGCGGGGGTGAAGACCGGGCTGATCCAGGTCACCGTACCGTCCTCGCCGCGCACCGCCCCGTCGCACAGCCGCCGCACCATCCGCGCGGCCAGCTCCCGGCGGCGCCGCTCCCGGTCACGGGCGTGCGGGCGGCGAGCGGCGACCTGCACCCGCGCCGGCAGCGAACGCTCGTTCAGGTACGCGCCCACCAGCGCGTCCTGGATCACCGACTCCTCCAGCGCGAAGTCGGCGGTGCGCCAGTCCTCCACCGTGTTCCGTACTGCGGCCGCGTCCACGGTGAAGCCGAACATCGGCACGTCGCCGGCCAGGAGGTCCGCGATCTCGCCGTCGACGGCCGTGCGCTCCGTCGGCGCACCGGGCAGCACCTCGGCGTTGCGCCGCAGGACGTCCCGGGCCCGTTCGACGGCCGACGCCTCGTCGTGCAACGACGCCGGATGCCACAGCATGCGGCCGATGTCGACGTAGGCCTGGGTCGGTCGCAGGATCCGGCGTGCCCGCGCGCCTTCGAAGCGGGCCAGCAGACGGTACGGATCCACGCCGGGCCGGCGCAGGTGCGCGGTCATCTCGCGGAAGCCGGCCAGGATCCGGTCCCAGTACGTGCTCAGCACCGGCGCCGGGCTCGGGTGGTTGCCCGCCGTGGGCATCGCCACCAGGTCCACCTGGAAGCGGGCCGCCGCGGTGCCGCCGTCCGCGATCACCGGGTTCGGGATCAGCGGCTGCTGCCCGGGCAGTGCCCCCACCCCGGAGATGTCCACTCCTCCCAGCGCGAACCCGGTGCCCCGCACGGGCAGCAGCCCGGTGCGCAGCACCGTCCGGCGGATGGCCGCCGCTGCCACGTCCACCGCGTCACCCCGGCCGCTGGACGGGAAGGGTGCGGGGGAGTCGAAGAGCGTCTCGGCGTCCACGATCACCGGCACAGGTCCCGCGGCGATCATGTTCTCGGCGTGCATGTCGGTGCCGCCGGTGAAACGGAGGACGGCCAGCCAGTGCCCCACGTTGCGGTAGAACGCGGCGAGTTCGGCATCGTCCGCGCAGTACCGGTGGTGGACGAACTCGGCCCAGCCGTAGCCCTCGCGCGCCACTGTCCGTGGCACCCGGATCCGTTCGTCCGGCGCCGGGGCACCGGGTAGGTCCGAGAACAGCTCGTCCAGCAGCGCGCCCAGAGCCACGTCGGCCTCGGACGGCCGGGGCTTGTACATGACGCTCCCGCCGGCGAAGTCGACCCGGCTCACCGTCAGGCCGCCCCGGTGACTGTCGCCCGCCCCGAACGCCACGGCGTGCACCGCCCCCGCGGGCCCCCCGAGGAGCGGCCGCAGCAGTGCCCGGTCCGCGGCGAGCCGCTGCGCGAACCCGGCCGTCGCCGCCACCGACATCCGCGCCACCGAGGCGACCCGCGGGCGGGCACTCGGGTACCGGCCGGCCAACGTGTCGAGATAGCCCTCCGCGCCGGCCTGGTCGATGAACGCGGACCACGTTCTCGTGTCCGCCGCACCCGAGGCGTCCGGACCGACGCCCCCGGCCAGGCGCAGCGCGTGCAGCTCGACCAGGAAGAGACGGGAGAGTTTGGCGTGCAACGATCTGAGCAGGGCGGTGTGGCCGGCCTCCAGCACCACGTCCCGCTCGTCCCGGTCCAGGGCGGTCACAGCCGCCAGGCGCCCCGCCAACTCGTCCCGCCACGGCCGCGCGATGCGCCGTACGGGCCCGGCGAACCACTCTGCCTCGTCCACGCCGTCCGGCGCCGATCCGCTCACCTTCCACCCACCCTCTTCCAGCTCACCGAACGGGACGCGGGGAACCGCGCGAGCAGCGCGCGGCTCCCCGGTCGGTGCCCGAAAGCACCGCGGACGATCAGCAGCACCAGCTGCCGTGCGACCCGCTCGGGCTGGAACAGAAGCCGTACAGGGAGTCGCTCGGGTCGGTGAGCGCGGCCTCCGCGGCGGCGCCGCCGACGTAGAGCGGCCCGGCGGGGTTGAGCTGGCCGTAGGCACTCTCGGCGCCCGACAACCAGGCTTCGAGCACGGCCGCGTTCTGAACACTGGACTGGGGCATCAATGGCCTCCGAAGGCGGGAGTTTGGGGCGGATTGCCCAGCCCTGAGTATCGCGACGTTCGAACACCCGTCAGATGCGCAATCCGGCCACAGTCGTGCGGGAATCCTGATGCCTCCGGTAGGACACTGAGGCGTTCGACGTGTGCCGGTCCCCTCTCACAACATCACGTGCTTGGCCTGTGTGTAGTCGAGCAGGCCGGTCAGGGAGAGGTCGCTCCCGTAACCGGAGTGGCGCACACCGCCGTGCGGCATCTCCGAGACTGTCGTGCCATGGGTGTTGACCCAGACGATGCCCGTGTGCAGGGCGCGGCTCGCGCGCATGGCCCGGTCGTGGTCGCGGGTCCAGACACTCGCGGCCAGCCCCTGGGGAACGGCGTTCGCCATACGGAAGGCCTCGGACTCCTCGGTGAAGGACTGGACGGTGACGACCGGGCCGAACACCTCGCTGCGTACGATCTCGTCCTCCTGCCGGGCTCCGGCGACCACCGTGGCCCGGTGGAAGTAGCCGGGGCGGTCCAGGGCCCCGCCGCCGGTGACGACCTCGGCGTGGCCCGGGAGCCGCTCCAGCAGGCCGCGCACGGACGCCAGTTGGGCGGCGCTCGCGACGGGACCGAAGTCGGCGTGCTCGTCGTCGGGCCCGCCGGGCAGCAGCCGTGCGACCCGGTCGGCGAACGCGTGCAGGAAGGACTCGTACACACGATGGTGGACGAGGATCCGGGTGGCGGCCGTACAGTCCTGCCCCGCGTTGTAGAAGGCCAGCGACGACAACTGCTCGACCGCGTCGTCGAGATCGGCGTCCTCGTGGATCAGCACGGGTGCGTTGCCGCCGAGTTCGAGGTGCAGCCGCTTGAGGTCGGCCGCCGCCGCCGCGGCGATCTCCTGCCCGGCGCGGACGCTCCCCGTGACGGCGACGAGCCGGACGTCCGGGTGGGCCACGAGAGCGCGCCCGGTGTCGCGGTCGCCGCACACCACGTTGAGCACCCCGGGCGGCAGATGCCCGGCGGCCAGCCGGGCGAGGAGCGTGGCCGACGACGGCGTGGTGTCGGACGGCTTCAGGACCACGGTGTTGCCGGCGGCCAGCGCGGGGCCGACCTTCCAGACGGCCATCATCAGCGGGTAGTTCCACGGGGTGATCTGCGCGCAGACGCCGATCGGTTCCCGGCGCAGGACGGAGGTACGGCCCGGCGTGTACTCGGCCGCGGCAGCGCCCGGCAGGTTCCGGGCGGCCCCGGCGAAGTACCGCAACACGTCGACGATCGCGGGCAGTTCGTCCGCCAGGAAGAGGGCGCGCGGCTTGCCCGTGTCGGTCACCTCGGCGCTCGCCAGCGCGTCCGCCTCCCGCTGCAGGGCGTCGGCGATGCGCAGCAGCGCGGTCTGCCGCTGCGCCGGAGTCGTGGCCGACCAGCCGGGAAGGGCCTGCTCGGCCGCCCGGCAGGCCGCGTCCACGTCCTCGGGGCCGGAGAGCGGGGCCGTGCCGTGGGGGAGTCCGGTGGCCGGGTCGATCAGCGCCGCCGTGGCGCCGGCGGCGGCCGGTACCTCCTTGCCGTCGATGTGGTTGAGGCGGGCGTTGTCAGCCACGGCGCAGCGCCTCCTCGGCGGCGGCGCGGCCGGTGCGGACGGCGCCCTCCATGTACCCGGCGACCCACTGGTCGGAGCCGCAGACGTAGAACGGCGGCTCGTGGGTGCCGTGCAGTGGGCCGACCACCATGACCTCGCCCGGCGGCCACTGGGTGACGTAGCCCTGGGTCCACGGGTCGGTGCCCCACAGCCGCAGATGGCAGGCGATCGGCCGCAGTGCCTCGTCGCCGAACATGGCGGCCATCTCGGCGAGCAGTTCGGGTGTGCGCAGATGGGGTGGGGTACCGAGCAGGACGCCATAGCGCTCGGGCGGGATCAGCGCCGACAGGACACCCTCGTTCTGCGGCCAGGTGCTGCCCAGAACGCCCTCGGTCTCGGACAGGCCGTTGAGCCCGTCCGCGCGCCAGAAGGGACGGTCGTACACGGCGGCGAACTTCGCGGCCGTCGCGTGCCGTTGCCGATGAAGCGAGGCCAGGCGGGCGTCGCTGACACCGGTGTCAGCGGCGCGTAGCCGCCCGCAGCCAGGTACCAGGTGCACGACGTCCCGCAGGGCGACGAGGAGGCCGCCGCGGCAGCCGTCGCCGCCTGCCCCAACTCCGCCCTGCGGCTGGTGAAGTGACATGGGACGTGACCTGTCGGCCCTCTTCGACCCCGTCTCCGTCGCCGTCGTCGGAGCCAGCGACGACCCGCCAAGTACGGCCATGCCATCGCCGCCCAGGCCATCCGCGCGAACGGCCGCCGGCCCGTCCACCTGGTCAACCGCCGCGGCGGCACGGTGCTCGGCCGTACCGCAGCCCCGAGCCTGAGCGCGATCGGTGAACCCGTCGACCTGGCGGTGGTCTCCGTGCCCGCCGCCGGCTTCGAGGACGCCGTCGACGAGGCGCTGCGGGGCCCGGGCGATCGTCGCGATCACCGCCGGGTTCGCCGAGACCGGCGAGGCGGGGCGTCGTCGCCAGCGTGCCGTCGCCGAACGCGTACGCGCCGCCGGAGCCGTGATGATCGGCCCCAACTGCCTCGGCATGGCAGACAACACCACCGACCTCTTCCTGGCCTCCGACACCTTCACCGCCGGCGGCATCGCGCTGCTCAGCCAGAGCGGCAATCTCGCCCTCGAACTCCAGCTCCGCTTCGGCCCGCACGGCCTCGGCTTCTCCCGCTTCGTCTCGCTCGGCAACCAGGCCGACGTCACCCTCGTCGACCTGCTCGCCGACTGCGCCCGGCACGAGGGCACGACCGCCATCGCGGTCTACGCGGAGGACTTCGCCGACGGACGCGCCTTCGCCGAGGCGGCCGCCGACGCCGAGAAGCCCGTGGTGCTGCTCACCGCCGGACGCGGCGACGCCTCCGCACGCAGCGCCCAGTCGCACACCGGCGCGCTGACCACGTCCGCCGACGTCGTGACCGCGGCCTGCCGCGACGCCGGTGTGGAACTGGTCGCCACGCCCCGTGAACTCACCGTCGTCCTCGCCGCGTTGAACAACGCACGACGGTCTGCCGGACGCCGGGTCGCCGTGCTCACGGACGGCGGCGGCCACGGCGTGGTGGCCGCCGACGCCGTCGAGACGGCCGGCCTGAGCGTCCCCGAACTCCAGGAGTCGACGCGGCAACAGCTGCGCGAGGCCCTGTGGGCGCAGTCGGCCGTCGCCAACCCGGTGGACCTCGCCGGAATGGGGGAGCAGGACCCCGGCTCGTACGCGGCGACCGTCGCCGCGCTGCTGGCGGCCGAAGAGGTCGACGCCGTGCTGATGACCGGCTACTTCGGCGGCTACGCGGCCTCCGACGGCGGGCTCGGCGGCGGAGGCACCGTGCTCGCGGACGGGGAACAGGAAGCCGCGCGCCTCATCGCCGCCCGGCACCGCGCCACCGCGAAACCCCTCGTGGTGCAGTCGATGTACCCCGCCTCGCCCAGTTGCCGCACCCTCACCGCGGCCGGCATCCCGGTCTTCGCCGCCACCGAGGACGCCGCCCGCGCCCTCGCCGCGACGGCACCCCGCGCGCTCCGAACCGGCGTCACGCCCCTTCCCCCTCCTACGTCACCACTGCGCGAGAGCGGCTATCTGCGGACCCGCAGAGCCCTCGAAGCGGCCGGACTCGCCTTCCCCGCCGCCCGCGAGATCCACGACGAGTCCGAACTACTGGCCGCGACCGAGGAGTTCACCGGCCCGTACGTCCTCAAGGCCCTCCACCTGCTGCACAAGTCCGACGCGGGCGGCGTGGCACTGGGCCTGGCCGGACCCGACGAACTGCTCGCCGCCTTCCGGGAGATGCACGCCCGGCTCGGCGCCTCCTCCTACTCGGTGGAGGCCATGGCGGATCTGACCGACGGTACCGAGCTGATCATCGGCGTCAACCGGGACCCGCGCTTCGGCCCCGTCGCCATGGTGGGCCTCGGCGGAGTGCTGGCCGAAGCACTGCACGACGTCGCCTTCACCCTGGCCCCCGTACCCGCCGACCGCGCCCTGAGCCTGCTGCGCGGACTGCGCACCGCCGCCCTGCTCGACGGGGTGCGCGGCCGCCCGCCCGTCGACGTTGCCGCGGCCGCGGCAGCCGTCGAGACGATCACGACGTTCGCCGCCGCTCACCCGGAGATCGCCGAGATCGAGGTCAACCCCCTGCTCGTCGGTCCTCACGGGGTCCTCGCCCTGGACTCCCGAGCCGTACTCGCCTGACCGCCACCGCCCCACCCGCCCCCGCCCGCCGTCCCGCCGACCGAAGAGGCACCCATGGACATGCGCTACACCCCCGAACAGGCAGACCTGAAGCGCCGCGCCGCCGAGTACGCGCGCCTGCTCATGCACTACGAGGACCAGTCCGAGCAGGCCGGCGGGCCCCTGCCGCAGGAGCTCGTCACCGAACTGACCCGCGCCGCCATGGACGCGGGCGTCTACGCCATCAACATGCCCGCCGAATGGGGCGGCGCCGGCCTCGGCCTCCTCGACCAGGTCATCGTCGAGGAGGAGTTCGGCAAGGTCACCAACTGCCTCTGGGACATCCCCTGGCGGCCCGCCAACGTCCTGGCGTACGGCGACGAGCGGCAGCGCGAGAAGTACCTGCTGCCGGTGATCCGCGCGGAGAGGTTCGACGCGTTCGCCGTCACCGAGCCGGGCGCGGGCTCGGACCCGTCCTCCGGCACCTCCACGGCCACCCGCACCGACGGCGGCTGGCTGCTCAATGGGGAGAAGTGGTTCGTCACCTGCGGCGACATCGCCGACTTCCTGCTGGTGCAGGCGGACGCCGGCCCCGAGCGGCAGCCCACGCTGTTCTTCGTGGACAAGGCGGCGCCCGGAGTCGAGATGACCCGCGTCCCGCGCTTCATGCACTCCGCGGTCAACGGGCACCCCGAGTTCACCTTCACCGACGTCTTCGTGGCCGACGAGGACGTCCTCGGCGGCGTCGGCAACGGCTACGAGCTGACCAAGGAGTGGTTCACCGACGAACGCCTGATGATCGCGGCACGCACCGTCGGCGCGGCCGAGCGGGCCCTGCAACTCGCCCGAGACTGGGCGGTGGAGCGGGAGCAGTTCGGGGCGCCGATCGCGTCGTACCAGCTGGTCCAGGGCATGCTCGCCGACTGCGCCGTCGACATCGCCGTCAACCGCGCCTACACCCACCAGGTCGCCTGGGAAGCCGACCAGCCGCACACCGACCGCAAGACGCTGCACGCCAAGGCCTCCACCGCCAAGCTCGCCGCCAGCGAGGCCGCCGGCCGGGTCGCCGACCGCTGTCTGCAGATCTTCGGCGGCCGCGGCTACGACCGCTCGTACGCCGTCGAGCGCATGTACCGCGAGCTGCGCGTCGACCGGATCTGGGAGGGCACCTCCGAGATCCAGCGCCTCATCATCGCCAACGAGCTGATCAAGCGCGGCACCCGCGCCCTGGCCCTGCCCACGCACTGAATCCGCCCACCCCCGATCACCCCACAGCGAGGACTTCCATGGACTTCCGCCTCACCCCGCGCCAGGCGCAGCTGAAGGCCGACGCGCGCGCCCTCACCGACGTCATCGCCGCCTACGAGCTCCAGTGCGAGGAGGACAACGGCCTTCCCGCGAGCGCCCACGCCAAGATCCGCGACGCGGTCCTCGACACCGGACTCCAGGCCGTGAACATGCCGGCCGAGTGGGGCGGCGCCGGACTCACCATCGCCGAGCAGGTCACCGTCCAGGAGGAACTGGGCCGGCTCACCGGCGCCCTGTGGGACATGGTGTGGCGTCCCGCCAACGCCCTCAGTTTCTGCACCCCCGAGCAGCGCGAGCGCTTCCTCGTCCCGGTGATCAAGGGGGAGCGGCGTGACTGCTACGCCGTCACCGAGCCCGGCGCGGGCTCGGACCCGCAGAACCTGGCCACCACGGCCACGAAGAACGACCACGGATGGGTACTGAACGGCGAGAAGTGGTTCGTGACCGTCGGCGACCACGCCGACTTCATGATCGTGCTCGCCGCGGCGGGCCCGGACCGCGCGCCCACCCTGTTCCTCGTCGACAAGGACACCCCCGGCATCGAGATGACACGGGTGCCGCGCTTCATGCACACCTTCGTCTACGAGCACCCCGAGTTCACCTTCACCGACGTTCAGGTGGGCGAGGACGCCGTCCTCGGCGGCATCGGCGAGGGCTACGACATCACCCGCTCCTGGTTCACCGAGGAGCGCCTCATGATCGCGGCCCGCACCACCGGCGCGGCCGAACGAGCCCTGGAGCTGTCCCGTGACTGGGCGGTGGAGCGGGAGCAGTTCGGGGCGCCGATCGCGTCGTACCAGCTGGTCCAGGGCATGCTCGCCGACTGCGCCGTCGACATCGCCGTCAACCGGGCCTACACCCACCAGGTCGCCTGGGAGATCGACCAGGCCTCGGCCGAGGACCGCAAGACGCTGCACGCCAAGGCCGCCATCGCCAAGCTCGCGGCGAGCGAGGCCTCGGGCCGCGTGATCGACCGCTGCCTGCAGATCCACGGCGGCCGCGGGTACGACCGCTCGTACGTCGTCGAGCGGCTCTACCGCGAGCTGCGCGTGGACCGGATCTGGGAGGGCACCTCCGAGATCCAGCGGCTGATCATCGCCAACGAACTCATCAGGCGGGGCACGGGGGTTCTGGACCTGCCCGTCGCCTGACACCCGTACGTCGCCACAGATCGGAGAGGAAGACGGATGACCGGGATCGAGCGAGTGGGGGTCGTCGGCTGCGGCCTGATGGGCGCCGGCATAGCCGAGGTCTGCGCTCGCGCCGACGTGCCGGTGACGATCGTGGAACGCACCACAGAGGCGGCCCGTGCGGGCCTGCTGCGTATCACCCGCTCGCTCGACCGGGCCGTCGCACACGGCAGGCTCGGTGCCGGGCGGCGCGAGGCCGCCACGGCCCTGATCACCGTGGTCGACCAGATCGAAGCCCTGCACGACCACGACCTGGTGATCGAGGCGGTGCCGGAGAACGAGAGCCTCAAACTCGACGTCTTCACCCGCCTCGACTCCGTGGTCACCGGCGACCACACCATCCTCGCGACCAACACCTCCTCCATCCCGGTCATCCGGCTCGCCACCGCGACCACCCGCCCCGACCGCGTCGTCGGCGTGCACTTCTTCAACCCCGTACCGGTCCTGCGGCTCGTCGAACTCGTCCCGTCACTGCTGACCTCGCCCACCACCACGGCACGGGCCGAGGACTTCGTGACCGGTGCCCTGGGCAAGGAGGTCGTCCGGACCCGGGACAAGGCCGGCTTCATCGTCAACGCGCTGCTCGTCCCGTACCTCCTCGCGGCCGTGCGCATGCTGGAGTCGGGCAGCGCGACGGCCGAGGACATCGACCGCGGGATGGTCCTCGGCTGCGCGCACCCGCTCGGCCCGCTGGCCCTGACGGACCTGATCGGCCTGGACACCACCCGTGCCATCGCCGAATCCCTGTACGCCGAGTTCCGCGAGCCGCAGTACTCACCCCCACCGCTGCTCTCCCGGATGGTGGAGGCCGGCCTGCTGGGGCGGAAGTCCGGGCGGGGCTTCCACGTGTACGAAGAGCAACAGCGTGAGGCCGCGACACCGGCGAGGCCACGGTGAGGGAAGATGGTCACGGCGTACGACCACCGAACGAGGGGAGCCGCAGGGTGTCCACGAAGGTGCGCACGACAGACACACGCGAGCGCATCCTGACCGCTGCGTGCGAGGTCATCGCCGAGATCGGCTTCGAGAAGATCCGCATGCGCATGGTCGCCGAGCGGGCCGGGGTGTCGACGGCGCTGCTGCACTACCACTTCGACACGCGCGAGAAGCTGTTCACCGAGGCGATGACCCACTCCTTCGCCAACACCGCCCTCGACGTCGACCGCGACGCGGAGACGGCGCCGGCGGCGGTCATCCTGGCCCGCATCCTGCGCAGCCTGCTGCCGACCGATCCCGAACTGCGCCAGGACTGGCGGCTGTGGCAGGAACTGTGGGCCCGGGCCCTGCGCGACGAGACCACCCGGACCTTCGCCGTGGGCCTGTACGCGCAGCTGCACACCTGGGTGGCCGACGCGGTACGACGCGGCATCGCGTCCGGCGAGTTCACCCCGACCGACGTGGACGACCTCAGCACACTCGTCCTGTCCCTGAGCGACGGCTACGGCATCCGCCTCATGCTCCGCGACCCGACGGTCACCCTGGACAGCGCCCTCACGGCCATCTGGCGTCAGGTGTCCGCGGCGCTCGGCCTGCCGGACTCGCTGCCGGCTGACTGACCTCCCACAGCTCGGGCACCCGGCCCCCGCCGGTGTGCATCTGACTCGCCGGCGTCCGCAGCGCGGCGGCGAACGCCACCGGGTTGCGGAGGAACACCATGTGGATGCCCGAGGAAGCGGTGCGACGGCGAGCGCGGTGTCGGTCTCGCACACCGGTGCGGCGTCGGCGCGCAGGTAGTGCGTGTGGTCCTCCTCCGGCGTCACGCACCAGACCACATGGGAGGCATGGGTGAGGTGCTTCTCGCCGACGATGACGCCGTGGCCGACGCGCGCGGTCTGGAGCCGGACGGTTTGTTGCACGCCGGTGCCGTCCTCGGGCACCAGCTCGATGCAGTAGGAGCTTTTGACGCCGATCTCGCCGACACCCTTCCCGGTCGGGTACCGGTAGGTCTCCCGCACCGGGGTGAAGGCGCTGTTGGCTGCCGCGAAGGCGCCCAGACGGTGAGGTAGGCCGTGGCGACGAGCCCCCAGGCACGGCGCACCGCCCCCGGCTTGCCGGGGATCGTCTCCCGGGGAGGCGCGGTCGCCGGCAGCGGTTTCACGAGGGGCGCCGACCGAGAGGACAGCAGCCAGCCCACGACGAACACCGCCGCCAGGGCCGGCGGCACGAGAACGTCCAGGCGCGGGCCGTCGGCGTGGATCGGTGCGGGATCAGCTTTTGGAAGCGGAGTGGCCGGCATGGCCTTCGCCACCGAGGCCCGCACAACATGTCGAAATCGACAACGACCAAGCGGGAGGTCAGTTCTGGCAGGCGCATCCGGCGGTGCTCTTGGCCTCGCTGACGGTGGCGGACGGGTCGGTCGCCTGCTCGGCCGGGGTGCAGCAGGAGGTGACGCCGCAGCAGGAGGGGTCCGTCGGGGACGCTGTGGTGGCGCTCGGGCTGATGGTGGGCTTGGTGGCGCGCACGATGGCGGAGTGCATGCCGTCGGCGACCGCGTGGGTCGGGGTGATCTCGATGTCCGTGAAGCCGGCCGCCTCCAGGCCCGCGCGGTACTCGGCGAAGGACAAGGCTCCGGCGATGCAGCCGACGTAGTCGCCGCGCTCGGCCCGCTGTTCGGCGGTGAGGGTGTCGTCGGCGACGACGTCGGAAACGCCGATCCGGCCGCCGGGCTTCAGCACGCGGAAGGTCTCGGCGAACACGGCGGGCTTGTCGACCGACAGGTTGATCACGCAGTTCGAGATCACCACGTCGATGGTGTTCGCGGGCAGCGGGATCGCCTCGATCGTGCCCTTGAGGAACTCGACGTTCGTCGCGCCCGCCTTCGCGGCGTTGGCGAGGGCCAGGGCGAGCATCTCCTCGGTCATGTCCAGCCCGTACGCCTTGCCGCCCGGGCCGACGCGGCGGGCGGAGAGAAGGACATCGATGCCGCCACCCGAACCGAGGTCCAGGACGCGTTCCCCTTCGCGCAGCTCGGCCACGGCGGTGGGGTTGCCGCAGCCGAGGGAGGCGGCGACGGCCTCCGCCGGCAGAGTGTCGCGCTCGTCCGTGGCGTACAGGGTCGAACCGAAGTTCTCGTCGACCTCGACCGGCTCGGGCCCGCAACACGCGGTGCCGCCCTCGGTGACCTTCACGGCAGCCTCGGCGTACCGCCGGCGGACGGTTTCACGCAGGTCGGTGGACTGCTCGCTCATGACTCACTCCCAGATGAGGGGCCACAGCACAGGCCCGGAACGGCCTGCATTGACGTTCATTGATGCAATCTTGCGCCTTGAATCGAAAAACGTCAACATAGAAGTATGTCGAAACAAGTGCCTCAGGTGATCGGCCAGGCCGCCGCCTGCTGGTCATCCGAGGGGTCCCTGTGCCGTCCTCTTCCTCCGCAGTATCCGATTCCGGTTGGTGGTTCTGCCGCTCTTCGCCGGGCGCTCTTCGCGCGGTGGGGCAGGCGCCGATCCTGCTGCTGTCGCTCTTCGCCGGCGCGTGGGTGGGCAGGTGGCGGACCCGTACGGTGATGGTGCTGGCGGACGCCGGTCGGGCCCTGGCGCTGGGCGCCGCCGCCGTGGCCGGTCTCCTCGGCGGGCTCGGCCTGCCGACGCTGCTCGTGGAGGGCGGTCGGTCCGCTGCGCAGATCGGGGGTCCCGCCCTCGGCGGTGCGCTGGTGTGGGTGCTGTCGGCGCCGGTCGCTGCCGCCTCCAGCGCGGTGTTCTTCGCGCTGTCGTTCCTGTCGATCCGACGGATCGGTCGCCGCGAATCCGTCCCGGAACGCTCGGAACGTCCTCCGCGGGTCTGGCGGCGGATCCATTGGGCTCGCTGCTGGCCGCCCGCCTGCCGAGGCGCTTCGGACATGGCGCTGTGCTCGTGTCCGCGGCAGCGCTCGGTGACGGCGTGTTCCTGTTTGTGCCTGTACTGCACGGCTCCTCTGTGGTGACGGTTCCGGCGCTCCTTACGGTCAACTTCGTCTTCGGGACCTTCAGTCAGCTGGTGAATGTCACGGTCATGGCCGTGCGGCAGACTGTTGCACCGGACGGGATGCAAGGCCGTGCGGCCGCGACGGTCAACTTCGTCGGCACGGGGCTGACCCCGCTCGGCTCGCTGCTCGGCGGCCTTCTCGCGGAAGCGTGGGGGATGCGCACCAGCCTCCTGGTGGCAGCCGCAGGCATGCTGCTGTCGCCGGCCCCGATGGCCCTGTCCCCACTCGCCCGCCTGGGACGGACGCTTCCCGCCCGCCGGAGACTCCGGCCCCGCCTGCGTGAGGGCTCCTGACGCCGCGAACAGCCGACACACATCCGTCAGTGGGTGTAGCCATCACGGAAGTCCGGTCACAGCCGACTGACGCGCTCAGTCACACAGCGGCACAGCCCCCTGTGTCGACTTGGCCCGAAAATCGAACATGTGGCCTAATTGGAGGTATGGAGCACACCCCCTTCCCGTCCGACCTCCTGAAGCTCCAGGCGGACTGGCACCGCACGTACGCGGCACTCGCCGGGCCGCACCCTGCGCACCCCACCGCCCTGCGCCGCCGCCTGCTGGCACTGTCCGGGCGGCTGCTGTGGCACCCGTACTGGTCCGGTCCGGCCGGAACTCCGGCGGCGCGGGTGGAGCTGCGCCGCCGGGCTCGCGCCCTGGAGCCGCTGCCATGACGACGCACCTGGTCCGCCTCCAGTTCGCCGCCGGCGGCCCGACGGTCACGGGGGACTGGGCCGACGGCGCGACCGCCCGCCGCGCCTGGCGCGACTGGGTCGGGCTGTTCGGCAGCGACGAGAAGGTCGTCGTCCGGCTCGCCGAGGACGCGGACGGCGCCGAGCGGGTGCTGATGGCGTGGGAGCGGGGGAATGCAGTCGAGACGGGCTCGGACGGGCCTGCCGCGACGGAGGGAGCTGGGTTACCAGGGTGCCGACGCCCCCGCAAATGGCCCACCGCAGTGCTGAGTTGCCCGACCGATCGTCGAACAGCGGCCGAGCGGATCAACGGGTTGTACGAGCGCGTGCTCGCCCCTCGAACGCGCGCTACCGCTTCGTGATCAACACATTGACGCATCGACTCAACGACACATCGACACTGCGCGGACGCCCCCGACAACACCCCGTCGGCCGACCTCAGGCCGAACCGCCCCTTGGTCTATGATCCAGCCCCCTCACCGGAAGGCGGCCCCCCCATGCCCGTGCCGAGCCTGCTCGCGGTCTTCGCCCACCCGGATGACGAGTCGTTGTTCGCCGGGGGAGTGCTCGCCCGTCACGCGGCTGCGGGCGCGCGCGTCGGCGTTGTCACGGCGACCTGGGCGGCCGGCACTGTGCGGGCCGCGGAGCTGGCCGACGCGCTGCGCATCCTCGGCGCCGGCACGCCGCGGATGCTCGGCTACGCCGATGCGCGCGTGCCGCAGTCGGCCCCGGGCAGTGCGCGGTTCTGCGATGCGCCGCTCGACGAGGCGGTGGGGCGGTTGGTCACGCACATCCGGGACTTCCGCCCGGAGATCGTGGTCACCCACGACGCCTACGGCGGGCTGACCGGCCATCCGGACCACGTGCACACGCACCGGGTCGCCGTGCTCGCGGCCCAGGCGGCCGGACTTGAACGGCTCTACCCCGATGCGGGTGCCCCCTGGCAGCCGCGTGCCCTCTACCTGGCCACGCACCCGCACTCCGCCGTGTCGGCGCTGGCAGACGTGGTCGGTGTGCACAAGGCCGTGTACAGCGTTCCGGACGAACAGGTCACCGCGATCGTCGACGTCGGCCCCTGGATGGAACAGAAAGTCGCCGCCGTACTGGCCCACCGCACCGAGGTGGAACGGGGAGCCGTACCCGGACTGATCGCCGGCCTTCCCCAGGAGGGGCGAGAGCGGCTCTTCGCCACCGAGTGGTACATCCGTCATGCCCTCGTCCCCGCGCCGGCCACCCAGACGGAACTGACCCGCTGAGCCACGCACGGGGGTGGGTGCGACGCCGGGTTCCTCCTGGTGGCGGGCACAGTGCCCCAGGGTCGGGTGACCCAGGTGATTCGTGTAATCCATAACGATCTTGGCCGAAACCTTGCGTTATTCCTGGCCGCCTCTAGCCTCCCGACATGGCTTTTCTTTCAAGTCGCCGCAAACGGGCACGCCTCGCCCCGGAACTCGACGACCAGGACCTGGGCAGGCTGCTGAAGTCCCTGCTGGCGACGACGAGGACCGGAACGATCGCGACGACGGACCTGTGCGCGGCGCAGATCTCCCGTCTCCTGGACCAGGAGACGGGAGACTGGGACCGGCGGACGCACCGCCTGGGTGTCCTGGCGGACTTCCTGGCCGACTCGCATCTGCCGCGGTCCTGGGCCACGCGCGAGCCGGGCAACGCGAGCGCGCTCGTGCTGCACGGCTGGACCCAGTTGGCACGCGCCCGCTCGCAGGGGCGCCCGGAGGACACGGGCGACGCCACGGACGCTTGTCTCCGTGCCGCCGAGATCGTCCCGGAAGACCCCACTCCCTGGGTGGTGCTCCTGGGGCTGGCCCGCCTGCAACGCTGGGAGCAGCCCCAGGTGTTCGGCGTGTGGAACGAGGTGCTCGCGCGCGATCGCTGGAACCGCGAGGCCTACCTGAGCATGCTCGGCTATCTCACCCCGGAGGAAGGGGGCTCCCGCATCCAGGTCCTGGACTTCGTGGACGCCCTGTGCGCCCGCATGCCGGCCAACGCGCCCTGTGCGGTCACGGAACTCAGCGCCCAGGTCCTGCAGTACCACTCCGTCCTCGGCCGGGGCGGATTCGAAGCGCTGGTGGCGCGGAACCACTGGTCCCAGGCGATGGCCGCCCAGGCACTCGACCGCGTGGCCCGGACCTGGGTGCAGCCGGGATTCCTGCGCCATGCCAAGGCGCTTTCCGACCTCAACATCCTCGCGTACGCGCTGATGGCCGCCGACCGGCGCCACGAGGCCCGTCCGGTGTTCGAGGTACTCGGCGGCACCGTCACCGGGTGGCCCTGGCAGGCCGGCGGTGACCCTCTGACGGAGTTCGACCAGGCTCAGCGCAGAGCCACCGCCGGGCAGTGATCCGACGCCTGCCGCACCGCCAAGTCCCCGGCGTCGCAATCCAACCGCCGGTTGGGTCACACCGTGGCACGATGGTGGTGAGCATCACCTACTGAGGGGGTGTGGGGCATGGCCGGATCGGAAAAGGCACCTGGCTCAGGCCACCACCCCGGGTTGCGGCGCGAGATCGGCTTCGTCGGGCTCATCTGGGCCTCGGAGGGGTCGATCATCGGATCCGGGTGGCTGTTCGGTGCTCAGACGGCACTGGCGGCGGCCGGGCCCGCGGCGATCATCTCCTGGGCCATCGGCGGCATCGCCATCCTGATCCTCGCGCTGGTGCACGCCGAGCTCGGCGGCATGTACCCGGTCTCCGGCGGCACCGCCCGCTTCCCCCACTACGCCTTCGGCGGGGCCGCCGGGGCGTCCTTCGGCTGGTTCTCCTGGCTGCAGGCGGCCACCGTGGCACCCATCGAGGTACTGGCGATGATCACGTACGCCCAGCACTACTCCTGGGCGAGCGGCTGGGAGAAGATCCAGGGTGGCGAGCACGTACTGACCCCGTCCGGAATCGCCGTCGCGGTCGGTCTGATGGCGGTCATCACGGCCATCAACTTCCTCAGCATCCGTCTGCTGGCCCGCACCAACAGCGCGGCGACCTGGTGGAAGGTCGGCGTCCCGCTGCTGACGATCTTCGTGTTCGCCGTCGCCCAGTTCCACGCCGGCAACTTCACCGCGGCCGACGGATTCGACCCCTACGGGGCCAAGGGCATCCTGTCCGCCGTCTCCACCAGCGGCATCATCTTCGCGCTGCTCGGCTTCGAGCAGGCCGACCAGCTCGCCGGCGAGAGCGCCAACCCCAAGCGCGACATCCCGCGGGCGGTGATCGGGTCCATCGTCCTCGGCATCATCATCTACATCCTGCTGCAGGTGACCTTCCTCGCCGCGCTGCCCGCGTCCCAGATCGGCAGCCACTGGGCCACGTCCGCGTTCAACGCCCTGAGCGGACCGTTCGCCCAGGTCGCCACGCTCATCAGCCTCGGCTGGCTGGCGACGGTCCTCTACCTGGACGCTGTGATCTCGCCCGCCGGTACCGGTCTGATCTACATCACCGGCTCCTCCCGGGTCTCGTACGGCCTCAGCCGCAACGGCTACGTGCCCACCGTGTTCGAGGCCACCAACCGACGCGGCGTCCCGTGGGTCGGCCTGATCGCCGCGTTCGTGATCGGCTGCATCTGCTTCCTGCCCTTCCCGAGCTGGCGCTCCCTGGTCGGGCTGATCACCAGCGCCAGCGTGCTCATGTACGCCGGTGCCCCGCTGTCCTTCGGTGTGTTCCGCAACCGGCTGCCGCAGGCCCACCGCCCCTACCGGCTGCCCGGCGGCAGCTGGATGTCGCCGCTGGCCTTCGTCGTGGCCAACCTGCTGATCCTGTGGTCCGGCTGGGACACCGACTGGAAGCTCGGCGTCGCCATCCTCATCGGCTACGTCATCCTGATCGCCAACCGCGTGTTCAAGATGAACCCGATCACGCCCCAGCTCGACCTGCACGCCGCGCAGTGGCTGCCCGTCTACCTCGTCGGCATGGGCCTCATCGTCTACCTCAGCGACTTCGGGCCGCTCAAGCACCCCTGGTTCCCGCTGTGGTGGGACATCGGCGCCGTCGCCGCGTTCAGTCTGCTCATCTACTACTGGGCCCTGGCGGTCGCCCTGCCGACCGAGAAGATCCAGCACATGGTCGACCAGGTCGTGGTCCCGGAGGAGGAAACCATCCTCTGACCGTCCGCCACCGAACGCGTCAAGCCCGGTCAAGCCCGTCCGTGTGCCTCCTGCGAGCGTCGTGACAGCGAGTCGATGACCACCGCGGCGAACAGCACCCCGCCGGTGATCACGAGCTGGGCGGCGGTGGGGGTGTCCGTGAGCGCCATGCCCGACGCGATCGACTGGATGACCAGGATGCCGAGCACCGCGGACCAGGTCGTACCGCGTCCGCCGAACAGGCTGGTGCCGCCGATCACGGCTGCCGCGATGGCGTTGAGCAGCAGCACCCCGGAGCCCGAACCCTGGCTCACCGAGGTGATGCGCGAGGCCAGGAACAGGCCGCCCAGCGCGGCCATGGTGCCCGAGACCGCGAGCACCGCGGTCTGCACCCGCAGCACGCTGACACTGGCCCGACGGGCCGCTTCGACCCCGCCGCCCAGGGCGTAGACCTGCCGTCCGTAGTGCGTGCGCCGCAGCAGGACGTCGAGGCCGGCCACCACCACGATGAAGATCAGGAGGGCGAGTGGCAGACCCTGGAACCGGTTGAGCACGTACGCGGCGGCGAAGGTGATCACCGCGAGTACAGCCGTACGGGCCGCGATGCCCCGCAGCGAGCGGTACGGCATGCCGACGGCCTTGCGGCGCCGTCGCTCCAGGTAGGACCCGAGGAAGACCATGCCCGTACCGAAGGCCGCCAGACCGTAGGCGGCGGCGTGGCTGGTGAAGTAGGAGCTGGTCAGCTTGGCGACGAGTCCGTTCTCGTCGAGGTTGACGGTGCCGCTCGTGCCGAGGACGGCGAGCATGGCCCCGTTCCACGTCAGCAGCCCGGCGAGGGTGACGACGAACGCCGGCACCCGGATCCTGGCGAAGGAATAGCCCTGGATGGTTCCCGCCAGGGTCCCGGAGAGCAGCGCGATGATGAGCGCCAGCCATTCCGGCACGCCCTGGTTCACGTTCAGGACGGCGAACACCGCCGCCGCGAGGCCGCTGATCGAGCCGACCGACAGGTCGAGCTCACCGAGGAGCAGCACGAAGACGATGCCGACCGCGATCAGACCCGTACCCACGATGTCCACGCTGAGATTGGACAGGTTCCGGGGTGAGAGGAAGTTGTGGTTGAGGGACTGGAAGATGATCCAGACCAGGGCGAGGACGAGGATGACGGGGAGCGAGCCCAGTTCGCCGGCGCGCAGCTTGTGCCGGATGGCGGCGGTCCCGGCCTCCAGGGTCCGGGTGACCGCCC
The DNA here is from genome assembly GCF_053597295.1 of Streptomyces sp. NPDC001450. Classification (NCBI taxonomy): domain Bacteria; kingdom Bacillati; phylum Actinomycetota; class Actinomycetes; order Kitasatosporales; family Streptomycetaceae; genus Streptomyces; species Streptomyces sp. NPDC001450. The sequence goes on from NZ_JBSFHY010000046.1 coordinate 55,847, forward strand.
GCACGCGGTGCGGCGGATGGGCCTCGGCGGTGGGTGCGGAGGATTCGGTTCGCGTGTGGTCCGCCATGTCGTGCATCCCTTTCACCACCCGGACTCCTGGTGAGCCATCCGGCGGGGCACGTTCTCCGTGGCACCGGTGATGGAGGAGATGATCTGTTCCTGAGACGCGGTGTTCACGTCGAAGAACCCGTTGTTGCGCCCCAGCCGCAGCACGGCGGCCCGGTCCGCGAGGGCTTTCACATCCCCCAGGTTGTGGCTGATGAGCAGCACGCCCAGACCACGGTCCCGCAGCCGGTCGACGAGGTCGAGGACCTCGGTGGTCTGCTCGATCCCCAGCGCGGCGGTCGGTTCGTCCAGGAGCAGGACCCGCGGCTCGCCGAGGAGGGAGCGAGCGATGGCGACGGTCTGCCGCTGGCCGCTGGACAGGGAGACGACGGGGCCGCGCAGATCGGGGATGCCCCTGGTCAGCCGTTCCAGCAGGTGTCTGCTGCGGCGTTCCATCTCCACCTCGTCGAGGAAGCCGAACCTGCGGATCTCCCGGCCGAGGAAGAGATTGCCGACGACGTCGAGGTTCCCGCACAGCGCGAGGTCCTGGTAGACGGTGGCGATACCCAGGGCGCGGGCGTCCTGGGGACGCCTGATGTGCACCGGCCGGCCCTCCCACTCGATGGTGCCCTTGTCCGCGGGGGCGACGCCGGAGATCACTTTGACCAGGGTGGACTTGCCGGCCCCGTTGTCGCCCATGAGAGCGAGGACCTGGCCGGCGTGGATCTCCAGCTCGATGTCCGTCAGGACGTCGACGACACCGAAGCGCTTGCACACACCGTGCAGCGCCAGCAAGGGGGGAGCCGGCACGAGAACCATCTCCTTCCCTGGGCACGGCCGCGGTCGGGGAACCGCGTCGTCAGGTCAGTCCGGCCCTCTGGCAGGCGGCCGCGAGCCGGGGGGTGCAGATCTGCCGGACCGAGTAGACGCCGTCCTTGACCAGGGTGCTCTTGATGTTGGCGGCGGTCACGGACACCGGGGTGAGCATGACGGCCGGCACCTCCGTCCCGCTGCGGGTCCTCACCTTGGTCGTGGCGACCTGGTCGAGGCTGTCACCGCGGGCCGCGGCCACGGCCATGGCGGCGGCGGCGGAGGCCTCGGGTGTGAACGGCTTGTAGACCGTCTGGTACTGATCACCGTTGACGATACGCCGCACGGCGGCGAGTTCGGCGTCCTGGCCGGTGATGGGGGGCAGTGGGCGGACCTTGTTCGCCTTGAGCGCGGAGATGCTCCCGCCGGCGAGGCCGTCGTTGGCGGCGTAGACCCCCTGGATGTTCTCGGAGCCGAGTGCGGCGATGGCACCGTTCATGTTCATGTTGGCTGCTTCCGGCCGCCACTGGAGCGTGTCGTACGACTTGCCGATCTTCACCTTCCCTCTGAGCACGGACAGAGCGCCCTCCTTGAACGCCACCGCGTTGGGGTCGGTGAGATCGCCGTTCATCATGACGATCTGCCCGCCGTGCGCCTTGTCGCCCATGGCCTGCAACAGCGCGCGGGCCTGGAGCCTGCCGACCTCCTTCCCGTCGAAGGAGACGTATCCCGAGATCGGGCCCTCGGCGAGCCGGTCGTAGGCGATGACCGGGATGCCCGCCTCATGCGCCTTCTGGACCGTGGGGCGCAGCGACCTGGCGTCCACGGCCACGAGCAGGATGGCGTCGACCCCCTCGGTGATCATCGAGTCCATCTGTTCCTGCTGGATGGCCACGTCGTTCTTGGCGTTGGCGTGTTCGATCACGCAGTCGTGACACAGGTCCTTGATCGTCTTCTCCAGCAGGGGCCTGTCCTGGGTCTCCCAACGGGCGGTGGTGGAGTCCGGCAGCAGCACACCGATCGTCGGCGAGTTCCCCCCGGTGGAGGCGTTCCCGGCGTCCGTCCCGCAGGCCGCGACGGCGACCATCGCCGAGACAACGGCCATCGCCATGGCCGCGTTCCCCATGAAGGCCTTCATCGGAGAGACCTCTCTGAACGGGCTGGCCAGGAGGACGACCACGTGGTCAGTGTGACACCGGCCGCAGTGATCTGCGAACCCGGCCACCGCCTCATCGACCTGTCCGGTTAGTCCATATATGCGATTCTGGTGTAAGGCCCTCATCGCGCCCTGTCGGCACCTCGGCCTGGACGGGAGGTGGGTGCGGACATGCCTCATGACGGCAGTGCCCGGGCCGGCGTCGCGCAACTGCGGGCATCCGACGCCGCCCCCACCGGTAGCGGCCCGCCGCCGGTGCCCGAGGCCGCCCCGAGTGTTCGTGTACTGACGTTCGCCGCAGCGGCGCTGGCAGCGGTCTACGTGCTCGGTGCCGGGACGGAAGAGCTGCGACTGGTGGAGACCGCCGGTCGCGCTGCTTCCGAGTACGGGCTGCCCGAGCGCCTGATCCTGTCCGGTGGCTCACCCGCGGCCCAAGCCTTCCGCACCGGCCGTCCTCTGTGGCTGAATCCCACGGCACTCGCCTCCTTCTCCGACGGCGGCCCGACGCCGCCGCGCGCGGAGACGTCGCTGGGCGCACTGCCGCTGCGCGCGGAGGGCAGGCGTCTGGGCTGCCTCGTCGTCGTGGGCACGTGCGCGAACGGCTTCGAACCCGAGCAGCAAAGCTTCCTGGAGCGGTACGCCGACGCGGTCGCCGGCCTGCTCCAGGCGGCGGCCGGGGGCACCACACCGTCGCCGCTGCTGGGTCCCGCACTGCGTCGGCTGAGCGTCGGCTCCTTCGCCCTGGTGCCGGACACCGGCCTGATCGAGGCGGACGAGATCCTCCTCGAACTGGTCGGGATCACGCCGGACGAGTTCGACGGCAAGGCGGACACCCTGCTCGCGCACACCCTCCCGGAGGACATGCACGCCCTGATGTCGGTCCTGGAGCCGTCCGCCCATGCGCTCGGCGGACGGGTGCTGGAGTTCCGGGTCCGTCGCCCCACCGGCGAGATGCGCTGGCTGAGCCTGAGCTGCCGGGTGATCGCCGGCAGCGACGACCGGCCCGACCAGGTGCTGGGCGTGGTGACGGCGACCTCGGTCCTGCCCCGGAGCACCGACGACGTCTCCAGGATCCAGTGGCTGACCGCCGCACTCGACGACGCCACCACGGTCGCCGACGTCAGCCAGGTGGTGGTCACCGCGCTCCGGGAGCCGCTCGGCGCCGACCGGGTGGCGCTCGCCGAGCTGCAGGACGACCGGCTCGTGGTCACCGTGCTCGACCCGCCGGAGCCCGCCGCCTGGCCCGAGTCGTGGCGCTCCGAGTGGCGTTCGCAGTGGCCCGACGCGCCGGTCGGCGCCCTGCCCACCCTGCGGCTGGCACTGCGGGACGGACGCATGGACCTGTGGCCCGCCGGCACGGCCCTCGAACCCGGACTCACGGGCGTCGGCCCCGGGGGGCTCGCCGTCCTGCCGCTTCCCGCCAAGGGGCGGGCCGCCGGCCTGTGCCTGATCGGCTGGGACCGGCCGCACGAGTTCGCCCCCGAGGAACGCTCCCTGCTGACGGCGACCGCGGCGCTGGTCGGCCAGGCACTCAAGGGTGCGCACGCACACGACGCAGAGCAGGAACTCGCCACGATGCTGCAGCGCAGCCTGCTGCCCCGGCGCCTGCCCGAACTGTCCGGAGGAACGGCTGTCGCCCGCTATCTGCCGGCCCGGCGCGGGTTGCAGGTGGGCGGCGACTGGTACGACGTCATCGCCCTCTCCGAGGACCGGGTGGCGCTGGTCATCGGGGACGTGCAGGGACACAGTGCCGGAGCAGCGACGATCATGGGTCAGATGCGTACCGCGGTCAGGGCGTACGCGGTGGAGGGCCACCCACCCGACGTGGTCGTCTCGCACGCCAACCGACTCCTCGTCGGCATGGAGACCGACCTGTTCGCCACCTGCTGCTACGCCGAGCTGGACATGGAGCAGGGCAACACCCTGTTCGTCCGCGCCGGACACCTCGCACCGCTGGTACGGCATCCCGACGGCAGCACCGAGGAGGTGCAGGTCGAGGGCGCGCTCCCGCTCGGCATCTCCGCGGAGGCGGAGTTCCCCATGACATCGGTCGCACTGGCCCCCGGCACGCTGCTCGCCCTGGTCACCGACGGTCTGGTCGAGGCCGCCGACCTGCCCCTGGACGAGGGCATGCAGCGCACGCGCGTCGCACTCGCCGCCGCCGACCCGTCGGACCCGGGGCGGGTGGCCGACGCCCTGCTGGGCGACGGCGGCCGTCGTGAGGACGACGTGGCGCTGTTGCTGCTCCGCTACGACGGCATGAAGACCCGGCCGATACGGGCCGGTTGGGCGGTGTGGCGGCTGCCGGACGCCGTCATGCACGCCCGCCGCTTCACCGCGCGCACGCTGCGCCGCTGGAACATCGAGCAAGTCGCCGACGCGGTGCTGCTGGTCGTGTCCGAACTCGTCACCAACGCTTTGGTGCACACCCAGGGGCCGGTCCACGTCGACCTGACGCTCCGCGGGGACCGGGTGCGGGTCTGTGTGAACGACTCCTCCCCGCGCGCGCCCGCCAAGCCGGTGATCGTGGACTGGGAGTCGACCGGCGGCCGGGGCCTGATGCTGGTGGAGGCGATGTCGGAGTCCTTCGGCTCCATGCCGGTCGCCAGCGGCAAGCAGGTGTGGAGCGAGATCGTCGTACCGCCGTCCGATCCGGATCGCCCGGGTTCGGGACTCCGGACGGACCAGGAGGGCCCGCCATGAGAACCCGCACCCGGAACGTCGTAGCAGCGCTCGTCGCGGGGCTGCTGGCGACGTCCCTGGCCGCCTGCGCGGGCAACGGCAGGACGGGCGCGGACAGTTTCACCGTCGGGCTGCTGCTCCCGAGCCGGTCGCTGCCCCGCTGGGAGCACTTCGACAAGCCGCTGATCGAGAAGCGCCTCAAGGACCTGTGTCCCCGCTGCGCCCTGGAGTACGCCAACGCCGACAACGACGCGACGAGACAGCAGCAACAGATGACCTCCATGGTCACGAAGGGGGTCAGGGTCCTGATCCTCGATGCCACGGACACCAAGGCGCTCCGCTCCTCGATCCAGGAGGCGCACGCGGCGGGCGTCCCGGTCATCGCCTACGACCGGCTCGCGGAAGGCCCGGTCTCCGGCTACGTCAGTTTCGACGGTGCGCAGGTCGGCAAGCTCCAGGGCGAGGCGCTCCTCAAGGCCATGGGCGACCGGGCGAACGGCGGGAACGTCGTCATGATGAACGGCGATCTCACCGACCCCAACGCGGCATGGTTCAGGAAGGGGGCGCTGTCCGTCCTCACCGGCAAGGTGAACATCCGCCGGTCGTACGACACGCCGGGCTGGAGCACTGACAGCGCCCACACCAACATGTCCGCCGCGATCGCGGCCCTGGGACCGCAACGGATCGACGGCGTCCTGGCGGCCAACGACGCCATGGCGGCCGGTGTGATCGCCGCTCTCAAGAGCGCCCAGGTGCGGAAACTTCCGCCCGTCACCGGCCAGGACGCCGACCTCGAGGCCGTACGGCGCATCATCAAGGGCGAACAGCTCATGACGGTCTACAAGCCCTTCCCGGCGGAAGCCGCCGCGGCCGCCGCCATGGCGGTCGCCCTCGGGCGCGGCGAGGGTCTGCACGACATCGCCACGACGACCATGGACAGCCCCACCACCCAGCACATCCCGACCGTCCTGCTCACTCCGAGGGCGGTGACAACCGCCGACATCCGGCGGACGCTCCTCGAGGACCGCGTCTACACCATCGGGCAGATCTGCACTCGGGCGCTCCGCCTCGCCTGCGACAAGGCCGGCCTGGAAGCAGCGGACTGAACGACTCCCCCGGCTTCGTCCCCCGTCCGACGGTGCTCGCGGCACCGCGCGCGCACCAGCGAACCGGCGAACTGCCCGCCACCCACCTGGTGTTCACCCGCCCTGGCTTGGTCAGTTAATTGTAAAGAACCTTGACAGTTAATTGGTCTAGTCCAACCATTGGACCCGGTTCGACCTCACGCACATCTGTTCTCGCGGGTCTTCCCGCTGTCCCCGCCTGCTCATTTCGCCATGGGAGCGTCAATGCGACGAACCGGACCTGATCACGCGCTGCTGTCCAGCATGACCGTAACTGCCCTGTCAGCCGCGCTGGTTGCCCTCGGGGGAGGTGGCGCGCACGCCTCGTCGCAGATGCCCCCGCACCCCGCCGGGCCCATGCCCGCGCACGTGGCGGCGCCGTACTTCGAGGCCTGGACCGGTGAAAGCCCGGCGGCGCTCGCCGCGGAGTCCGGCACCAAGTACCTCACGATGGCCTTCCTCCAGACGCCCGCCGCGGGCTCGTGCGCGACGTACTGGAACGGCGACACGGCCCAGCCGATCTCCCGGTCGGTCTTCGGCAGTGACATCGCCGCGATCCAGGCCCGCGGCGGCAACGTCATCCCCTCCTTCGGGGGCTACGGCGCCGACACCACCGGCACCGAACTCGCCGACAGCTGCACCAGCGTCGACGCCATCGCCGCGGTGTACGAAAGCCTCGTCAAGACCTACGGCATCACGCGCATCGACCTCGACGTGGAGGCCGACTCCAGCACCGACACCGCCGGCATCGACCGCCGCAACAAGGCCGTCGCCAAGGCCGAACGCTGGGCCGAACGCACCGGCCACAGCCTGCAGTTCTCCTACACCCTGCCGACGACGAACACCGGCCTCGCCCCCAGCGGTGTGGCCCTGCTGCAGAACGCGGTCGACAACCACGCCCGGGTGGACGTCGTGAACATCATGACGTTCGACTACTACGACGGCGCCACCCACGACATGGCGGCCGACACCGAGAGCGCCGCCGCCGGCCTGCACGGCCAACTGGCCGCCCTCCACCCGAAGAAGAGCCCGGCCGAGCTGTGGAGCATGGTCGGCGTCACCGAGATGCCCGGCATCGACGACTACGGTCCCGAGGAGACCTTCACCACGCAGAACGCGGTCACGGTCGAGAAGTGGGCCGAGGCCGAGGGGATCGACACCCTCTCCTTCTGGGCCCTCCAGCGCGACAACGGCGGCTGTGTCGGCACCGGCGGCGCCAACTCCTGTTCCGGAATCGCCCAGGACACCTGGCAGTTCAGCCACACCTTCGAGCCGTTCACGCGCGGCCGTCACCACGCCCGCTGAGGGCTGAGCGGTAGGTCGTCGGTCGAGCTGACCCGATCGGCTCGGTGTCCCCGGTTCCATGACCTGAGGGCACCGAGCCGGCGCGGTCACGCCCTGCGCCGCTGCCGGATCGGCTCTCCCACCCGGTGCATGTGTGCCAGGGCCTCGCGGTAGGACCGGATCAGCCCCGTCTCGTGGTACGGCACCCCGATCTCGGCGCAGGTGGACCGTGGGCATGCTCGGGAACAGATGGTGCTCGATCTGGTAGTTGAGCCCACCCAGCACCACGTCGGTGAACCAACCGCCGCGCACGTTGCGGGACGTCAGAACCTGGCGGCGCAGGAAGTCGAGCCGCTGCGCACCGGTGATCGTGGGCATGCCCTTGTGATTGGGGGCGAAGGTGCAGCCCAGGTAGACGCCGAACAGGCACTGGTTCACGGCGAGGAACGCCACCGCCTTCCCCGGTGAGAGCACCACGAACAGGGCGGTGAGCAGACCCGCGATGTGCAGCAGGAGCAGAGCGGCCTCGAGCAGCCGGTTCCTCATGGACGGCGAGCGCAGCGCCCGCAGGCTCGCGACGTGGAGGTTGAAGCCTTCCAGGGTCAGCAGCGGGAAGAACAGCAGCGCCTGGTGGCCACCGAGGAGACGGGCCAGGCCACTGCTGGCGCGGGCTTGCTCGGTGGACCACACCAGGATGTCCGGGGCGACATCGGGGTCCAGTTCCTCATGATTGGGATTGGCGTGGTGGCGGGTGTGCTTGTTCATCCACCAGCCGTAGCTCATGCCTATGCCGAGGTTGCCGAACAGCCGTCCCCAGATCTCGCTGTGCCGGCGCCGCCGGAAGACCTGCCGGTGGGCCAGGTCGTGCGCCACCAGGGCGACCTGCCCGAACATCACGGCCAGAAATGCGGCCACGGCCAGTTGCCACCAGGTGTCGCCGAGCGCGAAGAAGGCTCCCCAGCCCGCAGCGAACAGCCCGACCACGAGACCGAGCCGTACCGTGTAGTAACCGGGGCGCCGCTTCAGCAGACCGGCTTCGCTCATGCGCTGGGACAGCCTTGCGAAATCGCTGCCGGCACCGGGGTCGGGCGTGCCCGCACACGCGTCGGAGGCCCGGGGCGCCACGGAGGCATCAGGGGAAGTCGTCATGCCGAGAATTCTGGGGACGGCCGACCGCCCCGAAGAAGCCTGCCAGCCACCCTGTGGATACGAGGGCTGCCCCACGTGGCGTCCGGGGGTTTTCCCCCGGGTGCGCGGGTGACCTGGCACTTGGTGCTTCGAGCGGCTGATCACCGACCGCGGACGCGTGCCTCTACGTGGAGTGATGTCCGCATCATCCCGTTAAGATGCATTTTGTGATCAGGTCGGGACGGCTCCAGCGTCGCCCTCCACTCGGCGGCCGACGGGACCCCGTGATGCTGTCACCGGTGATCCTGACCCTCGTCATCAGCGGCCTGGCCTTCGCCACACCGAGGGAGATCGCCTTCAGCCGCCTCCTGCCCGCAGCACCCGCCCTCGCGGCCGCGTTGTGGGCCGTCGTGCCGACGATCCTGCTGGGGGCGTTCTGCCTGCTGGTCATGATCGGGCTCAGCCTCGTCTACTCCGATCTGGGGACGCCGTACACGGGTGCCGCGATCGTCGCGGTCACCTTGGCGGCCGCATACGCCAGCCATCTACGACTCGAGCGCGAGGAGATGCTCTTCCAGGTCCGGCTCGTCGCCGACGCAGCCCAGAAAGTGCTGCTCCGCCCGCTCCCGCGCCGCATCCAGAACGTCGAGATCGAGTCGCTGTACCTGGCGGCCCAGGAGCAGGCCCGGATCGGAGGCGACTTCTACGAGGCGGCCGACACCCCGTACGGGGTCCGGCTCCTCATCGGTGACGTGCGCGGCAAGGGACTCCAAGCGGTGGGCGCGGCCTCGGCGGTGATCAACTGCTTCAGGGAGAACGCGTACGACCAGCCCGACCTGAGGAGCATCATCCGTCGCCTGGAGACCAGCATCGCCCGTCACAGCCTCGCTTCCCCCGCCCCGGACCAGCCCGAGCACTTCGCCACCGCCCTGATCGCCGAGATCCCGTACGGCGGTGGGCAGGTCAGAATTCTCAACTGTGGGCACCCGCCACCCCTGCTCGTGCAGAACGGGGAGATCCGCGTCCTCGAGTCCAGCATGCCCTCGCCGCCCCTCAACCTCGCGACGCTCCTCGGAGACCACTACATCGTTGACACCGTCAACTTCTGTGAGGGCGACCAGTTGCTTCTCTACACGGACGGCGTAACGGAGACCAGGGACCGCAACGGCACGTTCTTCCCGCTGCCGGAATGGATGCGGCAACTCGGCCCGACGCCGCCCCGTGAGCTGCTGGACCGGCTTCACCGGGATCTGCTCCACTACAGCGGCGGACGGCTCGACGACGACATCGCGGCTCTCGCCCTGCGCTGCCGGACCCCACCCGGTCAGGAGCGGTCCGCGTAGAACGTACGCTGCCGCAGTGTTAGAAAAGGTGCATGAGCGGACGCTCCCGCCGGCCATGGGGGAGAGCGGCGGCGCCGCCCGGCCCGGGGCGGTCGTCGGATCCGCCTCGCCGTACCCGTCGTGGCCGTACAGGCCCCTGGCCGTCACAGGGACGCCGCCTCTGGCCGTCCCTGAGCGTCCGTACGCTCGCGGCGCAGGTCTTTCTGCTGCAGGCCCTCATCATGCTGCTGCTGGTCGCGGTGGCGGCAGCCGCACTGGTGGTGCAGGGGCGGTACGACGCCGAGCGCAGCGCCAAGGACCGTTCACTGGCCGCGGCGGAGGCGTTCGCGCACGCACCCGGCACGGTACTCGCGCTGCAGTCACCTGATCCGACGGCACGGCTGCAGGCGCCGGCGGAGCGGGCGATGCTCGGCTCCGGAGTCGACTTCATCTCCGTCCTCGACGAACACGGGGTCCGGCTCACCGACCCGGACCCCGCCATGATCGGTACGAAGGCACAGGGCGTCGGCCGAGCCGCCGCAGGGGAGACGTTCACGGAGACGTTCCACGGCCGTCCGACCGACGCCGTGCGCGCGGTCGTCCCCGTGACCGATGCGAGCAGGCGTGTCATCGGCATGGTGAGCGCCGGGATCCAGTTCGAGACCCTGGGCCACGTGCTGAACCAGCAGCTGCCGATACTGCTCGGCGCCGCGGCCGGGGCACTCGTGCTCGCGACCGGCGGTGCAGCCCTCGTCAGCCGGCGGCTGCTGCGGCAGACCCACGGACTCGGCCCCGCCGAGATGACCCGGATGTACGAGCACCACGACGCCGTGCTGCACGCGGTGCGTGAGGGGGTCCTGATCGTCGGCGGCGACGGACGACTGCTGCTCGCCAACGACGAGGCACAGCGGCTGCTGGGCCTGCCCGAGGACGCCGACCAGCGGCACGTGACGGAGCTGGGCCTGGGCTCCGGCCTGACGCGCTTGCTGGTGTCGGGCGAAGCCACCTCCGACGAAGTGATTCCCGCCGGAGACCGGCTGCTGGCAGTGAACACTCGGCACATCGCGCCCTACGACGCCGCGCAGGGCCTTGTCGCCACCTTCCGGGACACCACGGAGCTGAGAGCCCTGTCCGGCCAGGCGGAGGTCGCGCGGGGCCGCCTGTCGTTCCTGTACGAGGCCGGCACGCGGATCGGCACCACGCTCGACGTACGGCGTACCGCAGAGGAGCTCTCGGAGGTGGCGGTCCCGCGCATGGCCGACTTCGCCACCGTGGAACTCCTCGACTCCGTGCTGCGTGGCGAGGAGCCCACCGGCGCCGTGCTGCGCATGAGGCGCACCGCGCTGAGCGAATCACGGGCCGGGCACCCGTTGCAGCCGGTGGGAGATCTGATCCGGTTCGTGGTGGCGGACACACCGATGGTGGCGGCGCTGCGACGCGGCAAGGCCGTCCTGGTGCCGGACCTGCACACCGCCCAGGACTGGCGGGCCCAGGACCCTGAGGGAGCACGGCAGGCTCTGGACTACGGCATCCACTCACTGGTCACGGTCCCTCTGCGGGCCCGGGGGATCGTCCTCGGCATGGCCAACTTCTGGCGCGGCGGCGGATCCGCCAGGTTCGAGGAGGAGGACGTCGCCGTGGCCGAGGAACTGGTCGCCCGGGCGGCCGTCGCGATCGACAACGCACGCCGTTTCGCGCGCGAGCACACCATGGCCGTGACGCTGCAGCGCAGCCTGCTCCCCCTGGACCTGCCGGTCCAGGACGCACTGGAGATCGCCTCCCGCTACCTGCCCGCGCAGTCCGGCGTGGGCGGCGACTGGTTCGACGTCATCCCCCTGCCCGGCTTCCGGGTGGCACTGGCCGTCGGCGACGTCGTCGGGCACGGGTTGCACTCCGCCGTGACCATGGCACGGCTGCGGACCGCCGTGCTGAACTTCTCCTCCCTGGACCTGGCCCCGGACGAGCTGTTGAGCCGTCTCGACGAGATGGTGACCCGCCTGGACTCGCAGACGGCGAACGCCGACGAGGACCGTGCGCCGCTCACCGGCGCCACCTGCCTCTACGCCATATACGACCCGGTCGGCGGACACTGCACCGTCGCCCGGGCCGGCCACCTCGCACCGGCCGTGGCCGACGAACACGGCACGGTGACCTTCCCCGACGTCCCCCTGTCGCCGCCCCTGGGGGTGGGTGGGCACCCCTTCGAGGCCGGGGAGCTGGTCCTGTCGGAGGGCAGCCGGCTCGTCCTGTTCACCGACGGCCTGATCGAGAACCGCGGCCGGGACATCGACGAGTGCCTGGAGCTGCTCCGCTCGACCATCGCCCACGCGGACCAGACACCGGAGGAGACCTGCCGGGCCCTCATGGAGACGATGCTGCCCGAGACGCCCGGCGACGACGTGGCGCTGCTGGTCGCCCGGACCCGGCTGCTCGACCCGTCCCAGGTCGCGACCTGGGACGTGCCCTCCGATGCGCGGGCCGTGTCCCGGGTGCGTACGGACGTCAGCCGCCGCCTGGACGACTGGGGGCTGCAGGAGTCGGCGTTCACCACGGAACTGATCCTCAGCGAGCTCCTCACCAACGCGATCCGGTACGGCGCTCCGCCCGTGCGGGTCAGGATCATGCTGGGAAGCACCCTGGTCTGTGAGGTGTCGGACGGCAGCAACACCTCACCCCGGCTGCGGCGCGCGGCCATCACCGACGAAGGAGGCCGTGGCCTGTTCCTGGTCTCCCAGTTCGCGGACCGCTGGGGAACCCGCTACGCGGCGCAGGGCAAGGTGATCTGGGCCGAGCAGACCCTGAACCACAGCCGGGAACCGGATACGACGGCTCTGTTCGACGCCGTGACATGGTGACGCCGTCCGTCGTGGACCGACTCAGGAGCCGCGCTCCGGACGGGCGACGGCCCGCGGTGCCGCGGCGCTGGTGGGGAGGGAGAGGCCGGCGTAGACCTGGTTGAGGACGGTGGGCAGCAGGGCTTGGGCAGTGGTCCGGCCGTCGGGCGACAGAGTCAGGTTCGTCCAGATCACGAGGGTGACCTTGTTGTCCGGGTCGTAGCCGATGAAGGAGTTGAAGCCGGGGAGCTCACCGCCGTGGTAGTACATCGCGGAGTGGGGGCCGAAACGCTGGTGGCTGATGCCGTACCCGTACTTCTGCCCGCCGGGCGCGGCCGGGTCCTCGGCCTGGGGGCTGTGGAGCCACTGCTGCTGGAACGCGGGGTCCAGGACCTTGCCCGTCACCAGAGCCCGGATCCAGGTGGCCAGGTCGTCCGCTGTGGAGATGACACCTCCGGGGGCGGTGGCGTACGAGGGGTTCTGGTGGGTGTAGTCCACCGGCTTGAGCCTTCCGGAGCGGGCCGCCGCCTGCAGGTCGGCGGGGTAGGGCCGGTCGACCAGCGCATAGGCCGTTGCGCCGTACATGTATCCATGTGCGAAGGGGGCGGGAAGGGACAGATCGTCGGCGTCGGGCAGCGAGGTCCCCACCAGGCCGAGCGGGCCGAACAGCCGGTCCCGGAACTGCTGGGCCAACGGCCGGCCGCCCGCCTTCTCGGCGACGAGGCCCAGCAGCACGTAGTTGGTGTTGCTGTACTCGTAGGACGCGTCGGGCGGGAAGTTCGGCGGGCGCCGGAACGCGATGTCCAGCATCTCCTGCGGCGTCACAGCCCTGCCCGGATCGGCGTCCAGGGCTGCCGCGAGCTCGGGTGCGTCGGTGTAGTTGTACAGACCGCTGCGCATCTTCAGCAGCTCGGCGATGGTGATGTGCGCGCCGCCCGGCACCCCGGGAACGTAGTCGGACACCGGGTCGTCCAGCCGGAGCCTGCCGCCCTGTGCGAGGAGGAGGATCAGGGCCGAGGTCATGGTCTTGGTGTTGGAGGCGATCCGGAAGTGGTCGCTCGTGGTGGGCCGGCCGGCCGCACCCAGCTCGGTGGTACCGACGGTCGCCCGGAAGGTCCCCTGCGGGGTCTGGAGCAGCACCACCGCACCGGGGACCATGAGCTTCTCGGCCGCACGCGCGACGGTGGCCTGGAAGGCGGCCGGATCGATGGGATTCAGCGCCGACGGAGTGGGGTCGGCGGGGCGCACCGCCACCGCCGGTGTGGCCGGCGCATCGGCGTAGGGGGTGGGGCTCGCCTCTGCGGGCAGGACGCATCCCACGATCAGAAGGGCCGCGCTCGGCGTCAGCAGATCCATGCGGCGGGCGGTACGCACTTGCGAATTCCTCAGGCGGCGTCACAGGGTGAAAACCTGAACAAAAAGACAATTTTACAATCTTCAGGGCGGTGCCGGCCAGTCGGTGTCCCGGTGGTGATCCCTTCGGAGTCGCGACCGGGCCTACCGCAGAGGGAAAGAGGCCCGCTGCTGCCACCGCGTTCCGTCGTGGACCAGCAAGTCGACCGACGAGACGCGTGCGACCACGGGGAGAGCGCCGAGCACATCGGCCGCGGCCTTCTCCAGGACGGCCTCGTCCTGGCCTTGGGCGACGGTCAGATGCGGGACGACATCGGCGAACTGCCCACCGAACGGCGGGTTCTCCGGCCACCGCTCCACGACCGACTCGGTGAGGCGCCTGAAGCGGGTGTCCGGTTCGGGGGCGAGATACAGCACCCCGGGAAACCGTCCGCAGCGCTCGAACCGGACTTCGAAGGACTGGTGCCGACCGAGTACCTCCCCGATCGCGGCACAGGCACTCTCGTCGATCCGGCTCGCGTCGAGAAACGGGAAGAGCACCGTGACATGAGCCGGTACCCCGGCGCCGGCCGAGGGATCAAGCCGCTCGCGCCACACCCGCACAGCAGGCTCCGCCTCCGGGACCTTCACGATGAGCCCGGACTGCCGTACCTGGAACCGATGGGAGTCGTCGTCCGCCACCACATATGTTTATCAGCGGGTTCGGCCGACGGCGAACGCACGGTCCGGCGCTGGATCTGGAACGAGAACGTCCAGTCCTTCTTGGCTCTTGGGGATCGGGCTGCTACTGGTCCATCAGCGGCAGCACCGGAATGGAGCGGTCTCGCCAGATGAGGCGGGAGGTCTCCTCCGGATAGGCGGTGACGGCCGGTCGCGTGTCGAAGAGTTGCGTGAGGCGTTGCGCGAAGTCGTACGCGGCCCAGCCGGGGGCACCGTGCGCCGCGAAGGCAGTCCACGCGGTGCGCATGCGTGCGGACAGCTGCTCCGCAGCGGGGGAGGGGCCCTCGCCGATCAGTGCCGCAGGCTGGCCGCTGCCCAGGTTGCCGAACACGAGAGGCACGTCGAGGCCGTGGCAGGCGCCGAGGACACCTCCCATCCCGGGGGCGGACCAGGTCAGTTCGTACATGTGGGCACGTCCGCCACCGGTGATCTGCGCGGTGGCGAGGTGGAGGCTCGGCATACGGAACAGCCAGTCCGAGTTGACCAGTTCGTACAGTTCGTCCGGGCCCGCGCCGGGGAAAGCGTCACGGTACCGGCGTGCACCGTCCGGGCCGGGGGCGAAGACCTGCAGAGCAGTCTCGGCTTGCTCTTCCGTGACCTGCCCCAGCATGCCGTCGAGCGCGGTCAACAGCCGCTGCTCGTCACGGGTGTGCCCGACAAGGATGTCGACGTCCCGGGCCGCGCCGTCGGCCAGGGCCTGCCACGGAGTGACGGGCAGAACATCACCGTCGACGACGGGCGAGAACGGGATCGACCTGTGCGCGATGGGGCCCCAGCGGTTCGCGAACGAGGCGCACTTGGCGGCGACCGCATCACCGGCGGTGGGAAGCCGGTTCGGGGCCACGGTCGCCAAGTCGGCCACTGTGGGCCGCAGTCCCAGCTCAGCCGCGCAGGTGGCGGCGATGTCGGCGGCGAGCGCCGGTGAGAAGAACGTCCCCGGCACGCTCTGCGCGATCGCCCGACGGAAGAGCCCCGCCGCACGCGGCATCGCCAGCAGCGCAGCGACCGACCCCGCGCCCGCCGACTGACCGAAGACCGTGACCTGGTCCGGGTCGCCCCCGAAGGCCCGGATGTTGTCGCGCACCCACTCCAACGCGGCCACCTGGTCGAGCAGTCCCCGGTTGGCGGGCGCTCCGTCGATGTACGCGAACCCCTCGATGCCCACGCGGTAGTTGAGCGTCACCACGACGAGACCGCCCTCCCGCGCGAGGCGGGCCCCGTCGTACTCGGGGAGGCTGGACATGCCGATGCTGTAGGCGCCGCCGGGAATCCACACCATCACCGGGAGCCCCGCACCCGGGTACGGCTCGGGCGACCAGACGTTGACCGTCAGCCAGTCAGTGCCCACCGATTCCCGTGACAGCGCGTCCATGCCGAAGTGGCCTGCCTGCGGGGGCGGCGGCCCGTACGACACAGCCGTACGTATGCCGTCCCATCCGGTGACCGGCTGTGGTGCGGCGAAACGGAGCCCGTCCACCGGCGGCTCGGCGAAGGGGATGCCACGGAAGACCGCCCCACCCCCTTCCACGCTGCCACGCAGCACCCCGGCTGCGGTGCGCACCTCGGGCTCGGAACCGGCCGGCTCGGACGCGGCAGTGGTCATCACAGTCCCTTCCCGGGCAGGGAGAAAGCACAGTACGCGGCCGCCCTTGTGCCCGGGCGGCGGTCGCACAGCCAACACCGGGGATCATCCCGCCGAGTCGGGTTGAGGGCCAGCCATTTACGGAGCAGGCCGCCGCGGCCGTGCAGGGCAGCTCCTCACACCCGACAACGCGCCCCTGACCAGGCCGTTGCAGGATCATGAACAATCCTCACCTCTCTGTGGACTCCTCGAGACGGCGCTCCTATGGTCGCCCTCGGCGCGACCACTGCCGTACGCACCCGAGGAGCCGCATGTCCCGCAGGAGACTCAGCCGTGCCCTGGCCGTCGCCCTCACCATGGCGGCAGCCACAGCCGTCACCGGGCCCGCGCCCGCGCAGGCCGAGCCGATACCCAAGGCCCCGGGCCACCGTCTGGTCGACGCCTACGCGGGCGCCCCCGTCACCGCCCGGCCCCTCCCCGGCAAGCAGCCCCCACAGCACCCGTTTCTCGCGGCCAACGGACGCAGCGGCATGCACGCCGATGCCTGGGGGAGCGCCACCTACCCGTGGAACGGCCCGCTCGGCAGGCAACCCCAGGTCGGCAGTGAGCGGATGGCGCTGCTCGGTGGCGAGTGCGCCAACGTCACCTTCGACCGGGAGGGCCGGATCGTCACGGTGTGCGGGACGTTCACGGGTTTCCTGGTCAAGCTGCTCGATCCGCGCACTCTTACGACCCTGGCCGAGTACAAGCTGCCGCAACGGCCGTCCACCGTCGAGGCGATCACCCGGCTCGACTTCTCCCGGATCTTCAAGGACACGTCCGGCGGCGCCTACTCCTACCTCGACGACCAGGACCGGCTGGTGCTCGCGGACTCCCGCCAGCACCTCCTGCGCCTGGCGCACCGGCAGTCTCCCGACGGCACCTGGAGCTTCGGCGTCACCGACGACTGGGACCTCGGCAGTCACGTACCCCACGACTGCGTCACCTGGACCAACCTGCACCCCAGCGGCGACTGCGACCCGGTCACGTCCGTCATGCCCGACTGGACCGGCCGTATCTGGTGGGTCACCCGGCAGGGCCGTGTAGGCACCGTCGACCCCGCCACCGGCACCATCCGGTCCATCCAGCTCACCGGCGAGGAGATCCAGAACTCCTTCTCCGTCGCCGAGGACGGCGTCGCCATCGTCTCCGACCACGCTCTGTACGACTTCCGCGCCACGGCCGACGGCACACCCGAGGTGATCTGGCGGCAGACCTACGACCGCGGAACCGGGACCAAACCCGGCTCCGTCAACCAGGGTTCCGGCACGACACCGGACATCTTCGGCGAGGGCGGACAGTACGTCGCCGTCACGGACAACGCCGACGACCGCATGCACGTCCTGGTCTACCGGCGGGACCCCGCCGTTCCCGCCGACCGCCGCCTGGTCTGCGAGATCCCCGTCTTCGGATCGGGGGCCTCCACCACGGACAACTCGTTGATCAGCTGGGGCAACAGCCTCGTGGTCGAGAACAACTACGGATACGAGAACATCACCTCGCTCACCCTCGGACGCAGCGTCGTCGGCGGAGTCACGCGCATCGACGTCCGCAAGGACGGCAGCGGCTGCGACACCATGTGGGAGAGCGGTGAACGCTCACCCTCCACCGTGCCGAAGCTGTCCACCGCCAACGGCCTGTTGTACCTGTACACGAAGGATCCGAACCCCCTGGGCATCGACGCCTGGTACCTGACCGCCGTCGACTTCCGCACGGGCGAAACCCGCTTCAAGCAGCTCGTGGGCACCGGCATCAACTACGACGACAACTGGGCCCCGATCACCCTCGGCCCGGAAGGCACCGCCTACGTAGGAGTGTTCAACGGACTCACCGCCGTGCACGACGGCAACTGAACGACTCCGATTCGTCGCGGCTGGACCGTTGACTCCACGGACGCGTATTGGTTGAGTGGCTCATCCACTGAGCCATCGGGGAGGACGGTATGGAAGCACTGCCCCGCGAGACCATCGTCGATGTCCTGGAGGGCCGACTGCGTGAGGACATCCTCACCGGGCGCCATCCGGCGGGCAGTTACCTGCCGCCCGAGCGCACGCTCGCCGACGGTTACGGCGTCACCCGCACCACCCTCAAGCACGCCTTCGGCCGTCTGATGCAGGCCGGACTGCTGGAGACCCGGCACGGCGTCGGCACCCGCGTGCGGGACTATCTGCGCCTCGGCGGCGCCGACCTGCTGCCCATGCTCGTACGGCACAGCCCCGACTGGATCGGTGAGGTCTTCGAAGTGCGGCGCAGTATCGGCGCGTTGATCGCCGAGCGGGCCGCGGCCCGGGCGACCGAACCGCAGCGAGCCGAACTGCGCGCGCTCCTGGCGGCCGTGGGGGGCGCGGCGGACGCCGATGCCGTACAGCTCGCGGACGTCGAGGTCCACCGGGCCCTGGCCCGCGCCACCGGCAACCGTGTCTATGTCCTGCTGACCAACACCCTCTTCAACGCCTATCTGCCGGTGCGCGCCGCACTCAGGGGCCCGTTCACGGACGCCCGGGCGGCCCGTGGGCGCCTGGAGCCGGTGGTCGAGGCGGTGGCGTGCGGCGACGAGGCCGGCGCCCGGCGGGCGGCCGAACAGTATCTGACGGCGACCGAGCGGATCATGCTGGAGGGCCTCGCATGAGCGGGCAGACGACCTCACGCGCGGCCACGAGCGCCGGCTCACCCGCGCGTGGCACGGTCTTTCGCGAGACGATGCTCGGCACGCTGCGACTCGACGACGAGGACCGTACGCGCCGGGTCCGCCTCGATCTGACCGTCTCGGCCGACCGCTTTCTCCGCCTTCTCGGTACGACCGAGGCCCGCGCCACCGGCCGGATACGGATCGCGGGCTGGGCCGACGACCCTCGCGCCGAGGGGGAGTTGGAGATCTCGCCGCTCTCGCGGCGCCGTATCCGTTACCGCATTGCCTTCACCGCCGACGGCCGTCGGCTCACCCTCGACGGCTGGAAGTCCGTCACCCCGCGCAGGCCCGTGACCTCGATCACCGTGCTGCCGTACACCCTCCACGAGGACGGCGTGCGGATCGGCACCGGCACCCTCCGCTTCCCCCTCGGCACTCAACTCCTGCCGTTCCTGGCCAGTTTCCGCTTCCCCCGGCGGGAGGATCCCGACGCGTTCCTCGCGCCCCGCTGGCGCGGAGAGCCGGGCCGTACCGAGGTCTGGTACACCACCCTCACCGAACCGGCCACCGGCAGCGGACTGTGGCTGCACCACGAACTGACCGCGCCGGCCGACGGATCCGAGCCGTACGCACACGGCTGGGCGGCGGTCTTCCCCAAGGACGGACCCGTGCGGCACGCCCGCTTCGGCCCCGCCAAGTGGACTCCCGAAGGGTCGGGCTTCAGCGCCGACGGGGCCGCGGTCCGGCCCGGACGCCTGTCCGGGGCGGCCGAGAGCGGTGCCCTGCGCTGGGATCTGACCGAACACCGCACGGACGAACCGCTGTTCACCTTCCCCCGCTGGTCCTGGCGCAGGCCCCTGCTTCCTGCCGCCCAGATGCTCCCCGCGGCCAGGACCACCTACGAAGGCACCTTCACCCACGACGACACCACGCTGACCCTCACCGCGGCCCCGGGCGCCTCCGCCCGGATCTACGGCCACGGCAACGCCCGCCGCTGGGCCTGGCTGCACGCCGACCTCGGCGGCGGCGACGTCCTGGAGATCGTCGCCGCCGTCTCCATGCGCCCGGGCCTGCGCCGGCTTCCCCCCTTGGTCTTCCTCCGACTGCGTCGGCAGGGTCGCACCTGGCCGCGTCGCCCCGAGCGGACGGCGGCCGGCTGGGCCGGAGTGGGCCGTTTCCGCGCCGGCATCGCCCTGCCCACGTGGACGGTCACCGGCCGCACCGGCCTGCGCCGGATCCGGGTCGAGGTCACCCAGCAAGCGGACCGTACCCTCGCTCTCGACTACACCGACCCCGACGGCCAACACGCGACGTGCCACAACAGTGAGCGGGCCGACGCACACGTCCTGCTGGAGCGATGGTGGTTCGGCGGCTGGCGCACCGAGGCCGAATGGACGCTGGAAGGCACGGCCCACGCGGAGGTGGGCACACGATGACTCTCACCGGTCTCGTGTCCGCCCTCATCGCCGACGACGGCACGAGCGACTGGCCCCGACGCGTCCCCGCCAGACTGGAGACTGTCCTCACCACGATGCCGCTCGCCGCGCGGGCCGGCCTACGGGCAGCAGCGCGCGGCGTGGACACCTACGCCATGGCACGCACCGGACGCACGCTCGGCGCACTCACCACGCCCGAACAGGAATCCGTACTGCGCGAACTCGCCGCACGGCCCACCCTTCTCCCGCTCCTGGACGTACTGAAGGTGCCCGTCCTTCTGGCGGCCGGAACGGAACGGATGCTCCAGGACGGTCCCACACCACGCGGCCTCACACGCCAGGACCCGCCGCTCGACCTGACAACCGCGCCCTCCTGGCCCGCGCGCTCCACCGCCGACGCCGTCGTCATCGGCTCGGGCGCGGGCGGGGCGACGGCCGCGCGGACCCTGGCCCGGGCAGGGCTCGACGTCGTCGTCCTCGAGGAAGGGCGGCACCACTCCACCGAGTCGTTCGGCCGGCGCACGCCCCTGGACCGCTTCACGGACCTCTACCGGGACGGCGGAGCGACCGTCGCCGTCGGCAACCCACCACTGCTGCTGCCGACGGGCCGAGCCGTCGGCGGCACCACGGTCGTCAACTCCGGTACCTGCTACCGCACTCCGGGTCACGTCCTGGCCCGCTGGAGCAGGGACTTCGGATTCACGCCCGCCGACGGGTTCGACCGGTATCTGGACGAAGCCGAGTGCACCCTGCGGGTGGCCACCCAACCCGCCGACGTCCTCGGCAACAACGGCCGCATCACGCTCAAGGGCGCACGCGAGCTCGGCTGGCAGGCCGCACCCCTGCGCCGCAACGCCCCGGGCTGCCAGGGATCCTGCCAGTGCGTGGTGGGCTGTCCGACCGGCGCCAAACAGAGCGTACAGCTGTCCGTGCTGCCCGAGGCCTGCGCCGCGGGTGCCCGTATCGTCACCGGAGCCAGAGTCGAGCGCATCCTCGTGGACACGGACCGGCCCGGAGGCCCGCGGGCCGCGGGGGTACGCGCACGCTGCGCGGAGGGCGGCGGCTTCGAGATCCTCGCGCCCCTGGTCGTCGTCGCCGCGGGCGCGCTGCAGTCCCCGCCGCTCCTGCGCCGCTCCGGCCTCGGCCGGCACCCCCGCCTCGGCCGCAATCTCAGCGTCCACCCGGCCACGAGCGTCGCCGGACGCTTCGCCGAACCGGTCACCGCCTGGGAAGGCGTGCTGCAGAGCGTCGGAGTCGAAGAGCACCACTCGCAGGGCATCCTCATCGAGGCCACCGCAACCCCGCCCGGCATGGGTTCCTTCATCCTCCCCGGACTGGGCGCCGAGCTGCGCCGCGAACTGGAGACCGCCGACCGGCTCGCCACGCTCGGCGCGATGATCGCCGACCACCCCTCCGGTCGCGTCCTCGGCCGCGACCGCACACTGATCCGCTACGACCTGGACCACCGCGACGCAGGCCGCCTGCTACGGGCCGTGCGCGCCATGGGAGAGCTGCTGTTCGCCGCGGGAGCCGAGGAAGTGCTCACCGGCATCGCCCGCACACCACGCGTACGCAGCCTCACGGAACTGGACGCCGTCCTGGCCGGCACGAGCGCACGCCACCTCCACCTCTCGGCCTACCACCCCACAGGCACGGTCGCCGCAGGCGCGGACCCGCACCGCTTCCCGGCCGACCCGTGGGGCAGGCTCCGCGGAGTACACGGGGTGCTGCTCGCGGATGCCTCCGTCCTCCCCAGCTGCCCGCAGGTGAATCCCCAACTGAGCATCATGGCAGCGTCGTCGGCGATCGCTGAGGCGGCCGTCCTTGCATGAGATGCAGGACCGCCGCATGGCTGTCAGTCGGTGACGGCCTGGTGGAGCCCAGGAGAAGCAGGAAAAGGATCGCCTGCCACAGAGGCATCTTCTTCTCCCCGGGCGCCGACGCTGCCTGGATCGGTTTCCGGCTCGACTTCGGGCGCAGCGCCGGCCCCGGGCCCGGCCTGCGGCAACCGTGAGAGTCTGCGGACGGCAGGTTGACCTTGCCCTTGAGGTCAAGGTCTAGCGTTCGTGGAGATGAACGGCATGAAGATCGGCGAGCTGGCCAGATGCGCCGGCGTGACAGTCAAAGCGGTGCGTTACTACGAATCGCTCGGGTTGATCACGCCGCGCCGTCTCGCCAACGGGTACCGGGACTACGACGAGGACGACGTGCGTCTGGTGCGCGAGATCCGGGCTCTCGGCAGCCTCGGCATCCCGGTCGAGCGCACGCGGCCGTTTCTGGAGTGTCTGGCGTCCGGACGGCAGTACGCCGACGACTGTCCGGCGTCGCTGGCCGGCTATCGCGAGGCCATCGACGAGCTGACCGAACGGATCGAGGCCCTGACCAGCCGCCGAGCGACCCTGATACGGCAGCTGAGACAGGCCGCCCATCGCAACAGCAGCATCTCATCGCCCGACGACGAAGAGCACACCATGAGCGACTTCCACCGCCTGCCTGCGGACCTGCCCGTCCCGGATGACGACGGCGCGGCCGACCACCTTCCCGGCCTGAAGGCACCCCACCTCGAACTGCCCAGCACCACAAGCGAGATGGTGAGTGTCGATGCCCTTGGTCCGGGGCGCACGATCATCTACGTCTACCCGCTCACGGGCCGCCCGGATGCCGACCTCCCAGACGGCTGGGACTCCATCCCCGGAGCACGGGGCTGCACCACCGAAGCATGCGATTTCCGGGACCACCACCAAGAACTTCTTGCGGCCGGCGCACGGAGCGTTTTCGGCCTGTCCAGCCAGGACACCGCCTATCAACGCGAGGTCGTCGAGCGGCTCCGCCTGCCCTTCGCGATGCTCTCCGACCCTCGGCTGAACCTGGCCGCGGCCCTCGGCCTGCCCACGTTCGACACCGACGGGCTGACGCTGTTCAAGCGGCTGACCCTCGTCATCCGTGATGGGGTGATCGAGCATGCCTTCTACCCGGTCTTCCCTCCCGACGTGCATGCCCAGCAGGTCTTGGGGTGGTTGCGCGACAACCCCGTGACATGAAACCTCACCCAGGGTGGCGATGTAATCGATCATCAAGGAACGGCCCCCCGGACACGACCTAGGCGGCACCCAGACCCCCCGCCCCGAGGCGGTGCCGCTGCGGAGTCACCACGTACACCGGGTCCTGAGCGGACGCGATACCCGCCGCGAAGACTCCGAACCGGGTGCACAGCCCCGCGGCCAGGTACGCCCCTCCGGCCAGGAGCGGAGTCGCGCGACGCCCCGCGAGAAGCGACAGCCCGGCCCCGGCCACGGCCAGCGCCTTGCTCAACGTCAGCAGCCGCCCGGGCCGGCCCGTGACGTAGGGCTCACCGACCAGCCCGAGCCGCCGCTCGAGGCTGCGCGTCGCGGCGAGTTCCATGACCGCGCCGAGCAGGCCCATCCGGATCGGCGGCCCGTGCTCCGCGCGGGGTGCGCAGAGCAGTGCCGCACCCGCGGCGCTGGTCAGCGCGCTGCCCGCGAACACATACGGCAGCTCCGGATACGCCTCGTGCCACGCCGGCACCGCGGTGTCGGAGAGCAGCACCGCGGTGTACGTGCACATCGCCGGCCCCAGTACGGCGGATCCGAGCCCGGCGAGCCGGCCGAGCCCGGGCAGCCTTCCGGTGGCCTGCGAGGCGGCCGCGGCGGTGGCGAGCGTGGAGAACGGCGCGAGGATCCAGGAGCCCACCGACAGCGGCGAGGTGGGCTTGAGGACGCGCAGCATGTGCGTGAAGCGCTCGGGACGGCCGAGGTCATGGACCAGGGCGGCGACGCCGGCCACCGACGCACCGCCGGCGACCCACCGGCCCGCCCCGGCCAGCCCCCGACGCCCGGTCAGCTCCGCCACCGCAGCCATGGTCGCCGAGGCACCGGCGGTCCCCCCGAGGAACAGATATCCCGGCACGTCCGGCACCTTCCAGGTGGGACGCTTGAGGATCGGCCGGCCGTAGTACGACCGGAACTCCGCGCGGGGAACCATGGGCCGTTCCCGTTCGCGCCCCTGCTCACCTCTTCTCGTCACGGCTTCCTCCTTTCCAAGGTCCCCCGCCCCAGGAAGGACAGCGCCACACTCACCGCCACCCCGACGGCAGCCGTCGCCGCGTGCCGCCACATCGACGGCAGGTCACGGGTGGTGACCACCGGGTCCGGCGGCAGTCCGTACACCTCGGGCTCGTCCAGCAGGAGGAAGAACGCGCCGTCACCGCCGACGCCGTCGTTCGGATCCCGGCCGTACAGCCGTGCCTGGTCCACCCCGCGCTCGTGCAACTCGGTCACCCGCCGGTCCGCCCGCTCGCGCAGTTCCTCCAGCGGGCCGAACTGGATGGAGTCGGTCGGGCACGCCTGGGCGCATGCCGGTTCCCGGCCCGCCCCCAAACGGTCGTAGCACAGCGTGCACTTGAAGGCCCGGCCGTCGCCCGGGCGGATGTCGATCACGCCGTACGGGCACGCCGGCACGCAGTATCCGCAGCCGTTGCAGATGTCCTCCTGCACCACCACGGTCCCGAACTCGGTGCGGAACAACGACCCGGTCGGGCAGACGTCCAGGCAGGCGGCGTGGGTGCAGTGCTTGCACACGTCGCTGGACATCAGCCACCGCACCTGGCCGTCCCCGGCACCCGTGTCGTGCCCGGGCGGTGGTCCGACGGCCGGCATGCCCAGGTCGACCGGCGGCCGGTCCGGTGCCACCTTCTGCTCGACGAACGCCACGTGCCGCCAGTTGTCGGCGCTCAGCGCACCCGTGTTGTCGAACGACTGCCCCAGCAGGTCGAGTTCCTCGGTCTCGGCCGGAACGAGGTTCCACTCCTTGCACGCCACCTGACACGCCTTGCAGCCGATACAGACGGAGGTGTCCGTGAAGAAGCCCGTCCGGGGTGGGTGGGTCTCCGGGTATCCGGCGTCCGCGGCGGGGTCGGCCAGCGGGCCGGACAGCCTGTTGCGGTCGGAAGTCATCGCTGTTCCTCTCCTGCGCCCGGCGGGATGTCCTCGGGGAGGCCGGCGCGCCGCCGGTAGGCCGCCACGTGGGCCCGCAGCGCCGGACCCCGCGGACGCCTGCCGGGCCGGATGTCGCAGGTCGCCGCCTTGGACTCCTGGATGCGTACGTTCGGGTCGAGGACGACGGACAGCAGCTCGTTCGCCGCGTCTCCCGTCGACAGACCGTTCGGACCCCAGTGGTAGGGCAGTCCCACCTGGTGGATGGTGCGGCCCCGGATCCGCAGCGGTTTGATCCGGTCGGTCACCAGCACTCTCGCCTCGACCGCCGTACGGGCCGTGGTGATGGTCGCCCAGCCCAGGTGCTCCAGGCCGCGCTCGGCGGCGAGCTCGGGGGAGACCTCGCAGAAGAACTCCGGTTGCAGCTCGGACAGATAGGGCAGCGTACGGCTCATGCCGCCGGCCGTGTGATGCTCGGTGAGCCGGTAGGTGGTGAACGCGTACGGGTACACCCTGCTCCCGGCCTGGTGGTACCGGTTGGCAGGGTGGTCGTAGGCCTGCAGCGCCGGGTTCGTCTGCTGCCCGTACAGCGGGTTGTCCACCGGCGACTCGTACGGCTCGTAGTGCGCGGGCAGCGGGCCGTCGGCCAGCCCGGCCGGTGCGAACAGCCAGGCGCGGCCGTCGCTCTGCATGATGAACGGGTCGGTGCCGGCCAGGGCGTCCTGGGCCTTCGCGTCCGGCGGCGGCCGGTAGTCGGGCGGCTTGTCCGCCTCGCAGTCCGGGACGTCGTCCCCGGTCCACCGGCCCTGCTCGGCGTCCCACCACACGTACCGCTTGCGCTCGCTCCACGGCCTTCCCTCGGGGTCGGCCGACGCCCGGTTGTAGAGGATGCGGCGGTTGGCCGGCCACGCCCAGCCCCAGTCGGGGGCGATGCGGCTCTGTTCGGCGTGCGGCCGGCGGTTCGCCGCGTGGTTGTGTCCGTCGGCGCGGACCCCGCAGTAGATCCAGACCCCGCAGGAGGTGGAGCCGTCGTCGCGTAGCTGGGTGGACGACGACAGCGGCTGCCCGTCCGGGCCGTACCCGTTGATCTCGGCGAGTACCGCGTCGGCGCTCGGCTCGGCCAGCGGGCCCGACGTCGGGTAGTCCCAGGTCAGGTCGAGCAGGGGGCGGTCGTGCGGCTCGGCGGATCCGGCGAGCTTCTCCCTGATGATCCGTCCGAGGTGGTGGTAGAACCAGAGGTCGCTGCGGGCGTCCCCGGGCGGGTCGACGGCCGTGTGGTGCCACTGCAGCAGCCGCTGGGTGTTGGTGAAGCTGCCGTCCTTCTCCGTGTGCGCCGCGGCCGGCAGGAAGAACACCTCCGTCGGGATCTCCTCGGTGCGCAGCTCACCGGTCTCGATCTCCGGCCCGTCCTGCCAGAAGGTCGCGCTCTCGATGAGGCGCAGGTCGCGCACGACCAGCCAGTCCAGGTTCGCCAGTCCGAGGCGCTGCAGCTTGCTGTTGGCCGAACCGACCGCCGGGTTCTCGCCGACGAGGAAGTACCCCTTGCACTCGCCCGAGAGCTGGTTGAGCACCGTCTGGTACGTGCCGTGGTCGCCGGTCAGCCGCGGCAGCCAGTCGAAGCGGTAGTCGTTCTCCTCGGTGGCCGCCTGCCCCCACCAGGCCTTGAGCAGACTCACCACGTAGGCGCGCATGTTGCCCCAGAAGCCGGTCGTGCCGGCGTCCGCGGCCACGAACGCGTCCAGGTCCTGGTGCTGGTGGGCGTGCGGCATGGGGATGTAGCCGGGCAGCAGGTCGAACAGGGTGGGGACGTCCGTGGAGCCCTGGATGCTGGCGTGTCCGCGCAGGGCCAGGATGCCGCCTCCCGGCCGCCCGATGTTGCCCAGCAGCGCCTGCAGGATGGCCGCGGTACGGATGTACTGCACCCCTACGGTGTGCTGGGTCCAGCCGACGGAGTAGCACAGGGCCGTGGTGCGCTCGCGTCCGGAGTTGGCCGTGATCGCGTCGGCCACCCGGGCGAAGAGCTCGCGGGGGACGCCGCACACGTCCTCGACCAGGTCCGGCGTGTAGCGGGCGAAGTGCCGCCTGAGCACCTGGTACACGCAGCGCGGGTGTTGCAGCGTCGGGTCCATGGCCGGCTTCCCGCCCAGGGCGGGGCCGCCCGCGCCGTACGAGTGCGCGCGGCCGCTCTCGCGCAGCTCCCTGCCTCCGGTCTGCCCGGCCGCCGCACCCTGCTCGCCCCCGTCGCCCGATCCCGGCCACCGGTCCCGGTCGCCGGCCGCGGCCGAGGCCTGCGCGCCCTCGTACATCCAGCTGGTCGTCTCGTAGTGCCGGCTCTCCGGGTCGAAGCCGGAGAACAGCCCGTCCAGGTCCTCGGTGTCGGCGAAGTCCTCGCGCAGGATCGCGGGCGCGTTGGTGTAGGCGACCACGTACTCGCGGAAGTCCTTGTCGTTGCTGAGCACATGGTTGATCAGGGCACCGAGGAAGGCGATGTCCGTCCCGGCCCGCAGCGGCACGTGGACGTCCGCCAGCGCGCTGGTGCGGGTGAAGCGGGGGTCGACATGGATGATCGTGGCACCCCGTTCCCGGGCCTCCACCACCCACTGGAAGCCGACCGGA
This sequence comes from Streptomyces sp. NPDC001450, assembly GCF_053597295.1. Lineage (NCBI taxonomy): Bacteria > Bacillati > Actinomycetota > Actinomycetes > Kitasatosporales > Streptomycetaceae > Streptomyces > Streptomyces sp. NPDC001450. The sequence goes on from NZ_JBSFHY010000046.1 coordinate 83,559, forward strand.
TGGCACTCGGCCATGTTGGAACCCTGGATGACGATGCAGTCGGCCTCGGCCAGATCCTGCTGGAACGTCGTGGCTCCGCCACGTCCGAACGAGGTCCCCAGACCGGGAACCGTGGCGGAGTGTCAAATCCGCGCCTGGTTCTCGATCTGGATCGCGCCCAGCGCCGTGTAGAGCTTCTTCATCAGGTAGTTCTCTTCGTTGTCCAGCGTCGCTCCGCCGAGCGAGGCGATGCCGAGCGTGCGCCGGACGGGAACCCCGTGATGCGTGTCCTGCCACGTCTGCCGACGGGTTTCGACGACCCGGTCGGCGATCATGTCCATCGCCCGGTCGAGCGGGATCCGCTCCCACCCCGTGCCGTACGGCGCCCGGTGCAGGACGGCAGTGATCCGGCCGGGCCCGGTCACCAACTGCTTGCTGGCCGAGCCCTTCGGGCACAGCCGGCCGCGTGAGATCGGGGAGTCCGGGTCGCCCTCGATCTGGACGACCTTCTCGTCCTCGACGTAGACCTTCTGGCCGCAGCCCACGGCGCAGTACGGGCACACGGACCGTACGACCCTGTCGGCCTTCTCGGTACGGGCGGACACCTGCTCGGTGCCGCGCGAGCGCGCCGCGCTGCCCCTGCCCAGCGCATCGTCACCGGTGAGCTGCCGGTACACCGGCCAGCCGTCGATCCACTGCCACAGGCCCATGGCGATCTCCCGCCTCGTGCCCTTGCGCCGTCGCAGCCAACGTAACGCCGGGACCCGCGAGGGGCATGTCGAGCACCGGTCAGGCCGACGCGGCGCGCACACGATGCGTGCCGTCCGCGAGCCGCTCGGTGACACCCCGGCGGTCCAGCAGCTCCAGCAGGGGCACCGCGACCCGCCGGGTGGTGCGCAGCGCCTGCCGCGCCTGGCTGAGGGTGTACGGCTGGGGCAGTTCCGCGAGCACTTCGGCGGCCCGTGTGTCGCCGTCGGGAAGCAGGAAGACACCGTCGGCCACCTTCAGCAGGCGGCCGGCGCGCACCGCGGCGGCCAACTCCCTCTTCCCGAGCCGCAGTTCCGCCATCCTCGCGGCGTCCGGCGCGGCGAACGGGGCAGCGCGCAACTCGGCGGTCAGCGCGGCCACCGCCGACTCGACGGCTTCGGGAAGCACCGCGCGGCTGCCCGGCGCGCACACCCGCCCCTCCACCACCGGCAGCGACGCGGCACCGGCAAGCCGTTCCACGACACCGGCCGTGGGCAGCCGCAGTCGCCGGCGTACCGCCTCCACGGGCATGCCGGACTCCAGGGGATGCCCATCGCGCCACTCGTCGACCACGGCACGCAAGGAGACGACCAACTCGCGCCACACGCCCGGATCAACCCTTCGGCCGTCACCCACCGGCTCGCCCACCACGGGCAGCCCCACGGCGTGCAGCTCGCCCGCGGTCGCGAAGCGCCGCCGATGCAGCAACGCCTCGGCCACCGCCCGCGGTGCCGCACCGGTCAGAGCGGTCAGCTCCGCGGCGCGCAACCGTGCGGCTCCGCGCCGGCTCAGCTCGGGGGGTGTCACGTCGAGTACGTCCACACCGGCGGCGATGCGGTGCCGACCGGGATCGCGCAGCAACGCGCGGTCGCCGACGCGCAGCGGCAGGGGCCGGGCCAGCCGCAGCCGGGCGCTGCCGGCCCCCAGCGGCCGGACCCGGGCGGCCACGGACGCGGAACCCACGTGCAGCACGAGCTCGCGGGGGAGGTCACGGCGCTCGCCGGCGTCGCCCCCGCCGCTGTCGGCGCCGCGCAGCGCGACGTCGGCCTCGGCCGTCGTCAGCCACCTGCCCGGAGTGAGGAGAGCGTCACCGCGGCCGATCGCCCGGTGCTCGACGCCGCGCAGACCGACCGCCACGCGGGCCACGGCGCGGACCTCGGGCGTGTCCCGGCCCAGCGTCTGCAGGCCGCGTACCCGCATCACCGCCCCGGTGGAGGCCAGCTGAAGCTCCGCGTCGCTGCGCAGGGTGCCGGCCGTCAGCGTTCCGGTGACCACCGTGCCCGCGCCGACGACGCTGAACGAGCGATCGACCCACAGCCGGACGTCGGCGTCCGGATCGGCGGGTGGCAGGGCTCCCACCAGCCGCGTCAGTCCGTCCCGCAGCCGGTCCAGGCCCTCGCCGGTGCGCCCGCTCACCGTCACCGAGTCAACCGGTCCGAGGCTGGTCGACGCCATGCGGGCCAGCGCCTGTTGCCGGGCCGGTTCCGGGTCGGCGAGGTCGCAGCGGGTGACCGTGAGCAGCGCATGCCGGACGCCCAGCGCGTCCAGTGCCTGCAGATGCTCGGCCGACTGCGGCATCCAGCCCTCGTCGGCGGCCACCACGAACAGCACGGCGGGGACCGGGCCGATACCGGCGAGCATGTTGGGCACGAACCGCTCGTGGCCCGGGACGTCGACGAACGCCACCTCCGGCCCGCCGGCGAGGGTCGTCCAGGCGAAGCCCAGGTCGATGGTCAGCCCGCGCCGGCGCTCCTGCTCCCAGCGGTCCGGCTCCATCCCGGTGAGCAGCCTGACCAGCGTCGACTTGCCGTGATCGACGTGACCGGCGGTGGCGATCACGTGCACGGCCGCTCACTTCCGTGGTCGTCTCCGTCTTCCGGGCGTCCACCGCCCGTACGCGACCGCCGTGCGGCGAGCACGGCCTGCAGCACCGCCTGCTCCTCCTCCGCCCCGACCGTGCGCAGATCCAGCAGGCACCGGCCGCGCTCCACCCGGCCGATCACCGGGACCGCGCCGGTGCGCAGCAACGGGCCGTACGGCGCGGGCAGGCCGACGGCCGCGCTGGGCAGGGTCACCCCGGGCGCGCCGCCACCGCCCACGGCCGCCTCCGTACGCAGCACCTCCGCCGGTACCCCTTCGGCCCGCAGCCGCTCGACCAGCCGGGCGGCGCGCTCGCGCAGGGCGGTCTCGTCGGCGGCCAGCGCGGTGCGTACGGGCGGCTCCGGACCGCGCAGCGTCGCTTCCAGCGCGGCCAGGGTCAGCTTGTCCACCCGCATGGCCCGGGCCGCGGGATGCCGCCGCAGTCGCTCGACCAGCCCCGCTTCACCGAGCAGCAGCCCGGCCTGGGGTCCGCCGAGCAGCTTGTCCCCGCTGGCCGTCACCAGCGCCGCCCCGGCACGCAGCGCGGTGGTGGCGTCCGGCTCCTGGGGGAGCAGCGGGTGCGGGCCGAGCAGACCGGAACCGATGTCCACCACGACCGGCGGCCCGAGCGTCGCCAGCTCGCTCACACTCGCCGCCGCGGTGAAACCGCTGATGTGGAAGTTGGACGCGTGCACCTTGAGCAGGAAACCGGTGTCGGGGCCGATGGCCTCGGCGTAGTCCCGCGCACGGGTGCGGTTGGTGGTGCCGACCTCGCGCAGCCGCGCGCCGGTGGAGGCCAGCAGCTCCGGAATGCGGAACCCGTCGCCGATCTCGACCAGCTCACCCCGGCTGATCACGATCTCCCGTCCCTGGGCCATCGCCAGGGCGCACAGGAGCAGCGCGGCCGCGTTGTTGTTCACCACGTGCACCGCTCCGGCATCGGGCGCCGCCTCGGCCAGCGCGGCGAGCGCCCCGCGTCCGCGGCGGGCCCGGCGGCCTTCGGCCAGGTCGAACTCGACGTCCGTGCATCCGGACGCGGCCAGCACGGCGTCCCGGGCGGCATCCGACAGCGGTGCCCGGCCGAGATTGGTGTGCACCAGCACACCGGTGGCGTTGATCACCGGCCGCAGGCCGCAGGCTCGCTCGGGCAGATGGGCGACGGCCGCGTCCACCACGTCCTCGGGAGCGATCTCGCCGGCCCTCGCGCGTCGCTGGGCCTGCGCGACAGCCGCCTTCACCAGGGGACGCCCCAGCGTCCGGACGGCGGTGGCGAGCCGCGGCTCGGCCAGCACGGCGTCGGTGCCTGGGATGCGCCGGCGCGGATCGCTCATGGCACCTCTTCCACTCACCGTGGCCCTCCTGCGGCGCGTGCGTGGCGGAGGCGGACGGGAATCGAACCCGCCAACGGCAGCTCCTGCCGTTCAACGGTTTTGAAGACCGGGCCGGTCACCAGGCCGGACACGCCTCCCCACGCCACGCGGCCATCTTCGCAAAAGCCGTATACCGGCGCTAACGGAACGCGTCCGGAATCATGATCTGCATGACCTCATCGACGGCGCCCCGCGCATCCGTCCGCCTCACCCAGTACGCGCACGGCGGCGGATGTGCCTGCAAGATCCCGCCGGGCGAGCTGGAGGAGGTGCTGCGGGGCCTGGGGGCCGCCGTACCGGTCCGTGACCCCGAGGGCGAACTGCTCGTAGGGCTGGACGACGGCGACGACGCCTCCGTCGTGCGCCTGCCGGACGGTACAGCGGTACTGGCGACCACCGACTTCTTCACGCCCGTGGTCGACGACCCCTACGACTGGGGCCGCATCGCCGCGGCGAACGCGCTGTCGGACGTCTACGCCACCGGCGGCCGTCCCCTGCTCGCCGTGAACCTGCTGGCCTGGCCGCGCGGTGTCCTCCCGCTCGACCTGGCCCGCGAGGTGCTGCGCGGCGGCCTGGACACGGCCGCGGCCGCGGGCTGCCACGTCGCCGGCGGCCACAGCGTGGACGACCCCGAGCCCAAGTACGGCATGGCGGTCACCGGCCTGGTCGACCCGGACCGTCTGCTGCGCAGCGACGCCGGAAAACCGGGTGTGCCGCTGTCCCTGACCAAACCGCTCGGCATCGGCGTGCTGAACAGCAGGCACAAGGCCACCGGCGAGGTGTACCCGCACGCGGTCGAGGTCATGACGCGGCTCAACCGGGCGGCGGCCGAAGCGGCGCTCGCCGCCGGGCTCACCTGCGCGACGGACGTCACCGGGTTCGGGCTGCTCGGCCATGCCTACAAGCTCGCCCGGGCGAGCGGGGTCACGGCCCTGATCGACGCGAACGCCGTGCCCTACCTCGACGGCGCCCGGCAGGCGCTGTGCGAGGGACACGTCAGCGGCGGCACCCGGCGCAATCTCGCGTGGGTACGCCCCCACAGCGACCTGTCGGCGGTGAGCGAGGACGAGGCACTGCTCCTGGCCGACGCGCAGACCTCCGGCGGGCTGCTGGTGGCCGGCGAAATCCCCGGCGCGCCCGTCGTGGGCGAGCTGCTGCCGCGCGGCGAGCACGTCCTGGTGATCCGCTGAGCCCGGCCATCAGGCCGACGGCCGGCCGGCAGGCGTGTCGTCACAGGCGCAGCACAACGGCGCCCGCCGACCCGGGCGTTGCCCGGCCGCGTAGTCGCCGAGCGACACCGGGGCCCAGGGGCCGATGAAGATCGCGCCGGCGTTCCTGACCCGGCCGGCGACCGCGGCGGCGTCCG